>JALEHK010000022.1 GCA_022770625.1 Oscillospiraceae bacterium | reverse complement strand
CGCTTCAAGCCTGCCTGCAAAAGTCTTGTCAAAATCTTTTCGGATCTGATGTTTCCGGGTCGGCCTCAGCCAACCGTTTAGTCGAAAACACCGGCAGAGATAAGCTCTGTCCGCTACTCCCTTTTGTCTTGATTTTATTATAGAACTTTTTAACATAAAAAGCAAGATGTACTTCTCATTATTTACACTTTCGACACAATCATCCTTTTTTCAGCGTCACGCTCGTTTCCCCAACCATGACCGACTCCGCCTTTTCCAGCGCAAACGATTCGTCAAAAAAGCCGTGAACAACTAAGAAGACGTTTTTTTCTCCCGAAAGGGTAAGACGAGCCAGATTTCCCGTTCCCGTTCCCTCGTATAAAGCCGCGTCCTCTTTGCCGCTGATCGTATAGGAAACCCGATGATTGCTCGGAGCCTGCTCCTCCGGTATCAGGATCAGAAGGCTTTTTTCGGAGAGCTGAACGGTAATTCCATCCGCTTCTCCCGTTTTTGTTTCCGCTTTTTTCGGCTGAACAGTCAGCGAAAGCGCCGTCTCTTCCCCGTCCACCCAGTCATAGAAAACGGTCACATGATCGGTCACCGGACTGGTGTAAGCCGCGAAGGACTGAACCCGTTTCCCATCCTTTTCAACAGTCTCTCCCGGGCGAAACGCGACCTCTCCCGCAACGTGGATATCCGGCTCGGTCAGTTTGCTCCGGCATTCCCCGCTGATCGGCTCTCCGTCTTTGCGTTCAGCTTCTACTGTCCATGAAAAATAATGCCCATCGCTGTATGCGTCCGTTGCCGTAAGGGTAAAGGATTCGTCCGATACCGAAAACGTTTCCGCCTGTGATGACTCTGCGTCTGACGGCCGACATCCGCTGAAAAGCGCGGTCGTTATCAGCCAAACCGTCGCAAAAGCTCCCCTCATTCGTGCGCTTTGTTTCATCATGTTTTCCTCCGAAAAGTTATGCAGATAAGGCGTACAAAAAATATTGTACGCCTTATCCTCATTGGAATCCCATGTCTATAGTATATACTCGCTGTTGCGGGCTGTCAATTTTCAAAAATCAGATATAATTTACACAAATTGTCTATTTTACTTCTAATATAAAGATTCCAGAAAAAATGAGCATTAAAAAAACGGCGCTCGTCCTCCTCTTTACAAGGAAGCCAAGCGTCGGTTTTTTTAATGGCTTTCGATCAATCGATCTCGACCATGATTTTGCTGCCGTTTTGCTGAGCTGCCGAACGCATAACCACGCGGATGGCCTTGGCGATGCGTCCCTGCTTGCCGATGACTCTGCCCATATCGGAGGGAGCCACGTTCAGATGATACACGATGGTTCCGTCCTCAGTCGGTTCGTCGACAGTGACCTTCACAGAGTCCTTGTCCTCGACCAGTCCGCGAGCGAGAGCCGTCAGTAATTCTTCCATGTTCATTCCTCTTTTCTCTGACAGGAACCGGGCGCTCCGAAATCGGAGGCCGCGCGTCCGCCGCCTCTGGAAACCCCGGCGGTATGGGGCGAAGCGAAAGGAAAATTATTTCTCAGAAGCGATCTTGAGGATCTTCTTAACGGTATCGGTGGGCTGAGCGCCGGTAGCGATCCATTTGTTTGCCTTCTCAACGTCGAGGTTTACAACGCTGGGGTTCTTGGTGGGATCGTAGGTGCCGATCTCTTCAATGAAGCGGCCGTCACGGGGATATCTGGAATCTGCAACAACGATGCGGTAGAAAGGAGCCTTTTTTGCGCCCATTCTGCGAAGTCTGATTTTAACTGCCATGGTAATTTCCTCCTGAAATTTTGTGTTTTGGATTGTATTGACAAACTGGCGAAACTTTTTGTTTCTTCAGTAAGATCACATATTCATCGGCGGGAACTTCATCCGGCGTCCGAAGCCTTTTTTGCCCTTCATACCGCCCATCTTTTTCATCATCTGCTTCATCTGGTCGAACTGCTTGAGCAGCCGGTTGACATCTTCGACCCTGGTTCCGGAACCGGCGGCGATCCGGCGTTTCCGGGAAGGATTGATGATCGACGGGTTTTCCCTTTCCTTTTTGGTCATTGAGTGGATCATCGCTTCGATCAGCTGAAGCTGACGGTCGCCCTCGTCGATATTTTCATCGGTGACCTTGCCCGCGACGCCCGGGAGCATCGAAATGATCGAGCGCATCGAGCCCATCTTTTTGATCTGCTGCATCTGATCGAGCAGATCGTTCATATCGAAAGCGTTCGCCTTCATCTTCTTGGCGAGCTTTTCGGCCTCTTTTTCATCAACCGTTTCCTGCGCCTTTTCAATGAGCGTCAATACATCGCCCATTCCAAGGATTCGGGACGCCATTCTCGACGGATGGAACGGTTCGATGTCGTCCAGCTTTTCGCCGGTACCAGAGAATTTAATCGGCTTGCCGGTGACCTGCTTGACCGAGATCGCCGCGCCGCCCCGGGTGTCGGAGTCCAGCTTGGTGAGGATAATGCCGGTAACGGGGAGCGCCTTGTTGAAGGTATCGGCGACCGTTACCGCGTCCTGACCGGTCATCGCGTCGATAACCAGAAGGATCTCGTTGGGGTTGACCGCCGCTTCGATTGCCTTCAGCTCATCCATCAGCTTTTCGTCGATGTGCAGACGGCCTGCGGTATCGACGATCACGAGATCGTGACCGTGGTCTTTGGCAAACTTCATACCCTCTTTGGCGATTTCGACCGGATCACCCTGCCCCATCTCAAAGACACGAGCGCCCGCCTTTTCGCCGACGATCTTCAGCTGTTCAATCGCCGCCGGACGGTAAACGTCACAGGCGATCAGCAGCGGCCGGCAGCCTTCCTTATCCTTGAAGTACTTGGCGAGCTTGGCGGCATGGGTCGTTTTACCGCTTCCCTGAAGGCCGCACATCAGAATGACGGTCGGGGGCTTGGACGCGAACTCGATCCGGGCGTTCTCTCCACCCATCAGAGCGGTCAGTTCCTCGTTGACGATCTTGATAACCTGCTGCGCCGGAGTCAGGCTTTCGAGCACCTCTACGCCGACCGCACGTTCGCTGACCGTCTTGACGAAATCCTTGACGACCTTATAGTTGACGTCTGCTTCGAGGAGTGCCAGCTTGACTTCACGCATGGCTTCCTTGATATCGGACTCGCTGAGCTTGCCCTTGGAGCGCAGTTTCTTAAACGCCGCCGAGAGTTTATCAGATAAGCTTTCGAATGCCATACGTTCCCTCCTCAGGAAAAATATTCATCCGCAAACCGGGATAGCTGTCCGCGGATCTCGTTGACCCTGCGCACACCGGACGGCCGGTGCTGAAGGGCGTAGTCTTTCTCAATGCTGTCCAGCTGAAGGTTTACCGCTTCAAACATTTCCATCATCTTCTTGAACCGTTCGGCCGCGTGGAGCTTTTCTTCCATCTCCAAAAGCTGCGCTTCGGCTCGCTTGATGTTGTCGCGCACTCCCTGCCGGGAGATGCCTTCCTGTTCGGCAATTTCCGCCAGTGAAAGATCGTCGTTGTAATAAAGATCAATGACTTCCCGCTGTTTATCGGTGAGCATGGCTCCGTAATGGTCGAGCAGAACCGAGATATTCAGATTTTTATCTGCCACCGGCTCTTCCTCCGTTCCGTAAACCCCGCCTTTTTTCTTGGATGTAAACCTTTTTGCTTTACATCTGATATTGTAACACGAAAGCGCACCTGTGTCAAGTATTTTTCCTTGACACAGGTGCGCTTATCAGAGAATTTTACCCCGCATTTTCCGCTGTTTTCAGGCAAAAAGACGGAGCTTTTTCATCTTATCAGTCGATATGGTTGGCCACCTCAAACGCATCCCAGATCGCGTACATGATGTTGGAAACGTTCTTCGCGTCGCCCAGAAGATAGATGCTCGGAACCTCAAACTGAAGCTCCTGATAGAGGCTGTTTTCTTCCTTGTAACCGACCGCGAGGATCGCGCTGTCTGCCGGGATCTCGTGAACCTCTCCGTCCTTCTCATAGGAGAGTTTTCCGTCCTTGAAGCTCTTGACCCGTGCGCCGCAGACGGTCTCGATGCCCTTGAAGGGGATCAGCGCCAGAAGCATCTCCTTGTTGGCCGAGCAGATCGGGCCGTTGACTGCGAGGAGTTTATCCATCGCTTCCACAACGGTGACCTTCTTGCCTTTTTCCGCGAGGTCGAGCGCAAGCTCAAGCCCGACCAGACCGCCGCCGACGATAACAGTGGTATCGCCGGGATCCTTAACGCCGGTCAGAACGTCCGCCGCGGTATATACTTTCTCGTCATCGCCCAGCTTAAAGACCTTCGGGGTCGAGCCAGTCGCAACAATTACGGTATCATATCCGCCCGAGAGAACCATCTCTTTGGTGACGGTGGTGTTCATATGCACCTCAACACCGAGGACTTCCATCTGATGCTCGTACCACTTTGCCAGCGCAATATCGTCCTCTTTGAAAGAAGGAGCACCGCCGGGAATCAGGTTGCCGCCGATCACGCCGGTCTTTTCAAACAGCACCGGCTTATGTCCGCGGATCGCGAGAACGCGCGCCGCTTCACATCCGGCAACACCGCCGCCGATGATGCAGACCTTCTTGGAACGGAAGATCGGACGATAAGCGTTGGGGCCTTCCTTGCAGGCCTGCGGGTTGACGGCACAGTTGAGCATCGAATAGTTCTGAATTCTGCCCATGCAGCCTTCCTGACAGGAGATGCAGGGACGGATGCCCGCGAGATCGCCGAAGCGGAGCTTGTTGACGTAATCGGGATCAGCCAGAAGCGGACGGCCGAGCGAGATAATATCGCAGTCGCCGTTTTCAAGCGATTCAAGTGCCATATCGGGATTGTCCATCCGTCCGGCGAGGATAACGGGAACATCGACCGCGTCTTTGACCAGCTTCGCGTACTTGCGGTAAAGGCCCTTTTCCTGATACATCGGGGGATGGCTCCACCACCATGCATCGTAGGAACCGACGTCGACATCCAGCGCATCATAGCCGTATTTGACCAGCAGCTTCGCCGCTTCAATTCCTTCGGGAAGGTCGCGTCCCATCTCCTCGAACTCTTCTCCGGGAAGTGCGCCGACTCTCCAGTCCTTGATCATGCTCTTGGGCGAGAAACGGAGGGTAACGACAAAATCCTGCCCGCATCTTGTCTTGATCTCTTCGACGACCTCTTTGGCAAAGCGCAGCCGGTTCTCCAGGCTTCCGCCGTATTCATCGGTGCGGTGGTTGAACATCGAAATCGCGAACTGGTCGAGCAGGTATCCTTCGTGAACCGCGTGGATCTGCACGCCGTCAAAGCCTGCGCGTTTGGCGTTATAGGCGCCCAGTCCGAACGACTTGACGATCTTGTGGATCTCTTCGACCGTCAGTTCACGGCAGATCTTATCCAGCCATCTGTGAGGGATCGGAGAGGGCGCAACCGGAGGATATTCGCCGAGGTTGGTCGGGATGGTGACACGTCCGAAACCGGCGGACATCTGAAGAAAGACCTTGGAGCCATAAGCATGGATCCGTTCGGTCATCTCCCGTGCAGTGCGAGTAAAGTGAACCGAGTCAAAGGTCGGCGAAGGACAGTTGGGCATACCGTGCTCTTCTACTTCGTTGTCAACAAAGGTAACGCCGGTGATAATCAGGCCGGTGCCGCCCTTTGCGCGTTCGGTGTAATAATCAATACCACGCTGGTTAAAGCCGCCGTTCGCATCGCCCAGACCGAGCGGTCCCATCGGCGCGAGTGCAAACCGGTTTTTCAACTGAACGTTACCGATTGAAAAAGGGGTAAAGAGTTTCTGATATTTCATACAGATTTTTCTTCCTTTCTGTTTTGGAATACTTATTTGAGATAGCGGCGAAGCCCTTCGATCATCATCTTCTGTCCCGCGTCCGCGAGCGGGTCGCCCATATGCATCGTAAAGCCGTGCGCCGCGCCCAGAAACCGTTTTGCGGTCACTTCCACGCCCGCTTTCATCAGCATCAGCGCATACTGTTCGCCCTCATCCCGAAGCGAGTCGATCTCACAGGTCAGAACGACCGCCGGGCACTGCCCTTTTAAGTCCTCTTCGCTGCAATAGACCGGCGAACAATCAGGATCGCCCGCGTGCGCGTGATCGATATAGCAGTCATTGAAAAGATCGGCGACAAAAGGCGGGATCGCCCCTTCGGTAAAGAACTTCTGGTAAGGGTTGGTCTGGACATCCATCGGCGGGTAGTCGAGGATCTGGCAGCGCAGCGAAAACGCGCCCGATCTGACCGCCCATTTGGCCACGACCGCCGAGATATTCGCACCGGCCGAATGTCCGCCGACCGCCATTTTCTCGGGATCGATCCCGTACTTCTGCGGATGATCGTGGCAATACTCGATCACATCATAAACGTCCTCTTTATCCGCCGGGCAGGGATTTTCGGGAGCGAGCCGATAATCGATCCCGATGACCCGGATTCCAAGCTCCTCGCATACCCGCTGGCAGAAAGCGTCGTCGCCTTCCGGCGTACCCATAATAAATCCGCCGCCGTGCACATCAAAATAGACGGGAAGCGTGGCTTGATCTTTCCCTTCGGGAGTATAGCTCAGCACGCGAACCTGACGGCCATCGCGAACAGGAATATATGCTTCCTTACCGTAAATTTTACCCTGTGCATCCTGCGAGGCCGACCCCCGGCGCATCTCGAGCACTTTTTGATATACCAATTCATTGCAATACATAAAAAACTCCCTTTCTATTTGATTTCCGCTTTTTATTCTATTATAGAACACCTGTACTTCTCTAGTCAATCAAAAATAAGACCGAAAATTGCAAATAATTGTTTAATTTTTAAGACCGGCAAGGTTTTCACCCTGCCGGTCTCTTTTCATCCGTTCGATTATTCGCCGCTTGCCCGGCTGACAGCTTCAATAAATGCCGAAAAATAGCTGCCAAAATCCGGGGTGCGATCATCCCACTGTGCGCCGGTCAGACGCTCGGGATGGAACTGCGTCCCCCAGATCAGCTGAGACGGATTCTCCGATTCATAGCTTTCAATGATCCCCTCGACCGAATGTCCGGTTGCCTTCAAGCCCTTTCCGAGACGGCGGATGGCCTGATGGTGGGTCGAATTGACCCGAAAAACCTCGCCGTAAAGCCTCTCCAGCACCGATCCCTCTTCCGCGTAAAACGGATGGCGGATATCGCGGTTCATATGTACAAATCCCATCTGCGCCAAAACGTCCTGATAAAGGTCGCCGCCCAGAAGAACGTTGAGCAGTTGAAATCCGCGGCAGATCGCAAGAATCGGCTTGCCTTTCCTCAGAAATGCCTTGGTCAGTTCGATCTCATAAGCGTCACGCGAAAGGTCGATATGAACCGTGTCGTTCAAAACGTCCTCCCCGTACCAGGTCGGATCCACATCGTGTCCGCCGGAAAGAAGAAGCGCGTCGCACATCTCCGCATATTCGCCCACGCAGCATTCTGGCGTCAGGATCGGAACGCCACCCGCCGCCGCAATCGCATTGGAATAAGCAATCGGATTTTCGATCATCCGCGCCGGCTGGTCGGAAAGCCCCGCGCAGTTGGTTGTACAGGAAATCGCAATCAAAGGTTTCATGGGAACAGACTCCTTTTATCATAATACTCTTATTGTCCGCCGGAGCGCGCATTTTGTCAAGAGAAAAATAAAACGCCCCCAACCTTTTTAAGGGTCGGGGGCGAAAAACGTCTGATCAGTCAGCCGAGCTTAAAACTTAAGCCTGGATGCTGGAAACAACGCCGGAACCAACGGTTCTGCCGCCTTCACGGATAGCGAAGCGCAGGCCTTCTTCCATAGCGATGGGGGTGATCAGCTCGACGTCGAAGTCGAGGTTATCGCCGGGCATAGCCATGTCGGTGCCTTCGGGCAGGGTGATGATGCCGGTAACGTCAGTCGTACGGAAGTAGAACTGAGGTCTGTAGTTGGTGAAGAAGGGTTTATGACGTCCGCCCTCTTCTTTTTTCAGAACGTAAACGTGGCAGTGGAATTTGGTATGAGGATGAACGGAACCGGGTTTAGCAATAACCTGGCCTCTTTCGATCTCATTTCTCTGGATACCACGGAGCAGAGCACCGACGTTGTCGCCAGCCTCAGCGTAGTCCAGGGTCTTGCGGAACATTTCCAGACCAGTGATGGTGGAAGTGCCCTTTTCTTCTTTCAGGCCAACGATCTCAACAGCGTCGCCAACCTTAATGGTGCCTCTCTCAACACGGCCGGTAGCAACGGTACCACGACCAGAGATGGTCATAACGTCCTCAACAGGCATCAGGAAGGGCTTGTCAGCAGCACGGTCGGGAGTAGGAATGTACTCGTCAACAGCGTCCATGAGTTCGAGGATGCATTTGTAAGCGGGATCGTTGATATCGGTAGAGGTGCATTCGAGAACGCCCAGAGCGGTGCCACGGATGATGGGAGCGTCGTCGCCGGGGAAGTCGTACTCGTTGAGGAGCTCACGGATTTCCATCTCGACGAGGTCGAGCAGCTCTTCGTCGTCAACCTGGTCAACTTTGTTCATGAAAACAACAATGTAGGGAACGCCTACCTGACGAGCGAGCAGGATGTGCTCACGGGTCTGGGGCATGGGACCGTCAGCTGCGGAAACAACGAGGATAGCGCCGTCCATCTGAGCAGCACCGGTGATCATGTTCTTAACGTAGTCAGCATGGCCGGGGCAGTCAACGTGAGCATAGTGACGTTTGTCGGTCTCGTACTCAACGTGAGCGGTGTTGATTGTGATACCACGAGCTCTCTCTTCGGGAGCTTTATCGATCATATCATAAGCTTCGTACTGAGCGTCGCCCTTCATAGCCAGAACTTTGGTGATAGCAGCGGTCAGGGTGGTTTTGCCGTGGTCAACGTGGCCGATGGTGCCGATGTTGACATGGGGCTTAGTTCTTTCGTAATGAGCCTTTGCCATTGGAAATTCCTCCTTAATCGATTAAAGAATCTGTACCATAATAGTAGCAGAATTTTTCGGATATTGCAAGTATTTTTTGCAATATCCGGTAAATTTATTTCTTAGTTCTCTCAGCAACGATCTTTTCAGCAATGCTCTTGGGAACTTCAACATAGTGGCTGGGTTCCATCGAGTAGTTGCCGCGACCCTGCGTCTTGGAACGAAGGTCGGTCGCGTAGCCGAACATTTCCGCCAGAGGAACGAGCGCGTTGATATCCTCTACGCCGTTTCTCGCCTCCATGCCCTGGATCTGACCACGGCGGGAGTTCAGGTCGCCGATGACGTCGCCCATGTACTGCTCAGGCACTACAACAACGACCTTCATCAGAGGCTCCATGATAACGGGGTTTGCTTTTCTGAGGGCTTCCTTGATTGCCATAGAACCGGCGATCTTAAATGCCATTTCAGAAGAGTCGACCTCGTGGTAAGAACCGTCATACAGCTCAACCTTGACGTCAACAACAGGATAACCTGCGAGAACGCCGGACTGGAGAGCGCCCTGGATACCGGCATCGACTGCGGGGATGTATTCCTTCGGAATAGAACCGCCGACGACCGAGTTGATGAACTCGTATCCCTTGCCGGGCTCGTTGGGAGAAACGCGAATCTTAACGTGACCGTACTGGCCTTTACCACCGGACTGTCTGGCGTACTTGTTGTCAACGTCAGCGTTGCCCTTGATGGTTTCACGGTAAGCTACCTGAGGTTTGCCGACGTTTGCTTCGACTTTGAATTCGCGGAGCAGACGGTCAACGATGATCTCGAGGTGCAGCTCGCCCATGCCGGCGATAATGGTCTGACCAGTTTCTTCATCGGTGTAGGTCTTGAAGGTAGGATCCTCTTCAGCCAGCTTTGCGAGGGCGATGCCCATCTTTTCGGAACCGGCTTTGGTCTTGGGTTCGATCGCAACACGGATAACGGGTTCCGGGAACTCCATCGACTCGAGGACAACTTCTGCCTTGGGATCGCACAGGGTATCACCGGTGGTGGTGACCTTCAGGCCGACTGCGCCTGCGATATCACCTGCGTAGCAGGTCTCGATATCCTGACGGTGGTTAGCGTGCATCTGAAGAATACGACCCATTCTTTCGGGTTTCTGCTTGACCGAGTTGTAAACGGTCGTACCTGCGTCAACCTTACCGGAATAAACGCGGAAGTAGCACAGTTTGCCGACAAAGGGGTCGGTCGCGATCTTGAACGCGAGAGCCGAAAAAGGCTCGTCGTCGGAAGAATGACGCTCGACTTCTTCACCGGTGTTGGGATCGACACCCTTGATCGAGGGAATGTCGGTAGGAGCAGGCATATAATCGACGATTGCGTCGAGCAGTTTCTGCATACCTTTATTGAAGTGAGCGGAACCGCACAGTACCGGAACGAAGGTGTTGTCGATGGTCTCTTTACGGATGGCTGCTTTCAGCTCATCGATCGAGATCTCTTCGCCTTCGAGGTATTTCTCCATGATCGCGTCATCGTTTTCAGCGAGGGCTTCGATCATTTCGCCTCTGTACTGTTCTGCTTTATCCTTCATATCATCGGGGATATCAACAATCGAGATATCCTCGCCGATCTTATCGTTATAGTAGTAAGCCTTCATTTCGAGCAGGTCGATGAGGCCTACGAAATCGGACTCAGCGCCGATGGGGAGCTGAATCGGATGCGCCGGTGCGTGCAGGCGCTCATGCATCATATCGACAGCATTGTAGAAGTCTGCGCCCATGATGTCCATCTTGTTGACGAAGCACATGCGCGGGACATGATAGTTGTCGGCCTGATGCCAGACAGTCTCGGACTGGGGTTCTACGCCGCCCTTTGCACAGAAAACTGTAACAGAGCCGTCAAGAACACGCAGAGAACGTTCAACCTCAACAGTGAAGTCAACGTGGCCGGGAGTGTCGATGATGTTGACACGATGCTTTTTCCAGAAGCAGGTAGTAGCTGCGGAGGTAATGGTAATACCTCTTTCCTGTTCCTGAGCCATCCAGTCCATGGTGCCGGTACCTTCGTAGGTTTCGCCCATCTTATGAATCTTACCGGTGTAATAAAGAATACGTTCGGTAACGGTGGTTTTACCTGCGTCGATGTGCGCCATGATACCAATATTTCGTGTCATTTCAAGGGATACGTCTCTAGGCATAATCATTCATCCTTTTAATATGTTGGCACAAAATACGAGTGAAAGCTGCGCTTTCAAACTTACTCTATATTCCAGTCGAGGCAGCGGGATCATCTGTTCCCCCTGCCGCGCTGATCGTATTATCAAAAAACGTTTTCCGTTTCCGCTTGACAGTATTGCCAAGAGAGGAAACATTTATGCGGCTTTCGTTAAAAAGCAGCAATTACCATCTGAAATGAGCGAAAGCCTTGTTGGCTTCTGCCATCTTATGGGTATCATCACGTTTCTTGCAGGCTCCGCCGGTGTTGTTCAGAGCGTCCATGATCTCGCCGGCAAGGCGCTCTCTCATGGTCTTCTCGGAACGGGCTCTTGCATAAGCGGTAAGCCATCTGAGTCCCAGAGTCTGTCTTCTTTCGGGACGGACTTCCATCGGGACCTGGTAGGTAGCGCCGCCGACACGACGGGACTTAACCTCCAGAACGGGCATAATGTTTTCGAGTGCTTCGGTAAAAGCATCGAGAGCATCTTTACCGGTCTTCTCGGCTACGATATCAAATGCACCGTAGACGATCTTCTGAGCGACACCCTTCTTGCCGTCCAGCATGATGCTGTTGACCAGACGGGTGACCAGTTTAGAATTGTATACAGGATCTGCCAGAACATCACGTTTGGCAATTCGACCTCTTCTAGGCACTTTACTTCCCTCCTTCACAGAATGAATTCATCGGTACTCGAAAGTAAAATTTCCTCCGTCAGCGCTCAAAGGCCGAATCAACCCTGTTGAATCGTGCCATATGGGCCTTCGGTCAGCCGTTAATCCGGCCTCGCGGAATTACTTCTTCGCACCAGCTTTCGGACGCTTTGCACCGTATTTGGAACGGGACTGCATTCTGCCGTTGACACCCTGAGTATCCAGAGTACCACGGATAATGTGGTAACGAACACCAGGAAGGTCTTTGACACGTCCGCCGCGGATCATAACAACAGAGTGTTCCTGCAGGTTATGACCTTCACCGGGAATATAAGCTGATACTTCCATTCCGTTGGTCAGACGAACTCTGGCAACTTTTCTCAGTGCAGAGTTAGGCTTTTTAGGGGTCATAGTTCTGACTGCAGTGCAGACGCCTCTCTTCTGGGGGGAAGTCTGGTCAGTCGCCTCTTTGGTCATGGAGTTGTATCCACGGTTCAGAGCAGGCGCAGTAGACTTCTTAACCAGGGAAGATCTGCTTTTTCTAACGAGCTGGTTAAAAGTAGGCATATGGCACCTCCTTACATATTTATTGGTGAGGATGATTCCCCACACAATTATTTATTCTATCACAGGTTTACTCCCCTGTCAAGAAAAATCGGAAAAACCGCCAAAAATGACAAGAAAAGTTTGTCGGTTATTTTTCCGCAAAACTGTCCTATTTGCACATTTTCGGCACAAAAACCGCCTCCGGAAAGCCGGAGACGGTTTTGATACGAAGTTAGTCGGCAGGAGTCGCAGGCTGTACAGGGGTTTCTTCTCCCTCAGCCTTGGTCGGAACGACCTCGACTTCGTTATAGCATCTCATGCCGGTGCCGGCAGGAATCAGCTTACCGATAATAACGTTCTCTTTCAGACCCATCAGATGGTCGGTCTTGCCCTTGATCGCGGCGTCGGTCAGAACCTTGGTGGTCTCCTGGAAGGACGCAGCCGACAGGAAGGACTCGGTTGCAAGCGCAGCCTTAGTGATACCGAGCAGGACAGGCTCATAGGTGATGAGCGAAACTGCTTCGCCCGCGTCGATCCGCGCCTGGAGACGCTGGTTTTCACGGTAAACGTCGCCGCGCTCCATGATCGAGCCGGTCAGCAGTTCGGTGGATCCGGGATCCTTGATCCGGACTTTCTTCATCATCTGGCGGACGATAACCTCGATGTGCTTATCGTTGGTATCAACGCCCTGCAAGCGGTAGGTCTTCTGAACCTCGCTGATCAGGTAGTCCTGAACAGCCTTTTCGCCCTTGACGGCGAGGATGTCATGCGGGTTGACCGCACCTTCGGTCAGCGGATCGCCAAGGTTGATAACCTGGCCTTCGGAGACCTTGATCTTGAAGCCGTAAGGAATGTTGTAGCGCTTTTCGCCCTCTTCGCCGGTAACGACGATGACCGTCTGGCGCTTTTCTTCGGTGAAATGGACGCTGCCGCCGATCTCGGAGATGATGGCGCTGTTCTTGGGCTTGCGGCTCTCAAACAGCTCGACGACCCTCGGAAGACCCTGAGTAATATCCTCTGCGTTTGCAATACCGCCGGTATGGAAGGTACGCATCGTCAGCTGGGTACCGGGTTCGCCGATCGACTGAGCGGCGATTACGCCGACCGTTTCGCCGACCGCGATTGCCTTGCCGTTTGCAAGGTTCGCGCCGTAGCACTTGGCGCAGATGCCCTGAGGCGAGTGGCAGGTCAGGATCGAGCGGATCTTGACCGAGGTAGCGCCCGTTGCAATAATCTTCTTGGCGTCCTCTTCATCCATGATCTTGTCGTTGGAAACGAGAACTTCGCCGGTCGCGGGATCGACGAAATCATCGACCAGATAACGACCCTGGAGACGTTCCTGAAGGGTCTCGATCATTTCCTTGCCTTCGCGAATATCGCTGATGACAAGTCCGTCGTCGGTGCCGCAGTCCTCCTGGCGGATGATAACGTCCTGCGAAACGTCAACCAGACGTCTGGTCAGATAACCAGAGTCGGCGGTACGAAGAGCGGTATCGGCCAGACCTTTACGGGCGCCTCGGGAGGAGATGAAGTATTCCAGAATGGTAAGGCCTTCACGGTAGTTGGCCTTGATAGGAAGTTCGATGGTCGCACCGGCGGTATTCGCGATCAGGCCGCGCATACCGGCGAGCTGTCTGATCTGAGCTTTTGAACCACGCGCGCCCGAGTCAGCCATCATGAAGATGGGGTTGAACTCATCCATGCTCGCGGTCTGTGCTTCAGCAACAGCGTTGGTGGTATCGTTCCAGATACGGATAACACGGTCTTTTCTTTCCTGCTCGGAGAGAAGACCGCTCTCGTACTGGCGGTTGACCTTGAGGGCTGCCTGCTCCGCTTCGGAAACGAGCTGTTTCTTTTCAGCGGGGATGGTCGCGTCGCTGACAGCAACGGTGATTGCGCCCTTGGTCGAGTATTTATAGCCCTGCGCCTTGATCTGGTCGAGGACCTCACAGGTGCGGGCGGTTCCGTGTACACGGATGCAGCGGTCGATGATCTTGCCCAATTCCTTCTTGCCGACCTTGAACTCGATCTCAAGCTTGAACTTGTTGGCGGGATCGCTTCTGTCCACAAATCCCAGATCCTGAGGGATCGGAGCGTTGAAGATCAGACGGCCGCAGGTCGTTTCGATGATCTGGCTGTCCTGCCCCTTGACCATTCTGACCTTGATCTTGGCCTGAAGGGTGATGATGCCGTCCTGATAAGCCATCAGAACCTCGTTGACATCGCGGAAGATCTTGCCTTCGCCCATGTCGCCGGGTTTGATCATCGTCAGATAGTAGGAACCGAGGATCATATCCTGAGTAGGAACGGTGATCGGCTTGCCGTCTGCGGGCTTTAACAGGTTGTTCGCAGCCAGCATCAGGAAGCGCGCCTCCGCCTGTGCTTCGGCGGAAAGCGGAACGTGAATTGCCATCTGGTCGCCGTCGAAGTCGGCGTTGTATGCGGTACAGGCCAGAGGATGGAGCTTGAGCGCTCTGCCCTCGACCAGAACCGGTTCGAACGCCTGGATGCCCAGACGGTGCAGGGTAGGCGCACGGTTGAGCATGACGGGATGGTCTTTGATAACGACTTCCAGTGCATCCCAGACCTCGGGTTTCGCGCGGTCAACAGCCTTACGAGCCGACTTGATGTTGGCGGCAGCGCCGGTCTCGACCAGCCGCTTCATGACAAACGGCTTGAACAGCTCGAGCGCCATCTCCTTCGGAACGCCGCACTGATCCATCTTCAGGTCAGGTCCAACGACGATAACGCTTCGGCCGGAATAGTCAACACGCTTACCAAGAAGGTTCTGTCTGAATCGACCCTGTTTACCTTTGAGCATATCCGAAAGGGATTTGAGCGAACGGTTGTTGGGGCCGGTGACGGGGCGTCCGCGGCGGCCGTTGTCGATCAGTGCATCGACCGCTTCCTGAAGCATACGCTTCTCGTTGCGGACGATGATATCGGGAGCCTGAAGCTCAAGCAGCCGTTTTAAGCGGTTGTTGCGATTGATGACTCTTCTGTACAGGTCATTCAGGTCGGAGCAGGCGAACCGTCCGCCGTCCAGCTGAACCATCGGGCGGATATCCGGAGGGATGATCGGAACAACGTCCATAATCATCCATTCCGGTTTCTGTCCGGAAAGACGGAATGCTTCAACGCATTCCAGACGCTTGAGGATTCTGACCTTCTTCTGACCGGAAGCGTCTTTGAGCTGTGCTTTCAGCTCAACCGAGAGGGACTCGAGGTCGAGGTCGTGCAGAAGCTTTTTGATTGCTTCCGCGCCCATGCCGGCCTCAAAATCGTCCTCATAGATCTCACGCTGATACGCATACTCTTTTTCATCCAGCAGCTGTCCCTTGGTCAGGGGCGTGTTGCCGGGATCGGTTACGATATATTTGGCAAAGTAGAGGACTTCCTCCAGTCTCCGGGGCGAGATATCGAGGATCAGACCCATACGGGAAGGAATGCCCTTGAAATACCAGATATGGGAAACAGGAGCCGCCAGTGTGATGTGACCCATCCGTTCGCGGCGAACCTTGGAACGGGTAACCTCTACACCGCACTTATCGCAGATCTTGCCTTTGTAACGAAGGCGTTTATATTTTCCGCAGTGGCATTCCCAGTCCTTGGTCGGCCCAAAGATTCTTTCACAGAACAGGCCGTCCCGTTCGGGTTTAAGCGTGCGGTAGTTGATGGTTTCGGGCTTGGTGACCTCGCCGTAAGACCATTCAAGAATCTTTTCGGGGGAAGCCAGTCCGATTTTGATTGCTTCAAACGTATTAAACTCCACTCGTAACTCCCTCTTCCATTAAAAATCCAGATCGTCGTTATCGCTGTAAGAGTCGCCCTCATCGGGATCAAATTCAGGCTCGCTGTTGTCCAGCATATCCTCGGCATCGCCGGTGGTATAGCCTTCCATATCGCCGTCCTCTTTGACCGAGAAAGCGTCAGGGTCACTGTAGCGGTCATCCTCCTCTGCGGAGCGGAAGGAAATATCCTCGTCATCCTCAAAGGTCTGCTTGAGGTCGATTTCTTCTCCCTGCTTATCCAGAACCTTGATGTCCAGGCAAAGGCTCTGCAGCTCCTTAACCAGAACCTTGAAGGATTCCGGTACGCCGGACTGCGGAATGTTGTGGCCCTTGACAATCGCCTCATAGGTCTTGACACGTCCGACAACGTCGTCCGATTTGACCGTAAGGATTTCCTGCAGGGTATAGGCGGCGCCGTATGCTTCCAGCGCCCAGACCTCCATCTCACCGAAACGCTGGCCGCCGAACTGTGCTTTACCGCCCAGAGGCTGCTGGGTAACGAGCGAGTAGGGGCCGGTCGAACGGGCATGGATCTTATCGTCAACCAGATGGTGCAGCTTCATGTAGTACATGATACCGACCGTTACGCGGTTATCAAATTTTTCGCCGGTGCGTCCATCGTAAAGAGTGAGCTTTCCGTCCTCGGGAATGCCCGCTTCACGCTGCATCGCGCGGATGTCTTCTTCGTGTGCGCCGTCGAATACGGGGGTCATGACCTTCCAGCCGAGGGATCTCGCCGCATAGCCGAGGTTGACTTCCAGAACCTGCCCGATGTTCATACGGGAAGGAACGCCCAGGGGGTTCAGGACGATATCCAGAGGCGTGCCGTCCTCGAGGAAGGGCATATCCTCCTGAGGAAGGATTCTGGAAACGACACCCTTGTTGCCGTGGCGGCCTGCCATCTTGTCGCCGACCGAGAGCTTTCTTCTCTGGGCAACATAGCAGCGGACAACCATATTGACGCCGGCGGTCAGCTCGTCGCTGTTCTCGCGGGTAAAGACCTTGACATCGACGATGGTGCCGTAAGCGCCGTGCGGCAGACGGAGCGAGGTATCTCTGACCTCTCTTGCCTTTTCGCCGAAGATTGCGCGGAGAAGTCTTTCTTCGGCCGTCAGCTCGGTCTCGCCCTTGGGCGTAACCTTACCGACCAGAAGATCGCCCGACCGGACTTCGGCGCCGATGCGGATGATGCCGCGCTCGTCGAGGTCTTTGAGGGAATCTTCAGAAACGTTGGGAATATCGCGGGTGATCTCTTCTGCGCCCAGTTTGGTGTCGCGCGCTTCCGTCTCATACTCTTCGATATGGATCGAGGTGTAAACGTCATCGCGGACAAGGCGTTCGTTGATCAGAACCGCATCCTCGTAATTGTAGCCTTCCCAGGTCATGAAGCCGATCAGCGCGTTCTTGCCCAGCGAGATCTCGCCGTTGCAGGTCGCGGGGCCGTCGGCGACAACCTGTCCCTTCTTGATCTCTTCGCCCTTGGAGACGATCGGACGCTGGTTGACACAGGTGCCCTGGTTGGAGCGTTTGAACTTGAGGATTTCGTATTTGCGCAGGTTTCCGTCTTTTTCACGAACCTGAACTTCGTTGGCATCGACTCTTTCGACAACGCCGTCCGCCTTTGCGACGACACAGACGCCCGAGTCAACAGCGGCCTTGTATTCCATACCGGTCGCTACGATCGGCTGCTCGGTCTTGAGCAGCGGAACGCCCTGACGCTGCATGTTCGCGCCCATCAGTGCGCGGTTCGCGTCATCGTTTTCCAGGAAGGGGATCATCGCGGTTGCGACCGAAACGACCATCTTCGGCGAAACGTCCATGTAGTCGGCGCGCTCGGCGTCGATTTCCATGATCTCTTCGCGGAAACGGGCGGTGATACGGGGGGTGGCGAAATGTCCGTCCTCGGTCAGGGGAGTGTTTGCCTGAGCGACAACAACCT
The DNA here is from genome assembly GCA_022770625.1 of Oscillospiraceae bacterium. Lineage (GTDB taxonomy): Bacteria > Bacillota > Clostridia > Oscillospirales > Ruminococcaceae > Faecivivens. The sequence continues at coordinate 73,371 of JALEHK010000022.1, read as the reverse complement.
CATCCTCGACGTCGGCGGTCATATATTCGACCTCGTTGGTGACAACACCGGTCGCTTTATCAATCTTGCGGTAGGGAGCCTCGATAAAGCCGTAGTCGTTGATCCGCGCGAAGGTCGCGAGATAGGAGATCAGACCGATGTTCGGGCCTTCAGGGGTCTCGATGGGGCACATCCGCCCGTAATGGGTGTAATGTACGTCACGGACTTCGAAGGACGCGCGGTCACGGGACAGACCGCCGGGGCCCAGTGCCGAAAGACGGCGCTTATGGGTCAGCTCAGCCAGGGGGTTGTTCTGATCCATGAACTGAGAAAGCGGAGAAGAGCCGAAGAACTCTTTGATCGCGGCGCTGACCGGACGGATGTTGACCAGGCTCTGGGGGGTAATGCCCTCGGAATCCTGCTGCATCATCGTCATCTTTTCGCGGACGACTCTTTCCATACGGGTCAGACCGATGCGGAACTGGTTCTGGAGCAGTTCGCCGACCGGGCGGATACGGCGGTTGCCAAGGTGGTCGATATCATCGACGGTGCCCATGCCGTGCGCCAGGCAGTTCATATAGTTGATGGTCGCGAGAATATCGTCCTTAATGATGTGCTTGGGGATCAGGCGGTTGACGTTGGCCTTGATGAGCTTCTTCAGTTCAGCAGGATCCTCAGTCTGATCCATCAGCTCGCGGAGGACTTTATAGCGGACTTTCTCGTTGATGCCCGCTTCTTTCTTGTCCAGATCGGGAATAAAATCGCTGATCTCGACCATGCCGTTGGAGATAACCTTGATTACCGACTCATCCTCAGTCTGGATGTAAACGGCGTCAACGCCCTTGCGCTCGAGTTCGATCGCGCGTGCGCGGGTCAGCTTCTCGCCTTCTTCAGCGAGGATCTCGCCGGTCGCGGTGTCAATGACCGGCTGAGCAAGGACGTGACCCATGATACGAGGAGCCAGCGCCAGCTTCTTGTTGTACTTATAGCGACCGACCTTGGAAAGATCATAGCGGTGGTCGTCAAACAGCAGCGGAACCATGTGCTTGACAGCCGCCTCGAGGGAGGGCTGCTCACCGGGACGGAGCTTGCGGTAAACTTCAAGCAGCGCGTCGTCGCCGGGGCACATTCCGGCCGGGCGCTCTTTAGCCTCGGTCAGATCCTTGGTGTTGAGGGTGGTGACGATCGTTTCCTGATCGCCGAAGAGGTCGAGGACTTCTGCGGTCGTGCCCTTCATATCGGTCAGTGCGCAGCGGTAATCCTCCTGAACCTGCTCATAGGTCACGTCATCGCGGACGCGGAGAAGCGCACGGATAAAGACAGTGATCGGGAGCTTGCGGTTTTTATCGATACGGACATAGAAAACATCCTGGGAATCGGTCTCATATTCCAGCCACGCGCCGCGGTTGGGGATAACGGTCGCTTTGTAAAGCTTCTTGCCGGTCTTGTCGAACGCATCATCATAGTATACGCCGGGAGAACGAACCAGCTGAGAAACGATAACACGTTCCGCGCCGTTGATGATAAAGGTGCCGCTCTCGGTCATCAGAGGGAAATCGCCCATGTAGATTTCCTGCTCCTTAACCTCGCCGGTCTCTTTATTCAGCAGTCTGGCCTTGACCCGCATCGGGGCTGCGTAGGTTACGTCACGCTCTTTGCATTCGGTAACGGAATATTTCGGGGTCTCATCGAGACGGTAATCGACAAAATCCAGCACCAGGTTTCCGGTATAGTCGGTAATCGCTGCGATGTCGCGGAATACCTCTTTTAAGCCCTCATCCAGGAACCACTGGTAGGATTTAATCTGTACCTCGATCAGATTGGGCATTTCCAGCACTTCGTTGATGTGCGCAAAGCTCTTGCGTTCCGTCTTTCCGAGCTGTACAGGCTTGACATTCACCATAGGCTTGATCACTCCATTCATCTGACTTGAAGCGCACAATACCCCCACCCCGGTTTTCTTCCCTTAAAAATCGAGGCAAGGCAGCACGCATATGAAAAGCTTGTGCAAAGTAAACAAATTATCTTTCAAAAGTCAATTCGTCATTTGCACAAAATAACATGAAAAAATGTGTCCAAAATACCGTTTTCTGCGGTGCATAGGTACACATATCCATTCTGATACATTTTATAAGTATACACCGTTTTTCGGGAATTGTCAACACCCTTTTTCAAAAACTTTTTGGGCGTTTTCCGGCTCAAAAGCTGTCTTTTTGGAGTCAAGACCTTTCAAAAGGACGCAAAAACACGCAGGAATGAGTTCCCGCGTGTTTTTTCCATCTTTTTAAGAAAATTTTTTCTCAGCAGACCTTATGCCCGCCGTCCTCGCACTCGTCACCGCAGTCGCCGCAGGAGGAGTCCGATTCGCCGCTTTCGATGCCCTGAGAAGCGAGCGCCGCCTTAATCATGATCGCGCATTCCAGACGCTTTTTCTCAAACTCGCAGCTGAGCGGGAAGGGCTTTAAGACATCGCCCGCGTACTCAAGGTTGTTGGCGTTGCAGCCGCCCGAGCAGTAGAACTTCGCCCAGCAGTCCTTACATCCTTCTTTTGCGTAGACGTTGGCTTTCGCGAAATACTCCTTCATCTTCAGGTCGAAGGTCTCGGGGGTATAGACGCTTCCCATCTTCCACTCATCCTTGCCGACGAACTGATGGCAGGGATAAACGTCGCCATCTGCCGAAACTGCGACATACTCGTTGCCGCAGCCGCAGCCGCGCAGCCGTTTGATCGCGCAGGGGCCCTGATCGAGGTCGATCATGAAATGGAAGTAGTTAAAGAATTTACCCGCCTTACGGTATTCAATGATCTTCTTGGCAAGGCGCTCATACTCGGCGTTGACGGCCGGAATATCCTTTTCGGTCAGCGCATAATCAACGCTCGGATCGGTAACGACCGGCTCCATCGAGATCTGGTCAAAGCCGAGGTCATCGTAATAATGGAACACATCATCCGCAAAATCGAGGTTTTTGTTGGTGAAGGTGCCGCGGACATAGTATTCCTTGTTCCCTCTTGCCTTGGCAAACTTCTGGAACTTGGGAACGATCGAATCGTAAGAGCCGCTTCCGTCGGCGCGGACGCGGAAGAAGTCGTTGACTTCCTTTCTTCCGTCGAGCGAAAGGACAACGTTGTGCATCTCTTTATTCATGTACTCGATCTTATCGTCGGTCAGCTGAACGCCGTTGGTGGTGACGGTAAAGAGAAAATGCTTATCGTGGAGCTTTTCCTGCTCACGGGCATAAGCGACCGTCTCCTGAATCACCTTCCAGTTCATCAGCGGTTCACCGCCGAAGAAGTCAAGGTTTAGGTTGCGGCGCTTGCCGGATTTTTCGATCAGGAAGTCGATCGCCTTTTTGGCCGTCTCAAAGCTCATCATCGCGCGGTGTCCGCCGTAGTCGCCGGTCGATGCGAAGCAGTATTTGCAACGGAGCTGGCAGTCCTGTGCGACCAGAAGGCACATGGCCTTGACCGGAGAAGAGACCATCCGGTCGGCAAACTGCGCGTAATCATCCTCCGAGAAGAGGATCCCGTCTTTATACATCTCATAAAGCTCGCCGTAGGCTTCATTCAACTGCTCTAAAGAGAACTCGCCGGTCAACTTATCGAGAATCTCCTGCGGACATTTTTCACTCATCGGAGGGGTGATAAAATCGAGCAGACGGTAAGCCGCATCGTCTACGATCGAAACGCCGCCGCTGTGAACGTCCAAAACGATATTGTAGCCGTTCAGACTGTATTTATGGATCATAATAACTCCTTCATCCTGTTTTTTCCATATATTCCAAAGGCGGACAGCCCTATCATAAGCGCCGCCGGTAACAAACGAAAACCCCGCCGAAGGGCGGGGTGCACCCGAAAGCGGGATCAGAGGAACTTATTTGTCCTCGTGCTCGCACTTCTGGTTCGCAACGGTGCAGGAAGTCTTGCAAGCAGACTGGCAGGAAGCCTGGCACTCGCCGCATCCGCCCTTGGCAGCGGACTCTTTCAGATTGCTCTTGTTCAGAGACTGAATGTGTTTCATTGAGAAACGCTCCTTTACATATGTATTTGGGATATCTCATAACGGCCTTCTGCGCGGGCGCACCCGCACATGAGCCTTTCCCGGCTTGATTTTTCGCCTTTTTCCGACAGATTTGACGGCACAGCCTCCGATCAGAACCGAAAGCGCCGCCGCAATCCCCCGCAGCCATGCGTCCGCCGCCCATCCCGATGCGGAAAAACCCATCAGGATAAAAGCCGCCGCCATGACCGCAGCCACCGCAGGAAGAGACAAACGATCCGGCAGCGTATCCGCAGACGGCATCCGCCCGGACAAACGTCCCGATGTCCGTCCCGATGTCCGTCCCGATGTCCGTCCCGATGTCCATCCGGCAGCCAATCCGGACAAAGCAATAGGAAGATATACGAGCTTCCGGCAGCTATCCGGGGCGGCTTTCCATTCTGCCGCCAAAAAAGCCGTCAGAAGCATCGTACCCGACAAAACCGCCGCGCCCGACAGCAGAGCCAGACCGATCGGAAAAAGGACTGTCTGAAGAAAAGATCGCCTGTTCATATCCCGACTCCCCTTTATATTCAGGTGGTACAGGATATGCGGAACCGGTCAGGATCAGACGTCGTCGTGAATCGTTTCGCAGGACTGGATCGCCCAGCGTTTGATCCGGATCTTGGTGTTGTTGGAGCCGGTCTCGATCAGAAGGGTGTCCTCTCTGAGAGAAACGACACGGCCGACAATGCCGCCAGCCGTGACGATCTCGTCGCCGACCTGAAGGTTGTTGCGCATTTTAGCGGTTTCTTTTTCTTTCTTTTTCTGGGGGCGGATCAGCATGAAGTACATAATGACGATGACCAGTACCAGAGGGAGCATCGAAACAACCAGAGAAAGAGCGCTTGCGGATTCGGTTCCGGAAGCAGTCAGCAAAGCGATAGAATTCATTTTTTTCCTCCAAATTCAGGTAGTTGCAGGCATAAAACCTGTATCAAGAATATTATACATGACGAAACTGTGTTGTGCAAGGGGAAATTCGTAAAAAGATGGGGTCAAACGGGGTCATTTCCCCGCTTTTTTCTCCGTTTTGAAAGCGGAAGGGCAGAAATCCGCCATCGGACATTTCTCACACCACGCTTTTCTCGCGGTACAGACGTCCCGCCCGAACATCACAAGGCGGTGGCAGAAAGCGCCGCCCTCATCAGGCGGAATGACCTCGCGGAGCTGACGTTCGACTTTTACGGGGTCTTTTCCTTCCGACAGTCCCAGCCGCCCGCAGATACGGATGCAGTGGGTATCGGTTACGATGCAGGGCTTTCCGAAAACGTCGCCGAGAACGAGATTCGCGGTCTTTCGTCCGACGCCGGGGAGCGAGGTCAGCCCCTCCATCGTATCGGGAAGCTCACCGCCGTACTCCCGGATCAGCTTTTCGGCAAGGCCTTTGATATCGCGGGCTTTGGTATGGAAAAGTCCGCAGGGGCGGATGATCTCTTCGATCTCTTCAAGCGGCGCGTCGGCGATGGCCTGAAGGGTCGGGTATTTTGCGTACAGCTCACGGGTCACAATATTGACTCGTTTATCGGTGCACTGTGCCGAAAGTCTCGTCGAGATCAGCAGTTCATATGGCTTTTCATAGCTCAGCGAACAGAGCGCATCCGGATATACTTTTTTCAGCGCTTCAACCGCCGCAATTGCCCTTTCTTTTCTGTCCATAAGCATTCCTTTCTGCTCTAAAACATGCGTTTTCGGAAAATCGTCATTCGCCTGTAACGTCTTTCATCCAGTGGCTGTTGCGCATCCGCCAGAGGATCATCAGAAGCTTCACCGGTTCGTCCAGACGGGTGCAGGCGTACACGACCAAGACCGGGGCCTTGAACACAAACGCCGAAAGCAGCGCCGCCGGAGTCGCAATGACCCAGAGTCCGAACAGATCGACAAACAGTGCAAACCGCGGGTCTCCGCCGCCGCGCAAAAGCCCGACGACGCCGATACCGGTCTGGGCGATAAAGATGACGATGACCGAAAGAATCCGGAGCATCTCGATCGCGAGCGTCTTTGTCTCGTCCGGCACGTTATAGAAACTGACGACCGGGCCGGAAAGCAGAAGGATTAGTCCTGCCGCAAAAAGGCCGAGAAAAATCGCAATGATCCGAAACTTGAAAACGCGGTCTTTGGCTCTGTCCATCTGTCCCGCTCCAATGTCGTTTCCGATGATGATCGCGGCGGCGTTGGCGACGCCGAAAATCAGCACGGTCGAGAACTGCTGGACAATCGAAGCAATCTGGCTTGCGGAAACGACCGAAGAACCGAGACGCCCAAGCACCATCGACTGGATCGAAACGCCGACCGACCAGAAAACCTCGTTAAACGCGACCGGAAGGCCGTTTTTAAGATAGTTTTTGAGCAATCTCATATCAAAATCAAGAAAATCGCGCGGCCGGAAGCGGAGCTTTTTATCGAGAACCAGAACGTAGAAAAGGACGATAGCGGCGTCCCCGATACGGGTGATGACGGTCGCGAGCGCGGCGCCGCGGATACCCATCGCCGGGAAGCCGAGGTGGCCGAAGATCGGGATATAGTTAAGGCTGATGTTGCAGACCAGCGAGAAGATCGAATCGATGACCGCAATCCGGACGATGCCGACGCTTCGAATGGTCGTCAGAAGGGTGTTGGAAAGGCCGAAAAAGATATAGCACCAGCCGATAATCCGCAGGTACTCGATACCGGCCGCGATGATCTCGGGGTCGTTGGTGTAGATCCGCATGACCGTTTCGGGGAAGATCATGACCGCCGCGCCCAGAAGGATACTGACAGTCAACGCTACTTTTAAGCAGATCGAAATGACGATCTTGATCGAACGGGTGTCCCGCTTGCCCCAGAACTGGGCGTTTAAGACGCTCGAGCCGGAGGCCATGCCAAAGATCAGAAGGTTAAAGATAAAAAAGGGCTGGTTGGCGAGCGACGAGGCGGAAAGCTCGGTCTGGCCGATCTTTCCGAGCATCAGCGAGTCCATCATCTGCGCCGCGAGGGTAATCAGGTTCTGCGCCACCATCGGCAGCATCAGCGTAACCAGCGTTTTATAAAAATCGCGGTCTTTAAAAAGAGATCGTTTCAAGGGAGTACAGACTCCTTTCAAGATAATTTTTCGAGCGCAAAAACGGGCAGAGTCTTCCACTCCGCCCTTATCACGAATCCGTCAGCCGTTTTCCTTTTTGAAAAAGTTTTCCGGCTCCGGGATCATCGACTGGTCGGCGTTTAACGCCTTAGTTTTCTTTTCCATCTCGTCCGAACGGAACGCGATCGAAATCTGAACCTCGGAAAGCTCCTTCCGAACCGCTTCCAGACCGGCGATCGTTTCCTCCGAAACGGCACGAAAATGCTCCTCGACGCTTCCAAGCTGATCGTTGAGACCCGAGAAGCGCTTTTCCGCCTCTCCACATTCCCCGCCGATCTCGGTACGGATCTGCTCAGCGTCGGCTTTTGCCTTTTCGATGATCTTTCTGGCGTTGACTTTGGCTTCGATCAGCAGTTCCCCGATCTCGATCCCTGTCCGCTCGGCAAAGCGCGCGGTCAGATCATCCAGTTCCGCCTTCAGTTCGGCATTTTTCGCCGTTTCCTGCCGGAGGTTTTCCTCGAGGACATTCTTCTTCATCTGGAGTTCGGTGCCAACCGCCTTCTGAGCGGAAAGTTCCCGCTGAAGGGCTTCGTTTTTCTTCTGAAGGGCGGAATTGCTCAAAGAAAGCGCTTCTCCGTTTTCTTCCGCCGCCGAAAGCTGCACCTTCAGATCGGAGATTGTCTCCGACTGCTCGCCGCACTGATCCTGAAGCGACTGGATCCGGCCGCCCTGCCGGTTCAATTCGTTTTTCAGCGCCTGGATCTCTTCCCGGTGCTTTTTCTGTGTCTTTTCAAAGTAATTCATAACGTCGGTCTTATCAAAGCCGCCGATCACCGCTTTTTTGAATTTCTCTCCCGTTTCCATGCTTCCGCCCCTTTCGCCGTCTTTTCTTTTTATTATACAGGATGTGCAGGGGTTTGTCCAGCATCAAAGGACATCCGCGCGGGGTTTGGTGCATGATTCGGCACCGGTTTACAGATTATGAAAAGAAAAAGCCGGGCCTTCCTCACAAAAAGGAAAGTCCGGCCCCCGGAACGATTATTTTTCTTCCTCCAGCGCTTCCGAAAGCCGGAGTCCCGCCGTATCGGTGACGGGAAGAGAGAAGAGGATGCTTTTGGCCTTGCTTTCAAGTCCCGCGTCCTTCATAACCGAACGCATGACGTCGTTTTTCAGCTCGGTCTTGACGACGATAAAAAGCATCTCTTTTTCCGATGCGATCGACACGCCTAAAAACTGCTCCGCCCGTTCAAGGCCGGTTCCTTTGGCGTGGATGACGGTTCCGCCGCCCGCGCCCGCTTTTCGTGCCGCGTCCATCACCAGTTCGGAATAGCCCTGATTGGCGATCACATGTTATGTGAATATTGTACCATAAAGTGGGGATAATGGGCAACGAAATTTAAAAAATGTAACGATTTTTTCACAAATCAAATTTTAAGAAATGCTCTGCCGGACAAAAAGATAAAAAGCACATTCATTTTGGGATAAAACCCGCATGAATGTGCTCTTTTTAAGGAGAAATCCGTTATTTTCCGTTTATCAGGGTCAGCCAATCCGCTTCGGAAAGCGCTTCCGAAAGGGAAAGAGAGTAGCTGTAGCTTCCATCCGTCCAGACGCCGAGGGTATAGCCGCTTTCGTCTCCTTTGAGGGTAAGCGAAAGGCCGTCCGCGTCCATCGAGACGGTTTCTTCGTAGGCGTTATAATCGCCGCTGTTGTCCTCCGTTCCGAGGCTCATCCGGTAGAGCGCGGTCTTTCCGCCGGCGGTATATTCGATCTGCGCCAGATCATGCCAGTAGGAAGTATACTCGGTTTGTTCCGGCGTAAAAGGAAGGGAGGGTTCCTTGACGGCAAAGCCGACCGTTTCCGAAAGCTCGGAGAGGGAGGTGCACGTCTCGATGTCAGGTACAGCTTGGGTCAGGTCTGACGAACCGGGTTGGGAGGCGCCGATGCTTAAGCCCGGATCGACGCCGATGTTGTCGGCGGGCTTAAGGATCGAGGGGAGAACCGCCGCGCCAGCAATCAGAACCATCAGACAAGCGGCCGCCGATACGATCTTCCGAATCCATTTCCGGGAGGGAGGGGTCTGTCTGACCGGGGCGACCGACGTGCGGCGCAGGTTCGCGGTAATCCGCTCGGACATTTCTTCGGTGACATGGATATGATCCATAATCTCATCGTATTTAGTCAAAGTCATACGCCTCCTTCAGGATATTCTGGAGTTTTAACCGTCCCTTGCGTAGGGCGGAGCGGACGGAGGATTCGTTCTTTCCAAGGATACGCGCAATCTGTGCGGTCGGGAAGCCTTCGTGGTAATAGAGATGAACGACCTCTCTTATTCCGGGCGGAAGGCTTTTGACCGCGTCCCATACAAACGAAAGGTCTTCCCTTCCTTCATCTGAAAGGGTCTCGCTCAGTTGGTCGATATTCTCCCCTCTCCGGCGGCTCTCGTAGTCCAGCTTATTCTTGCAGAGGTTGGCGGCGACACGGAAAAGCCATGCCTTTTCATGCTCCGGTTCGCAGAAGGAAGGCGCGGCGGTCATCCGTTTGATCAGCGTTTCCTGAAGCATCTCTTCGGCATCATCCATATTGTGCAGGTAGGAGTAGCAGAGCCGGAGGATCTGGTCGCCGTATACCTTGAGCGCCCGCTCGGCCGCCGCGCAGTCTACAGATGAGCAGATCAAAATGTTGCCTATGGAGAAAAAAATTGCTGTTTTTTCAGTATAGCATATTTCCCGGAGGACAGGCAAAAATTTTCCCACGGATCGTTTTTTTCTCTTTACTTTTTCTGCGAGGCTGTGCTATAATGAGTGCATTGAAAAGGGAGTAGCAGGTCTTTTGTTTTCGGAAGAACATAAAGACTGGCGGTATGCGTCAGGACGGAAATCGCACCGGTAAGCGGACGATTTCCCGCAGCCGCTTGTGAATGCAAGACTTTTCTGCGTTTTAGGGCGCGGAAAAGTCTTTTTTTATGCCAAAAGACCCTCTCCAAAAGAAAGGATGATTTTATTCATGGAAGAAATCTTCGGAAATTTCCTGCTTCTCAACTATAAGCAGGTCATCATGTGGATTGTCGGCGGCATCCTGATCTATCTTGCGATCAAGAAGGATATGGAGCCGGGACTTCTTCTTCCGATGGGGTTCGGTGCGATTCTCGTCAACCTCCCCTCCTCCGGCGCAATTACACAGGGAAGCGAGGTCGGCGTCTTAAACGTTTTGTATGACGCGGGTATCGCGAACGAGCTTTTCCCGCTGCTGCTCTTTATCGGCATCGGTGCGATGATCGACTTCGGGCCGCTGCTTCAAAGCCCGTATCTTCTGATCTTCGGTGCGGCGGCGCAGCTCGGCGTTTTCGCGGTCATGAGTCTCGCATGTCTTTTCGGGTTCAGCATCCAGGACGCGGCTTCGATCGGCGTCATCGGCGCTGCTGACGGTCCGACCGCGATCTTTGTCAGCCAGTATTTTGACAGCCAGTACACCGGCGCGATCCTTGTCGCGGCGTACAGCTACATGGCGCTCGTTCCGATCATTCAGCCCCCGGTCATCAAGGCCATCACCACCAAGAAAGAGCGGACGATCCACATGAAGTATTCCGCTTCCAACGTTTCCAAGACGACCCGGATCCTCTTCCCGGTCATCGTTACGCTGATCGCGGGTCTGATCGTTCCCAGATCGGTCGCACTGGTCGGATTCCTGATGTTCGGCAACCTTCTGCGGGAATGCGGCGTACTCGACTCTCTCTCCCAGACGGCGCAAAACGTTCTCGCAAACCTCATCACGATTTTCCTCGGTCTTACGGTCGCATGTCAGATGCAGGCAGAGCAGTTCCTCAATCCCCAGACGCTCCTTATCCTCGCACTCGGACTTCTGGCCTTTGTCTTTGACACCTTCGGAGGCGTTCTCTTCGCCAAGATCCTCAACATCTTCCTTCCCGAAGGCAAGAAGGTCAACCCGATGATCGGTGCCTGCGGCATCTCGGCCTTCCCGATGAGCAGCCGTGTTATCAGCAAGATGGCCATCAAAGAGGACAACGCGAACTACCTGCTGATGCAGGCGGCGGGCGTCAATGTCGGCGGTCAGATTGCAAGTGTCATCGCGGGCGGCATGATCCTCAACCTCATCGCACGCTAACGGTAACAGAAAGGAGATCCATTCATGAACGTTTCTCTGTTTGCACAAAGCCTTTCCGTTCTGGGGAAGGGTATGCTCGGCGTTTTCATCGTAATGGCGATCATCGCTATCGTGATTACGGTTCTCAACAAAGCGGGCAATAAGAAATAAAGCGGTACAGCAATCCCCCGTATGGTCAAACATACGGGGGTATTTTTTTAATAAACCAGACGGACGGCAATTCCTTTATGATCAGAAAGCGTTTCTTCCGTGTTCCACTCGATCAATAAACTCTTTTCTTGCAATTCAGCGGATACGGGAGTATAATAGGGGTAGACCGTGCAGGAGCACGGAAAACGGATTATCAGCAGGAGGTTATCACCTATGTTTGAAGCACTGAAAGAAAAAAATCCCGGTCTTTCCTTTTATTCGGTAAACGATCCCGAATTCAAGGCCTACGGACGGGTCGTGAAAATGGATCTTTCCGATCTCGGAGAGGCAGTCGCGGCGCTTCCGATGCCGGAAGCCGGGAAGAGCGCCTATGAGCCGTCGATCCCTTCGCTCGAAGCCTGTCCTTCGGCCGCTGAAGTCTCCCGCGTTCTCTACGGCGAGATGCCTTCTCAGGCGGGCTGCTGCTGGGGGTATAACTCTCAGATGAACGCCCTCGAATGGCATCAGGGCAGCGAGATCAACCTCGCGGTCGGCGAACCGCTGGTTCTTTTACTGGCGACGCTCTTCGATCTGGAGGACGGGAAGCTGGATGCAGATAAGGTCAAGGCATTTGTCTTAAATCCCGGCGAAGCGATCGAAGTCTACGGCACGACCCTTCACTACTGCCCCTGCCAGGTGAGCGACAAAGGCTTTAAATGCCTGGTCTGCCTGCCCAAGGGAACCAACACGGCACTTACCAAGGAGCATGAGGACAGCCGTCTGACCGCCAACAACAAGTGGCTTTTGGCGCATGAGGACTGCAAGGAACTTCTGGAAAACGGCGCGTTCGCCGGAATCACCGGAGAAAACTGGATCGTTAAATATTAAAAAGCCATGCAAAAATCCCCTGTTCTCGTCTTTTGTACGAGGACAGAGGATTTTTTGTGCCGTTTTGTTACATCGTTTCCCGAATGACGCGCAGGGTATTCTGATATGCGATTTTCTCAATCAGGCGATCCGAAAATCCGTGACGACTCAGCGCCTCGAACAGTTTTCCCATCTCAGTCGGCGTTCCGACCTCCAGCTCGCCGCTGATGCCGTCAAAGTCGGTTCCGATTGCCGCGCAGTCTTCACCGCCAACGTCAATCAGATGAGACAGGTGGGCGCACATCCGCTCGATCCGGCTGATTTTGCTGCCTGCGGCTGCGTCGGCTTCTGTCCAAAGGAATTCGGGTGCAAAATTAAGACCCGCTACTCCGCCTTTTTCCGCGAGTGCGCGGATCATCTCATCAGTCAGGTTCCGGGTATGGGGCGTCAGCGCGCGACAGTTGGAATGAGAAGCGACAAAGGGCTTACGGGTCAGGTTGACAACGTCCCAGAAGCCGCCGTCCGAAAGGTGGGAGACGTCGACGATGATTCCCATCTCATTCATTGCTCCGACCGCTTCCTTACCGAAGGCGGTCAGCCCTTTATTCATCATGGCGGGATCCTTCGAGTTGGGCGCGCCGAAGCAGTTTTCAAAGTTCCAGGTCAGCGAGATCAGCCGCACGCCCTGATTGTAAAAATAGCGCAGACGGTCAAAGCTTCCCTGAACCGCGCGGCCGTCCTCCATCGTCAGGAAGGCGGAAACCTTTCCCTGCGCATGGTTTTTCTCGGCGTCCACGGCGTTTCCAGCGAAAGCGAGAAGGTCGCCGTGGCGGGAAATCGTGTTCTTCAGAAGGGTATGTGCGGCGGAAAAATATGCGTCGTCATCGGTGATCCCGAGGGACTTCTCCATTCCTTCCTTCGGCGGGAAAAAGACGGCGAAAAACTGGGCATAGACGCCCGCTTTTGAAAGGCGTTCCAGATCGACCATCGCATCGGGCATCGAGAAGATGTCCTCCGCTTTTTTTCCGACGCCGTGCATCAGGGTGTCGCAGTGCATATCGATATAGGGGATCGCTTTACTCATAAAAGTCCTTCCTTTCCGGATGTTTATCTGTCTTTATTATACGCCTGTTTGAAAGAAATGAAAAGCCCGGGGCAGATCCTGTCCGCCATCGGGCTTTTCATTTTATTCATATTTCCAGCAGGCAACTTTATGACCGCCCTGATCGACCATCGCGGGGTTTTCACTGCGGCACTTTTCGGTGCAGTAGGGGCAGCGGGTCGAGAAATGACAGCCGGTCGGCATTTCCGCAAGCGACGGAACGGTTCCTTCGATCGCGGCGAGCGTCTCAACGTCCATATCCATACGCGGAATCGAGGCGAGAAGCCCCTGAGTATAGGGATGGAGGGGATGCTCAAAGATGTCGGCTACCGGCGCCTGTTCGACAACGTTTCCGCCGTACATAACCATGACGTCATCGGCGATGTCGGCGATAACGCCCATATCGTGGGTAATCAGGATGATCGAGGTTCCCATCTCTTCTTTGAGCTTGCCCATCAGCTCCATGATCTGCGCCTGAATCGTAACGTCCAGAGCGGTCGTCGGCTCATCGGCAATAATCAGCTCGGGCTTGACCGACAAAACCATCGCGATCATAATTCTCTGGCGCATACCGCCGGAAAGCTGGTGGGGATACTCCCGAAGGCGGCGTTCCGGTTCGGGGATGCCGACCGCCTTGAGCATTTCCAGACAACGCTCATGCGCTTCTTTTTTAGTCAGCTTTTCGTGCGCCAAAAGCATTTCGGTCATCTGCGTCTCGATCCGGTAAACGGGGTTTAATGAGGTCATCGGTTCCTGAAAAATCATGCCGATATGTTTGCCGCGGATATTTCGCATCTCCTCATCGCTCATCGGAACGATGTCCTTTCCGTCAAAGAGGATCTGTCCGCCGGCGATGATGCCGGACTCTTTGGGAAGGAGCTTCATGATGGTGTTGGCCGTGACCGATTTGCCGCAGCCGGACTCGCCGACGATGCCGAGGGTATGTCCTTTAATCAGGGAGAAGTTAACGTCTTTGATGGCGGTGACAACCTTTCCGTCACCGACCCGGAAATCAACCTCAAGGTCTTTTACTTCAAGCAGGTTTTCTGCCATGTTCGGTTCCTCCTTGGATTTTTCCATGAATCAGTCTACACGTTTCATTTTGGGGTCAAGAGCGTCGCGGATACCTTCACCGATAAAGTTAAAGGAAACGACCGTCATAACGATCAGCACACCTGCCGGCATCCATACCCACGGACGGAGCATTAAAACGGAAAGGTCGGTCGCAGCGTTGATGATATTGCCCCAAGAAGCCTGCGGAGCCTGAATACCGACGCCGAGGAAGGACAGACCGGATTCGGTCATGATCGCGCCGCCGACGCGGAAGGAAAGCAGAACCCATACCGGGCTGATGGCGTTGGGAAGGATCTCACGGAAGATGATATAGGCGTCGCTGCATCCGGCCGCGCGCGCCGATTCGATGTATTCCTTGCTGCGGATGGAAACAACGTTTCCGTAGACGAGCTTTGCAATCTGGGTCCAGCCCATGACGCCGATAACGACGATGATGGTGGTGATCGACGGGCCGACGACCGCGACCAGGCAGAGGATCAGGATCATGCTCGGGAAGGACATGAAGATGTCCGCCAGACGCATGACGATCGTTTCGATCACACCGCGGTAGTAGCCGGCGAGAAGGCCGAGCGGAAGACCGATCGCAACGCTGATCAGAGGAGAACTCAAGCCGACCAACAGCGATACCTTGCCGCCCGAAAGCAGACGGGCGAAGAGGTCGCGTCCAATCGAGTCGGTGCCCAGCCAGTGAGCCGCCGAAGGAGATGCATATTTTCCGGAGAGTAGGTCGGATGTATTGGGATCAGTATGAAGGATGATCGGGAGCAGAATCACGAGCAGCGTTTCGATGATGATAAAGATCGCGCCGAACATGGCTCTTTTATTTTTGCGGAAGCTTTTCAGCGCCTGACTTTCTTTCTTTTTGGGCGCGGATACGGATTTCGCTGTCATTTCCATAAGAATTTCCCTTCTTTCAGAATCAGAATCAGTCATAGCTGACGCGCGGGTCAAGGAAGCCGTAGACGATATCGATCAGGATATTGGTCACGAGGACGGTGATCGCGATGATAACGGCTACGCACATGACAACCGGATAGTCGCGGTTATTGATCGAGCTGATCATCAGAGAGCCGAGTCCCGGCCAGCCGAAGATCTGCTCAACGATCGTTGTACCGCCGATGATGTGGGGGATCTGAAGAAGAATGGTCGTTGAAACCGGGATCAGGGCGTTTCTGAAAACGTGCTTAAGGACAACGGCCTGTTCCTTGATGCCCTTGGAGCGGGCGGTCTTTACGAAATCCTCATGAAGGACTTCCAGACATGCGCTTCGGGTCTGTTTGATGAGGTTGCCCATCGAGCCGATGCAGATAATCAGCGCCGGTAAGAGCAGGTGTCGGAAAAGGTCGATAAAGCTCGTATCGCCCGAAGAATGCATACCGGAGGTCGGGAGGAGCTTTAATTTGATCGAGAAAACGTAGATGAGCAGAAGGCTCAGCAGGAAGCCGGGAAGGGTCGAGCCGATCAGGGCAAAGAAGGAAGATACGCTGTCCCATTTGGAGTAGGGCTTATAGGCAGCCATGATGCCGATCGGGAGCGCGAGGAGGATCGCGAGGATAACGCCGGTGCCCGAAAGGAGGATTGAGGGGCCGATTCTCTGGGAGACCATCGTCCATACGTCCTGACTGGTACGGTAGGAGGTACCGAAGTTCAGCTGGAACAGGTCTTTGAGCCAGAGCAGATAACGCATCCAGACCGGTTTATCAAGGCCGAGCTGGGCTTTGAGCTGATCGTAAGCGGCGCTGTCAACGGAAATTTCACTCGAAGCGAGCATATCCAGAGCGCTTCCGGGCGCCATATTCAGCATCACATAGATGATAACCGTGATCCCGAAAAAGATCGGAATTGCAGTCAGGATTCGCTTACCCAAGTATTTAAGCATCTTTAACCATCCCTTTCAGCGGCGCTTCATAAAACCGCGAAGTGTACTGTTGCCGCTACCTTCCTCATGCGGAAAATAAAAGGCATATTGCCCCGATTTCCGGGGCAGCTCCGGCAGGAATGAACCTGCCGGAAGAGAAGCTGAGGGTTTATCTTTACTCTTTGACCCAATCCCAGACGTTATCATTGCACATCCAGGATCCGCCGTAATCGACACCGGAAACGGTGGTGGATTCGATGTAGTGGTCAGCGGTGTACCAGAGCGGGATAAAGGGAACCTGCTCGGCGATATAAGCCTGGAACTCTTTGACGACCGGAAGGCGTTCCTCGGTCGTAAAGATCGAGTTGATCTGGTCAAAATACTCTCCAAACTTCGGATCGGTTACCGCGTAGCTGGAGCTCCCTTCACCGGCGAGCACCTGGAAACTGGTCGCGTTGCAGAACCAGACGGGGCTTGCGGTCGCCGAGTGACCGGAAACGCCGATGTCATAGGTACCGTCCTTCAAGCCGGAGAACATGGTTGCGACGTCAACCAACGCGATGTCCATGTTGAAGCCGATCGCATCGTAATACTGCTGTAAGAGAGAAGCCAGCGGCTCACGGGAGGAACCGCACGCCATCGTATAGGTCTCGCCGTTGTAGCCCGCCTCAGCAAGCAGCTCTTTCGCCTTCTCGGGATCGTAAGGCATATCGATGTCGGTGTTTTCAAACTGGTTGCCGGGGACGATGTAGGTATCGACCGGTACGCCGTAGCCGTCGGTCATGACCGAAGTGATGGTGTCCTTATCCAGCGCGTACCAGAGCGCTTCGCGAATCCGGTAATCGGTGATGTTGGAGTTGTTGATCAACAGCTCGTTGAACTGGGTCGCCTGATCGAACTGCTTGACCTCCAGACCGGAAGCTTCAGCAAGCTCGATGTTGCTGGTCAAGACACGGTTGCCGATGCAGACCAGATCGATATCGCCGGCGATGATCGCGTTCATCGTGTTGGAAGAATCCATGACGGTGCAGACCATCTTACCAAAGCCGGGAGCGCCGAGCTGATACTCAGGACGGGCATCGAGAACCAACTCGGAACCGATGACCTCGCTCTCAAATTTAAGCGGGCCGCTTCCGACCGGAGCCGTCCAGAAGTCGGCGTTGATAACGTCGGCGGCGGTGTAATCGGTCAGGCAATGCTCGGGGAGGACGAAGAAGTTGCGGTTATTTGCCAGCAGCCAGTCCTCGGGAGTTGCGGCGGTCTTCAGGGTGAGTTTTAAGGTATAATCATCGACCGCTTCGGCGCCGAAGGTCTCGCCATCGATCGCTACGCCGTTGTCATCGGTCCCGGCGATGGTCTTGGCGCAGCTTCTGGAGGTACCGGTAAAGGAGGGATCGCTGACCAGCTTCAGGGTATAAACCCAGTCAGAAGCGGTGACCGGTTCGCCATCCGACCAGGTCGCGTTTTCATCGAGGTGGAAAACGATTGCCTGATTGTCGTCGGCCGATTCCCAGGAAGAAGCGCCTCTGGGAGTAAATTCATCGCCGTTGAGCTTGCTGTAGGCCAGACGGTCGTAGATATTGCCCAGCACCTCAAGGTTGTACATCGAACCGGAGGAAGAGTTATAAGGCATTAGAGAATCCCACGCGGTGGTGTAAGCAACGGTTACAACGCTGTCGGAAGAACCGGTTGCTGCTTCCGCGCTGCTTTCAGCGGAAGAGGATGCAGCAGACGATTCACCGGAAACGGAGCTTTCGGAAGAGGTGGAGGCGGTGCTTCCGGAACCGCCGCAGCTTGCCATCATCGACGCGAGGATAACGATCGTGGAAAGTACGGATGTGATTTTGACTGCCTTCATTTTTAAGCGCTTCTTTCTTTATGGTATTCTGCCGTTCTTCAAAGCTCAGTCCTTCTGATACCCGAACGGCAGTAGGTGCAAATATCCCCCTCCTGCGGAGAATCTCTGCATATTCCGGAGTGGAGAGAGTTTCCCACTCCGGTCTTTTTCAATTAGGAAAGCGGTTATTCCTTGACCCAATCCCAGACGTTATCGTTGCACATACCGGCGGCGCCGTAATCAACGCCGGAAACGGTATCGCTTTCGATATAAAGACCTGCCTGGAACCAGAGCGGAATAAAGGGGGTCTGTTCGGCGATATACGCCTGATATTCCTTAGTGGCCTCGATCTTTTCGGTCTCGTCAAAGAGCGAGTTGATCTTCTCGAACATCTCGGTGTAGGTCGGATCGGTGACCTGGAAATAAGAGGTGCCGCCGATGATGTGAAAACTGGTCGCGTTATCGAACCAGACGGGGCTTGCGGTCGCGGTATGGCCGGAAACACCGAAGTCGTAGGTGCCGTCCTGGCATCCGGCGAACATCGTCGCGACGTCAACCAGAGCGATCTCCATATTGAAGCCGATATCGTCAAAATACTGCTGGATCAGCGATACGAGCGCTTCACGGGAGGAGCCGCAGGCGATCGTATAGGTTTCGCCGTTGTAGCTGGATTCTTCAAGCAGCTGACGGGCGTAATCGGGATCGTAATGAGCGGCGGAGTCGGTGTTTTCGTATTCGCTTCCGGGCATGATGTAGGTATAGGCGGGGATGCCGTAGCCGTCGGTCATGAGGGAGGTGATCGTATCGATATCGAGCGCGTACCAGAGCGCCTGACGAAGTTTTGCGTCGGTGATGTTGGTGTTGTTGATGATCATCTCGGTAAAGGAAGTCGGAAGGTCGTTCTGCTTAACGGTCAGGCCGGAGGACTCAGCCAGTTCGACGTTGCTGGTCGAAACGGAGTTTCCGAGGCAGACCATATCAATATCGCCGGCGATAATCGCATTCATCGTGTTGGAGGAATCCATGACGGTACAGACCATCTTGCCGAAGCCGGGTGCGCCGAGTTGATATTCCGGCCGGGAAGCAAGCACCAGTTCGGAACCAATAACTTCACTCTCGAATTGAAGTGGGCCGCTTCCGACGGGATTCGTCCAGAACTCGTCGGTCAGGATGCTGTCCAGCGGGATGTCTTTCAGGCAGTGTTCCGGAAGAACAACGGTCGCGCGGTTGTTGGCGAGCAGCCAGTCTTCGGGAGAAGAAGCAACCTTGAGGTGGATTTTTAAGGTGTAGTCATCCAGCGCTTCCACGCCGAGTTCCTCGCCTTCGACCGCTGTGCCGGTGTCATCGGTACCGGCAATATTTTTCATCGGGCCGCGGGAAGTTCCGGTAAAGTTCGGATCGCTGATGAGGGTAAAGGTGTAGATCCAGTCGGCCGCCGTAACCGGTTCGCCGTCCGACCATGTCGCGTTTTCATCGAGGTGGAAAATGATCGACATATTGTCGTCCGCCGATTCCCACGAAGAAGCCGCTCTGGGCTGGAAAGCGCTTGCGCCGATCTCGGCGTAGGCCAGACGGTCGTAGATTTTATCGACGACCTCCATCGTGTACATCGAACCGGAAGAGGAGTTATAGGGCATGAGCGAATCCCACGCGGTGGTGTAGGCGACGGTCACGATGCTGTCGGAAGAAGCCGCAGTCTCGCCGTCCGCCGATTCGGAAGAGCTTTCAGAGGAACTTCCCGAAGTCCCTTCAGAAGGACTTCCGCTTGCAGCAGAGGAAGCGGAAGAGGTGCTGCCGCCGCATCCGGCGAGCATGGCCATGACGATTGCAAGGGTGGAGAGAATGGACGTGAACTGAACTGCCTTCATTTTCAATCGCTTCTTTCTTTAGATAAATGGACGACTGAGGAAAAATCCTTCAGTGATCGATAAGTTCTCTCCTATTTTCAGCCGAACCGATTGTCCGGCGTTTAAGCGCATTTTCCTTTTTATCCGATTTCCGAAAGCCTTGTACAGGCGACCTTATGCTCGCCGCTGATGAGGTCAAGCGTCGGTTCAACCTCGGCGCAGTGGGCGTTTGCATACGGACAGCGGGTTCTGAACCGGCATCCGGAAGGAGGATTCATCGGGCTTGGTACATCCCCTTCCAGGACGATCCGCTTGGTATGTACATGAACATCGGGAATCGGGATCGCACTCATCAGCGCCTTTGTGTAAGGATGAAGGGGAGTATCGAAAATCTCCTTTTTGGTGCCGATCTCGATAATCTTTCCAAGGTACATGACCGCGACCTTATCGCAGAGAAAGCGGACGACCGAAAGGTCATGGGAGATAAAGAGGTAGGAAAGCTGTTCCTCCTGCTGGATCTTCTTCATCAGGTTTAAGACCTGCGCCTGAATCGAAACGTCCAGAGCCGAAACCGGTTCGTCACCCACGATAAAAGACGGGTGGGTGATCAGCGCCCGTGCGATCATCGCGCGCTGTTTCTGGCCGCCGGACATCTCATGCGGGAATTTGTACCAGTTGCTCGGGTTGAGTTCTACATAGCTGAGCATCGCTTCCGCCCGCTCCTGCTGTTCGGCTTTGGTGCCGATGTGGTTGACTTCCAGCGGGATCCGGATCGACTGCATGATCGTTTTGCGGGGATTCAAAGAGGCCGCCGGGTCCTGAAAGATGACCTGCATCTCTTTCCGATAAGGGCGCATCTCCTTAAACGGAAGCCGCTGGATCTGCTTGCCCCGATAGAAGATCTGTCCGTCGGTCGGTTCCTGAAGCCGCAGGATCGCCCGTCCGAAGGTGGATTTTCCGCATCCGGATTCTCCGACAAGCCCTACAGTTTCTCCTTCATGGATGGTCAGATCAACATTATCGACCGCTTTTACAACGCTCTTGACTTTCAGTCCGCTTTTATTGTAAAAGTATTTTTTCAGTTCTCTGGTCTCAAGCAGAACCTTTCTTTCTTCCAGTTCCATCAATGAGCCTCCTTTACGCAAAGACTTCTCTGTACTTACTCAGCGTCTCTGACGGCTGCGCAGGTATTCACAAACCACTCAAAGAGCGGCGTTGTATCCGGGCCTTCCGGCGGATCCCGGTCATCTCCCCGCATCCGTTCGGGGTGCCATTCAAACGCCCAGATCGGAAGCGACTCGTGTTTGATCTCTTCGATGACTCCGTCGGGCGACCACGCGGTCGCTTCAAGTCCCGGAGCCAAGGTATCGATCCTTCGTTCATGGCGGGAATTGATGATAAATTCTTTTCCGAACAGCTTCCCCGCGATCGATTCCGTACCGGCGATACAAGGGTGCGCGGTCAGCATATGTTCGACGCCATCTTCCAGTTTGAAGTGGTTTTTCAGTGTTCCGCCGAAGGTAAGGTTGATACACTGAAGACCGAGACAGACGCCCATGATCGGTTTTTTGGCCTTTGCAAAGGCGAGAACCAGAGCCGAATCGAAGATGGGCCGTTCTTTTTCCTCCATTTTATTGACGAGCGGCGTATAGGCGGGAGCCGGAGCAAACGAAAGGCTTCCGGTCAGGAGCAGGCCGTCCGCGAGCCATGCGTACTCATCGACCGAATGGATCGAGGGAACCATCAGCGGAACGCCGCCTGCCGCGGCGACTGCCTGCGGGTAAGCCTTAAAAGCAACCTTCCCTTTGGTGAAAAACTGACGGTCAAACGCCGAAGCGCCGTTTATCGCAATGATCGGTTTCATTCCTGTTTTCCCCTCCCGTTCAGTCTGCCGATGCGGCTGCCGAAACAAACATCTCGTACAGCCGGTTATCGGGAGCAGCGCCATCGTCCGGATGTTCGGGGTGCCATACAACGCCCCACACCGGCTTCTCTTTATGTACGATGGCATCGACCGTTCCGTCCGGAGCGACCGCTTCCGGCTGCATTCCTTCACCGAGACGTCCGATTCCCCAGCCGTAGCTGCGCTTAAAGGTGATCGTTTTTCCAAGGAGCTTTTCCATCTGTCCCGAAAGGGTATCTTCCGTCTCCGCACCCTTTTCTCCGATCGATTCATTAACCGTTCCGCCGGTCAGGACGTTGACGACCATCGCGCCCCGCCCAATTCCTAGGATCGGCTTTCCCTGTGCGAGGAAGAGCTTTGCGAGAGCAAAATCCATATTGTCGCGGGTTCCGGAGAAGCCGCCGAGATAGGAAAAATCCCGGACGACCGAACCGTATTTGGCGGGATGGATGACCGGCCCGCCGATCAGGAGAAGGGCGTCGGTCACATCGGCGTATTCCTTCGCCGTCCGGATGTCGAGCGCCACAAGCGGCGTCCCGCCGGCGTGATAAACCGCGTCGCTGTACTCTTTGCAAAGGACGATGTTTCCGTTTCCGGTGTTCGGATCAAAACTGTCCTCCGCCGCAATCAGGATTCTTGGTTTCATCATAAAAGCCCCCTCGTTGAATCCGGGATTCTTTCTCTCTTTTTTTCCCGGAGGTTATTGAGCTATGCTTTCTTACTCTTTCCCGCTCATTTCTTTGCAGACGCCGCAGAACCACTGGAAGAGCGGCGTTGTATCCGGGCCTTCCGGCGGTTCGCGGTGGTCGCCGCGCATCCGTTCGGGATGCCATTCGACCGCCCAGACCGGAAGCGATTCATGCTGTACCTCTTCGATTACGCCATCGGGTGAAAACGCGACCGCTTTCAGTCCCGGCGCCAGCGTATCGATCTTTCGGTTGTGACGGGAGTTAATCATGAACTCGCTTCCGAAGATCTTTCCGACGACCGAATCTTCACCGGCCAGACAATTGTGGGCGCACATCATATGCTCCACACCGTCTTTGAATTTAAATCCGTCCGCAAGCGTTCCGCCGAAATAGAGGTTGATACACTGAAGGCCGAGACAAATACCGAAAACCGGTTTTCCGGCTTTGACAAAAGCGTCCAACAGCGCCGCGTCATACACCGGCCGCTCACCGCTTTCCGCCTTGGAAACCTCGCTTCGCCGTTCGGGATCGGGGTTGAAGAAAAGGCTTCCCGTCAGGATCAGGCCGTCCGCGATCTCCGCGTAGCTTTTGATCGAATCGGGGTCGGTCACCAGAATGGGAACGCCACCCGCCGCCGCAACAGCTGCCGAATAGGTTTTATTGGCGACGGTAGCCTTGGAATGGAACTGACGGTCGAGTGCCGAACCGCCGTTTAATGCAATGATCGGTTTCATATACGCGCCCTCCCTTTCACTTCACACTGTTGACCAGCCAACGGTAGAGCCGAAGGTCGATCGGATTTCCGTCCAGTTCCCGTTCGGGATGCCAGACAACGCCTTTTACGGGAAGCGTTTGATGGGAGAACCCGTCGATCACGCCCTCTTCCGAAACGGCTTCTGCTGAAAGGGATTCAGCAAGAGTCTTAATTCCCCAGCCGTATACCCGCTTAAAGGAAACGCGTTCGCCAAGGATTTCTTTCAGCCCGCCGGTCAGCGGATCGGAAGCATGAGCGGAAAGTTCAGGAAGGTGTTTATTGACGTTGCCGCCGAGGAGAGCGTTTAAAACCATCGCGCCTCTTCCGACTCCGAGAACCGGTTTCCCCGCCTTGACAAAAAGATCAGCGAGGGTGAAGTCCATATCGTCGCGGGTATTGGAGAAGCCCTGAAGATCGGACATATCGCTGACCAGACCTTTATACCGTGAAGGATGTATATTTCCACCGCCGGTGAGTAAAAGCGCGTCCGCAAATTCCAGATATTCGGAGCAGGTTCTGATGTCCATCGCCGTGATCGGAATGCCGCCGGCGGAAGAAACTGCGTCGCTGTACGCTCTGCTGAGCACGAGATTAGCGCTTCCGAACGTCGGATCAAACCCGTCTTCGGTTACAATTAAAACTTTTGGATGAAGCCCTGTTTTCATATCGGATTCCTCTTTCCTTACCAGAATATATCCCCCAAAACCTTTCCGTATGGTCTACGGTGCTTTTTTCTAAACAAAAGAGGCAGAGAAACCTCGGAAAACCCGACGGTCGTTCTCTGCCCCACCCTTGCGGCAACTGTATTTTCCAAGCGTACAATTGTTGGTTGTTTGTACACAGTAAGAAAGATTTACGAATCAGACTTTCATAATCGATTCTTTGACTTTCGTTTATGAAGTCTTTTTCTGATCTTCTTGCGTTATATGCATTATAGCGCTTTAGAAACAGAATGTCAATATAAAATGGCTAGCAGAGCAATTTATTGGAGGATAAAACAAAATGATCGGCGCATCTGCGCTATTTTTTCAAGATTCGTTCAATTTCTTAGGATTGAACGATCGTTTTCACAGAAGTTTCCGGATGTGGCTTGTGTAATTTGTTGAAACTTTCGGGTGGGAAGTTGGTTTCCAAATTACGCAAGTTTTTCTTTTCAGTTATTCTTATTTTCTCTCCGTTTTTAACAACAAAAAAGGAAGCCCATTTTCACAGGCTTCCGAAAATCACAATTCCTTTTGTCCCTCGGCACGGATTTACCGGCCGGAAAGATCATTTTGCCGCTCAAGTGTCTAATCAGTGCAGGCGCGGCAAAACAGGCGGCGATTTTCGGATCCCCGTCGTACACTGACAACACATTCGATTCAGAAGAGCTTTTTCATAATGGTAAACAGGCATCTGGTTTCGCCTCCTTCAGATTTGTTTTCAACATATTCATCGGATATGTTTATGTTCTATATGATAACACTTTCCATTAGTGATGTCAACCCCCTTGCTGCATTTTTATACAACAAGTACGGATTTGATCATTTTGCGTGGGAAAATAGTACAAAATGTGGATTGTAAAATTCTTTTTCCCCCATTACAATAAAGATAAAGAAAAAACGGAGGGAGACATTGATATGAAAAAAGAGGAAAGTCTTCGCTGGATCGAAGAGCACTCGGACGATTTTTACGCGGCGAGCGATGCCATCTGGGACGCGCCGGAACTCGCGTTCACCGAATTTACCGCCGAAAAGGTACAGACCGCGCTGCTTGAAAAGCTGGGCTTTACGGTCACCCGCGGACTGGCCGGGATCCCGACCGCCTTCAGCGGACGCTGGGGAGAAGGAAAGCCGGTCATCGGTTTTCTCGGCGAATTCGACGCTCTTTCCGGTCTTTCTCAAAAAGCCGGTATCGCGACTCCTTCTCCGATCACCGAAGGCGGATGCGGACATGGCTGCGGACACAATCTCTTAGGCGTCGGAAGCATCGCCGCCGCTGCTGCATATAAGGAATATCTTTCGGAAAACGGTCTTCCCGGAACGGTCATCTATTACGGCTGCCCCGGAGAAGAGGGCGGTTCCGGAAAGGCGTTTATGGCGCGGGACGGGGTATTCGACGAGCTGGACTGCGCGATCTCCTGGCATCCGGGCGACGCGACCGCCATCAACAACGCTTCCTCGCTCGCGAACTGCCAGGTTCTGTACCGCTTCAAAGGGGTCAGCGCCCACGCGGCTGCCTGCCCGCATCTCGGGCGAAGTGCGCTCGACGGGCTGGAGCTGATGAATGTCGGCGTACAGTTTTTAAGAGAGCATATGATCCCGGAAGCGCGGATCCACTACGCGATCACCAATTCGGGCGGCGCTTCTCCCAATGTCGTTCAGTCGGAAGCGGAGGTGCTCTATCTGATCCGCAGTCCCAAAAACAGCGAGGTTCGTGAACTGCATGAGCGGGTATCGGACATTGCCAAGGGCGCGGCGCTGATGACCGGAACGCAGGTCGAAGAGGAATTTATCAAAGCCTGCTCCGGACTGACTCCCAACAACGTTCTCGAAGAGGTCATGTGGAAGAATATCGAAACGATTCCGATGCCGGAGTACACCGAAGAGGAACTGGACTTTGCCGAAGAGATCCGCAAGACCTGTCCTTCTCACAAAGACTTTCTCTCCCGCTGCAAGGAAGCGGTCGGGCGTGTCAAGGGTGCCAAGTACGCCGCCGGTTATGATGATTCGACCGCGCTCTTCTTAAAGCCGATTCCCTATGCGCCCAGCGACGCCGTTCACGCCGGTTCGACCGACGTCGGAGACGTCAGCTGTGTCTGCCCGGTCGTTCAGGCCAATGTCCAGACAATCGCCGCCGATTCCCCCGGCCACAGCTGGCAGATCGTTGCGCAGGGCAAATCCTCGACCGCGCACAAAGGCGAACTGTACGCGGCGCGGATCATGGCCGCAACGGCGATCGATCTTTATGGCAGTCCCGAAACGATTGAGGCCGCCAAAGCGGAACTGAAAGACCGGCTCGCTCCCGACGGAGGAAAATACATTCCCCCGATCCCCAAAGGCGTCAAGCCCCGTTCGATTGCTTCGTTCGGTAAGAAATAAATCAAGCCGTTTGGCTCCCGCTCTGTTTGATGCAGGGCGGGAGTTTTTTAACGGCCAGATAACTTATTAAGTCGAATAGTCAACATTGCCAAGTGTATTTTGTTCAATCAGTCAAATAAAAAACAGCTCATATTTTCCTTTTCTGCGCACTTTTTGTCTTATTCTGCGAAACCAGCTCTGAGAAATTGACATATAAACCAGCTGTAAATATAATATGAATAAAAGAAAATTCTGCTTTTTAAGTAACTTACCATTACAAGGGAGGATGAAGCAAATGTCTACGATCACCTCGGAAACGACCCTTCGGGAAGTCCGTCAGATCCCCGAATTCAAGGAGATCGCCCCTTTTATTATGTTCACCAACATCGACCCCAAGGATGACCCGGTCAATCCCGGACTTGACCCGGAAGGCTTTACGATGCATAGCCCGGTCGTGATCGAAGGCCTAGAATACCTGCGCGGAATCATCAACAGCGGCGTACAGGTCGCCTTTGATATCTGGACAGACGAAGAGAAAGCCAAAGACCCCGACAAGGAAAACACCAAGCTGGTCTATATGCCCGGAAAACCCGGTGCGCCCTTTGTCATGGTTATCGCGGGCGGCGGATTTGCAACCGTCTGCTCCTTCCTCGAAGGATATCCGACGGCTATGCGGCTCAATCAGATGGGCTACAACGCTTTCGTTTTAAGCTACCGCGTCAACGAATCCCCTCTCTTCCCGAAACCTCAGGAAGACCTCTCGGCGGCGCTCCGGTTTGTTTTTGCGCACGCGGATGAATGTAAAGTTTCGACGGAGAACTATGCGGTCGCGGGCTTTTCGGCGGGCGGAAGCCTGACGGCAAGTTGGGGCACCGAGAATCTCGGATATGCTCATTTCGGCCTTCCGAAACCGGCCGCATTGTTTGTCTGCTACGGCGCAAGCAAGGTCGTGATGCCCGAAAACGGACAGAGAAACCGTTTCCTCGAAACGATGATCGGGCCGGACGTGACGCCTGAAAAGGTGCGCGCCGTCAACACGCTCGACAACATCACCGCTTCTTATCCTGCTTCCTATATCTGGCACTGCAAGGACGATCCGCTGGTCAACTATACGGCGGCGATCGAAATGGCGGAAAAGCTGACGGCGGCCGGTGTCCCGAATCAGCTCCACCTCTACGAAAAGGGCGGTCACGGGCTCGGCGTTGCCGAAGGAACACCTGCGGAAGGATGGCTTTCGGAAGCCGTCGCTTTCTGGGAAAAGATGTCCAAATAACGTTTACATAAGAAGGAGAACACATTCATGAAAAAACGTATTTTTGCAGCGCTCGCTGCCGGTATGCTCGCTTCGGCCGCACTCGTTTCCTGCGGAAACAGCGGCGCTTCCTCGTCCGCATCCTCCGAAGATAAGGCTTCTTCCGCAGCAGAATCTTCTGGTTCCTCCGAAGAAAGCCCGGCAGAGAATTCTGCGGATCCCGCAGCGGAAGCGATTGTCAACCGCACCGAGACCGAGCATCTGGTCGTCAGCTATTTTACCTGGGTCGGCGCGACCGAAGGCATCTCCCGTATTCAGGATAAGATGAACGAACTGACCATTCCGGCGCTGAACATCGACGTTGAACTGAATGTCACCGATTTCGCTTCCAGAAGTCAGGCGCTGACCCTTGCTTTCTCGGGCGGCGAACAGATTGATATTATGTACTCGCTCGGCCTCGGCCTTTCCAACGCTGTCCAGAACGATTACCTGATGGATCTTGAGATGGATGACGGAAACGGCAACCAGCTGATCGAAACCTACGGCAAAGACATCATTGATACGATGGGCTGGGATAACCTGAATACATCCCGGATCGGCGGTGTCCTTTACGGCACCTCGACCCAGCATGACCTTGCACAGGGCCGCAACTCGATTCTTGCCCGCCGCCAGACGCTTGAAAAAGCGGAAGCATTTATGGATCTGACTCCCGACTATGACACCAACATCTGGAAGGTTGACAGCCAGGACGATATCGTTACGATCATCAAAGCGCTGCATGATGCTGAGCCTTCGGTCACCGCATATCAGCCCAGCGCATCCGCTTCCATTAACTGGACTTCGATCGACCAGCTCGGCGGCAACGTTTTCGGCGTCCTGACCGACTATGGACAGAACACCGAGGTTGTTAACTACTTCGAGACAGAAGAGTACTTAAACTTCGTCAAGATGATGTACGATCTCAACCAGTACGGCTGCATCAGCCCCGACGCGGTTACCGATACGACCTCCGATCAGGCTGCTTTCCAGGCCGGTACCATCAACTCCTTCTTTACCTCTGGAAAGCCCGATATTGTTACGGCCAATGACGAGGATCTGATCTGCATTCAGGGCGGCCCTGACTTCACCGGCTCGACCCAGATCGGCGGATTCTGCTGGACGATTGGATACACGACGGTTGATCCTGTTGCGGCTATGCAGTACCTCAACTTTATGTATCAGTCGCCCGAATGGAACAACCTCTTTATGTGGGGCGAAGAAGGCGTCGATTACACCCTCAACGACGAAGGGCTTGTTGTAAAGGACGACAACTCCGACTTTAGCCATGCGATGCAGTGGCTCTCTCCTGCCGAGTTCAAAGCCTATGTTCAGGAAGGCAACCCCGCCGACCTCTGGCAGCAGTATGAAGCGTTCAACGACGGCGCGATTGTCTCCAAGGCTTCCGGCTTTACCTTTGATACCGCTCCGGTCGCAACCCAGTTTACCGCTGTCACCAACGTTTACAACCAGTATCAGAAAGCCATCGAGTTCGGCTTCTCTGATCCCGAAAGCTCGATTGCGGAAATGAATGCCGCGATGAAAGCGGCCGGTATCGACGATATCGTTGCCGAAAAGCAGGCACAGCTGGACGCATGGCTGGCACTCCAGAACTGATTTTCTGACAAACTTCTCTCCTCGATACGATTGAGAAAACCCCCGCTGTGATTTTACACAGCGGGGGTTTTCGTTATCTGCTTAAAAAGATTAGTGGAAGAACAGCGGCAGTTCTTCAAGGAAGAGAATATCGTCTCTCTTGGCCGCGTCGCCTTCCGCAAGGACAGCTGCCTTTCCGGCCGGGATGCCGCCTGCTTTCTCAACGAGCTTTGCAAGCGCTTCAAGGCTTCCGCCGGTCGAGATAACGTCATCAACGATCATGACCCGTTTGCCGCGGAGCTTTTCCGCGTCCAGATCGCCCAGAACAAGCTGCTGAGCGTGCTGAGTGGTGATCGAGTTATCGGTGACGATGATCGGGTTTTGGGTATAGACCTTGACCTCTTTTCTTGCCACGACATGGGGCTTGCCCGACATGGCGGACATCTCATAGGCCAGCGGAATGCCCTTACATTCCGCCGTCAGCAGAACGTCAAAGTCCGGGCATTTGGCGAGAAGATCCCGCGCGGTCGCACGGGTCAGCTCTACATCGCCCAGCATGATAAAGGCCGCGATATCCAGTGTATCGCTGACCGGGCAAATCGGCAGTTCACGGGTCAGACCGGAAACGTGCAGCGTATAGGTTTTCATATGGAACCATCCTTTTTATTGGAAAAATCGATGGACAGGATTTTGTAGTGGTTACTAAGCAGATGTTTCATCTGATTTTAACCGGGGAATCCGCGAATATATCTCACGTCTGAGAGTTTTCTGAAAAAAACATTCGGTACATCTCGCACCCGAGAGTTTTCTTGTAGAAAACTCGTAGTTCATGAGCAGATGTTCCATCTGCTCATTAACCGGGAGGCCAAGCCAGCGAACGCCCGGCAAGAACATGGAAATGAAGATGTCCGACCGTCTGTCCGCCGTCCGCACCGTCATTGGCAACGACACGGTAACCGTTTTCCAGTCCCAGTTCAGCCGCCAGTTTGGCGATAACCGCATAGATATGACCGACGACCGCACCATTTTCATCGTTTACGGCGTGAGGGCCGGCGATATGGGTCTTGGGAACGACCAAAAAATGGGTCGGAGCCTGCGGGTCAATATCGTAAAAAGCATAGCAGAGATCGTCCTCATAGACCTTCTTCGACGGGATCTCGCCCGCAATAATCTTACAGAATAGGCAGTCTGCCATACGGATTTCCTCCTTTCATTCAATCATTCCTGTGCCGGAGGAAAAAGCAGGGCGCTTCTTCCTTCGGTACAGTCATGCACAATCAGTCTTCTTTAGCCTGAGAAGCAATCAGATCGTCAAGGATCGCCATCGCTTCATCGACCTTAAAGGGATCGCCAACGCCGCCCTGTGCGGTATCGGGGCGTCCGCCACCCTTACCGCCGGTCACAGCGCAGACCTCTTTGATGATCTTACCGGCATGAACGCCCTTCTTGACGGCATCGGGGCCGGCAACGCAGACGAACATCGGTTTTTCCTTGCTTCCGCCGCAGAAGAGTGCGCAGGAGCAGGGGAACATATCTTTGAGCTTATCGCCCATCATGCGGATCCGTTCAACCGGAGTGCCGGGAATCGCAACATTGAATACAGCGACGCCGCTTACTCTTCTTGCATCCTTGCGCATCTGCTCCAGCTGTCCCTCAGCGAGACGGCCGTTGAGCATGGCGATTTCACGGGCGCTGTCCTTCAGCTCGGTAACAACCTGCTCCAGCTTATGGGGCAGCTCAGCGGGCGTCGTCTTAACAGCGGCAGCCGCTTCGGACAGGGTCTCTTTCAGGCCGTCATCCATCGCAAGGAAGTTAAAGCCAGTGACCGCTTCGATTCTTCTGACGCCGGCAGCGACCGAAGCCTCGGAAACGATCCGGAACAGACCCAGCTCACCGGTGCTCTTGACGTGGGTGCCGCCGCAGAGCTCCATCGAGTAATCGCCGATCTTAACGACACGGACGGTGTTTCCGTATTTCTCGGAGAAGAGAGCCATCGCGCCAGCCTTACGGGCGGTCTCGAGATCCTCTTCGTAGTTTTCAACGGGGATGCACTCCATGATCTTATGGTTGATCAGCGTCTCGACTGCTTTCAGTTCGACAGGAGTCATCGCTTCAAAATGGGTAAAGTCGAAACGGACGATATTCTCATCGACCAGCTGACCGGCCTGATGGACATGATCGCCCAGTACTTTGCGCAGAGCGGCCTGAAGCAGATGAGCGGCGGTATGGTTGCGCATGATCGAGAGTCTTCTCTCCAGATCAACGACAGCCGAAACCTCTTCGCCCAGCTCGATGGTGCCTTCTTTAACAACGCCGATATGAACAATTTGTCCGGTCGGCATCTTCTTCATCGCGGTAACGAGAACAGAACCCTTCTCACCCTTGACCAGACCGGTATCAGAAACCTGACCGCCCGATTCGGTGTAGAAAGGAGTCTCGTTCAGAACAATCAGAACCTCTTCGCCCTCGGTCGCAATCTCAGAAGGCTGGCCGCCAGTCAGAAGTCCTTCGACTTTAGCCTTGCAGCTCTTGACTTCGTAACCGACAAAACGGGTCTCGACCTTCGGAAGGTCAAGCTGTTCACTGTCCCAGGAAGAGCCGCCCTTTGCCAGGAAGTTCGCGCGGGAGCGGTTTTTCTGTTCCTTCATATAAGCTTCAAAGCCCTTGACATCGACGGTGAAGCCCTTTTCGGAAACGATGTCCTCGGTCAGGTCAACCGGGAATCCGTAGGTATCGTACAAACGGAAAACGTCCTCGCCCGAAAGAACGGTGCCGTTCTCTTCGGAGACCTTGTTCATCAGCTGATGCAGCAGATCAAGGCCCTTGCCGATCGTCTTGTCAAACGCTTCCTCTTCGTTGTGGATGACTTTCTTGATATAGTCTGCCTTTTCAGTCAGCTCAGGATATGCCGAGAGGTTCTCGTGCGCAACGGTATCGACAACCTTATAAAGGAACGGAACGTCGATGCCCAAAAGCTTGCCGTGACGGGCAGCGCGACGGAGCAGACGGCGGAGAACATAGCCGCGGCCTTCATTGGACGGGGTAACGCCGTCCGCCAGCATGAAGGTGCAGGAGCGGATATGGTCGGTGATAACGCGGAGAGAAACGTCGGTCTTTTCATTATCGCCGTAATGAACGCCGGCGATCTCAGAAATCTTCTTCATGATGTTCTGGACGGTATCGACCTCAAAGAGGTTGTCAACGTCCTGCATAATGCAGGCGATTCTTTCCAGACCCATACCGGTATCGATGTTGGGCTTCTTCATCCGTTCATAATGGCCTTCGCCGTCGGAATCGAACTGGGAGAAAACAAGGTTCCAGAACTCAACATAACGGTCGCAGTCGCAGCCGGGGCCGCAGGTAGGCTTGCCGCAGCCGCGCGCTTCTCCGCGGTCGAAGTAGATCTCGGAGCAGGGGCCGCAGGGGCCGGAACCGTGCTCCCAGAAGTTATCCTCTTTACCGAGGCGGACGATATGGGCGGGATCGACGCCGACTTCCTTCGTCCAGATGTCGAACGCTTCGTCATCGTCCTGATAGATCGTGACCCAGAGCTTATCAACCGGGAGGTCGAGCACTTTGGTGATAAATTCCCAAGCCCATGCGGTCGCTTCATGCTTGAAGTAATCGCCGAACGAGAAGTTTCCGAGCATCTCGAAATAGGTGCCGTGACGGGCGGTCTTGCCGATATGCTCGATGTCCTCAGTACGGACACATTTCTGGCAGGTGGTGACGCGGGTATTGGGCGGGGTCGCCTGACCGAGGAAGAATTTTTTTAACGGTGCCATACCGGAGTTGATGAGCAGGAGGCTGGTGTCATCTTTCGGAGGGATCAGGGGCGCGCTGGGCATACGAGTATGTCCTTTGCTCTCAAAAAACGAGAGGTATTTCTCGCGCAGGTCGTTTAAGCTTGTCCACTGCATGGGAACAACTTCCTTTCCTTGTATACAGATATATCCGACCCGGCCGTAAATAAAAAAGGACTCCATCCCCTTAACAAAAGGGACGAAATCCTGTCGTTTCCGTGGTACCACCCTGGTTGAAGGAAAAGATACGAAAACACGTTTTTCCTTCCGCTTTTTCTTCCTTAACGCGGAAGAGACGCCGCGGATTAGGCGGAGCTCCCAGACGGCGCGCAGCACTCTCTTTCCATAGGCCTTTCAGAAGGACACCGTTGATCGGGCGAACAGCCTACTCTCTGAGGAAGAAAGAACCGCTGGTTCTGTTCTTTGCCGGTCAGATATTTTTACAAGTATATTATAATCCTTCCGGCTCTGTTTTGTCAAGCGCTATTTGGTGCAAAATCAGGCCAAAACGCATTCCTTCCGTCAATCTGTACGGACAAAAAGCAAGTTCTTTAGACATTCCGCCAAAAGGGTAAGGAAAGAGAAACTATTTTTGAAAAGCCCTTGCTTTTTTTTACAGAACCGATATAATGCGATTGAGATAAACCAAAAGGGGATATATCCATGAAAATTGATTGGAAAGCACGTCTGCGCGGACTGTCGGCAACCGCCGCGCTCCCTCAGCACAAAACGCTTCTGCTTTTCGGGATCGAAGGGATTCTTTACCAGTTTTCCCAGTCGGTCAACAATTTCGGGAACTGTCTGTACGCAACCAGGATGGGCGCAAGCGACACCCAGATTGGACTGGTGCAGATGATCCCCAATCTTTTAGCGCTGATCCTGCTTCTTCCCTGCGGGATGCTGAGCGACCGGATGCCGAAAAGCCGCACCGTTCCCTCCATCTGCCTTCTGATCGTCGGAATCATGTATTTCTTTTACGCGAGCGTTCCGATCATGGGCGGGCTGAAGCTCAGCCTTTTCTTTGTCTTTCTCGGAATGACGGTCGCCGGATGCGTTCTCTATAACGCCCAGTGGCAGAACTTTTTCGGAGACGTAACCCCTTCGGAAAACCGGAATCCGGTCTTTACCTTCCGAAGCCGGGTCATGTTTTTTATCGGGATTCTGACCCCGCTTCTGTGCGGATTTGCGATGGCGGCGCAGCATACCGAAGCGGAAAAGGTCATGGTTCTTCGTATCTTTTACTACATCTGCGGCTGTTTTATCCTGTTGCAGTTTTTGATTATCCGTAAGATTTCCTGTGTGGCACGTCCGAAAACCGAAGCCCGGTTTTCCCCCGCTCTGATCGTAAAAAGTGTAAAAGCCGCGTTTTCCGGAAAATATTTCCGGAGATTTTTTCTGACCGGCGTTCTCTTTTATGTCAGCTGGCAGATAGACTGGAGTATGTGGTATATCGAACAGACCCAGTACGCCTATATGAACGAGGCCCATCTCTCAATCACCAACGCCGTTAACTCGATCGCACAGATGGCAGCCATCGGATTTTTCTCCCGGCTGATCGAAAAGCGGTCGGTTTACTTTACGATGATTATCGTGGAGGTGGGGTACCTGCTGGGTACGCTCTGCGCCCTGTTTGCGCTGTCGCCGGTCTTTTCGGACGAAGCGAGACCCTTTGCTTTTATTCTGATGGCAATTATTCCGAGCGCGCTTGAATGCAGCTTTAACCTCTGTCTGATACAGATGATGCTGGCTTCCGTACCGCATGAGAACCGAAGCCTAATTATCAGTCTGTACACCCTTGTCATTACCCTTTCAAACGCCGTCGTTCCTTACTTCGGTGTTCAGCTCTACCGGTTCCTCGGCGCGGATATTTCGGCGGTCTTTAAATTCAACGGCATCATTGTGCTGATGCGCCTGGCATCTCTTGTTGAAATTATCTGGCTGTTTTTTACCACCAGGAAAGAAGGACGGCTCTTTGCCGTCGAACCTGAACCAGAAAAAATATAAGAAAAGGAAAACCGCCCTGCCTTATCTGTTCGTAAGCAAATAAGGCAGGGCGGTTTTTATAACGGTCAATATTGCGGGAACATTACGAGAACTGAGAATAAAAGAGCTTCGCGTAGAAGCCGTTCCGTGCGAGCAGCTGATCGTGGGTCCCCTGCTCCACGATGTCACCATCCCGGACAACGAGGATGTTGTCGGCGTTCTGGATCGTTGAGAGACGGTGGGCAATCACAAAGCAGGTCTTCCCGTCCATCAGTTCCCGCATCGCCGACTGGATCTGCATTTCGGTACGGGTATCGACGTTGCTGGTCGCTTCGTCCAGAATCAGCATCTGTGCGTCCAGAAGCATCGCCCGCGCGATCGTCAGCAGCTGGCGCTGTCCCTGAGAGACGTTGATCCCTTCTTCGGTCAGGACGGTATCGTAGCCATCGGGAAGGCTCATGATAAACTCGTGGATATGCGCCGCCTTGGCCGCCTTTTCGACCTGTTCAAAGGTCGCGTTCGGATTTCCGTAGGCGATATTTTCCCGGATCGTTCCGGTAAAGAGCCATGTTTCCTGCAAAACCATCGCGTAGGAAAGGCGCAGGCTCTTTCTCGTGACCGAGCGAATCTCCTGTCCATCGACCGAGATCGTCCCGCCCTGAGGATCGTAAAAACGCATCAGGAGATTGGTCAGCGTAGTCTTTCCGGCGCCGGTCGGCCCGACGATTGCCGTCAGGCTTCCGCCATTGGCTCGGAGTGTCAAGTCATGGATGATCTCCTTTTCGGGAAGATAGCCGAAACGGATATGATCCATATCGACCCGGCCTTCGCTGACCCGGATCTCTTTTGCGCCCGGCGCATCCGCTTCTTCCGACGGCTCATCGAGCAGGATAAAGACCCGTTCCGCCGCCGCAAGAGCCGACTGAAGCTCACTGATAACGTTGGCGATCTCGTTGATCGGGCCGGAGAATTTTCTGGAATAGAGGACGAAGGAGGAAAGTGCGCCGAGGGTCAGTGCAAACCGTCCGCCGTACAGATACAGCATCGCGCCGAAAACCGAGATCAGCGCCAGAGAGAGGTTGTTGATAAAGTTGACCGAAGGCCCCATTCCGGCGGAAGCATAATCCGCCTGATAGTATGCGTCGCAGCTGTCGGTATTCTTTTTCCGGAAGCGGCCGTTCATCGTCTCTTCCTGATGATAGGACTTGATCGTTTTATGACCGGAAATGGTCTCTTCGGTATAGCCGTTCAGTTCACCCATCTTCGCGCTTCGGGCGGAAAAGAGCGGACGGACCTTTTTGGAAAGGTGCTTGGTAAAAAGCACCGAGATCGGAACCGTGACCGCAAAGACCAAGACCAGCGGCGGGTTGATCCGGAGCATCATGACCAGTGAACCGACAACGGTAATGATACTCGAGCAGACCTGCACAAGGTCGCTGGAGAGGGAGGTATTGACGGTATCGATGTCGTAGGAGATGTGAGAGATGATGTCGCCCGTCTGATGATGGTCAAAAAACCGGACGGGAAGGGTCTCGAGATGGTCGAAAACATCCTTCCGCATCTGAAAGACGCACTTCTGACTGAGTTTGATGAGGATGGTGGACAAGAGCCATTCAAAAGCCGAAGAGAGAAGGTAAAAGATGAGCATCAGCCGGCACATCCGGAAAACGGTCGGAAAATCAACGTTTCCTTTCCCTTTGATGGCATTGACCGCGTTTCCGGCGAGCGACGGGCCGGTCAGTGAGAGAATGTTGCTCGCGAAAGTCATCAAAAGCGCCGCTATAAGCATTCCGCCCGAGCGATAGAGATATTTCCAGAGACGCTTTAGGATCTCGGGGGTTTTCATCCGGGTCTTTTGGGCAACTCCCTTCTGAAGGCCGGCGGTCTTGTCTCTGCCCGAGAACATATTGCGGTTCATACCTTCGCCTCCTCTTCGTTTACGGTATCAGCAAGGCCGGAAGCATCCCGTCCGCCAAGCTGAGTCGCGGCGATTTCCTGATAAACCGGGCAGTTTTTCAGAAGCTCTTCATGAGTCCCGCAGCCGATCTCCCGCCCGTTTTCAAGGACAAGGATATGATCCGCCTGCATGATCGAGCTGACCCGCTGAGCGATGATGATCGAGGTCGTGTCCGAAAGGCTTTCGCGGATCGCCTGACGCATCGAAGCGTCGGTCTTATAGTCGAGCGCCGAAGAGGAATCGTCCAGTACCAGAATATCCGGCTGACCGGCGAGCGCCCGCGCGATTAAAAGCCGCTGGCGCTGACCGCCCGAGAGGTTGCTTCCCCGGATCGAGAGCGCGTCCTCATATTTTTCCTCACGCGTCAGGATAAACTCCTGTGCCTGTGCGTTTTTAGCGGCGTCGTCGATTTCCTCCATCGTCAGCCGCCGACCGAAGTCGATATTTTCACGGATCGTATCCGCAAAAAGAACGTCCGACTGGAAAACGACGCCGAACATACGGTGAAGCTTTTCATCGGGAATATTTTTTACATCAACCCCCTGAATCCGGATCTGACCCCGATCGGCGTCATACAGCCGCATCAGGAGGTTTACGATGGTCGATTTCCCCGAGCCGGTCGAACCGATAATACCGAGTGTTTCTCCTTTTTTCAGCGTAAAGCTGATGTCCGAAAGGTTGTCCTTCTGTCCGAGATAGGAGAAAGAAACGTGATCAAAGGCAACATATTCATCCTCACTCGCCGCCTGCTCCCGTTTTTCGCCTTCAAGCGAAGGAATGAGATCCTGCGGAAGATCGAGCACCTCTGCGATCCGATCGGCGGAAGCGCTTCCCTTGGAGAGGATGACAAACATACGCGAAAGCGAGATAACCGCCGTCAAAATGATCGTAAAATAGCTTTGAAACGCAATAATCTGACCGATTTTGGTTGTACCGTTATTGACCAGATAGGCACCCAGCAAAATGACGAGAACCAGACCGCAGTTGAGAAACAGGTTCATCAGCGGATTGGTGGCCGCCATCGTAACCCCCGCCGTTGTTTCCTGATCGGAAAGCTCCCGGTTGACGGTATCAAACCGTTTCCGCTCAAAATCTCCCTTGGACAATGCCTTGATGATCCGGACACCGACGATATTTTCCCGAACCGTCTGCACCATCCGGTCGACCTTCTGCTGGGTCTTGGTGTACATCGGGATGCCTTTTTTGGAGATGATCCAGATGGTCAGTCCCATCAGCGGCATCAGCGCCAATAAAACCGCGCCCAATCTCGGCTCCATCGCCATCGTAACGATGAGCCCGCCCAGAAGAAGGATCGGCGCGCGTACCCCCAGACGCTGCATCATATTCAGCATCCGGTGGACGTTATAGGTATCGGAGGTAATGCGGGAGATCAGTGACGGAACCGTCAGCCGGTCAACCTGTGCGCAGGAAAGGGAAGAGGTCTTTACAAACAGATCCTCGCGCAGCTTTTCGGTAATATCCCTTGCAACGCTTGACGCCATCCGGTTCGGGATCACGTTAAAGGCAAAGACCGCGCCCGCGCAGAGGGTCATCAGCCCGCCCCAGAGAAGGATCATCCGAACCTCTCCCGTCGGGATGACATCGTCGATGATCTTGGACAGCATCCACGGGATCATCAGATCCAGAAGCGAGCCCATAAACTTGATCGAAAAGCCGCCCGCCATTCTCCAGAGACAGGGACGGATATACTCCATCAGCCGCTTCATAACCGATCCCCTTCTCTCTGCCGGGCGATCATAGCTTCCCGCTGAGTCTCCGCTTCAGCGTTTTCGTAAATTCTGGACAGAAGCGAATAAACCGTTTCCTTTTCTTCATCGGTAAAGCCCTGCGTCAGGATCTTTTCCCATTCGGAAAAGACCTCCAGCATCCGGGGCAGAAGCTCAAGCGTCTGCTCGGTCGGGTACAGTTGCTGGACCCGTCGGTCGGTCGGCGACAGTTCTCTCCGAACATATCCCCGCTGCATCAAGGTCGCGATCT
Source organism: Oscillospiraceae bacterium (assembly GCA_022770625.1). GTDB lineage: Bacteria > Bacillota > Clostridia > Oscillospirales > Ruminococcaceae > Faecivivens. The sequence goes on along the minus strand of JALEHK010000022.1, from coordinate 34,425 downwards.
GTCTTGCGACGACGCTCTTATCCTTATAGAGCTGGCCGGCCAGCTGATCCTGTGAAATGCCGGGCTGGCGGCAGATCCGGATCAGGTAGGTGCACTGAACGCCCGAAACGCCGCTGTCGGTCAGCTGCTGCGCCCGGAAGAAGTTGCTGCACCGGGCGGTCCGGTTGATGAATTTCATGAGTCCATCCAACATCATCTATTTCCCCCTCTTCAAAACGTTGCGAAGGCAACATTTGTGCCTTAACAATTATAACGCCTTTCATTTTCTCTGTCAAGGGAATCAAAACGTAAAAATGCTCTCCTTCCGCAATTTGGAAGAAGAGCATTTTTTGATGGATATTTAAAGCCTGATCGCAGCCGCCATTCTTTTTCCGCCCTCAGGGTTGGGATGAAGATGGTCGCCCGAATCATATTCCGGGCGCATCCGGTCGGGATCTTCCGGATCGGCAACTGCCGAAGCAAAGTCGATCAGTCCGTCGAACTCTCCCGCTGCCGCGCGGCGGGACAGCCATGCGTTGATCTCCCGGCGCAGGGTCAGCGTTTCTTTACAGCATCCCGGCATTCCGCCGAAAGGGGTAATGGTCGCGGGGATGACCCGGATCCCTTTTTCATGCAGGGTCAGCGTGACCCGGCTGACACCGGCGGCAAACGCCTCAAGCGTGCAGCGCTCGGATACCGGTGGGCAGACCTCTCCGCTCCCCGGCTGGCTGACGTCGTTGATACCGAGTGCCAGAATCACCGTATCGATCCCGTCTTTTTCAAGCAGATCCCACGGCATCCGTTTCAGACCCGATTCACCGAAAAGCTGACCTGCCATATCGGCGATTGTCCCGCCGGTCGGAAGGAGCAGACGGTTTCCGCTGATCCCGAGGTTCAAAACCGCCTGGCCGGGCTTTTCATATGTTTTTTCCATCAACGGATCAAACCAGTAGCGCATTTCGGTGATCGAATCGCCGAAGCAGGCGGTCGCTCCCACCGCTTTCTCTTCAGTCAGAAGCTCGATATCCATCAGCAGCGGAAGCGGCTGTCCCAGAGGGAACGGGCCTTGCTGCGGGATCGAAACCGGGGAAAAGTCCGGCTGCATCGTAAAATCTCCTTTGGGAGAATATTCGACCTGCCATACGCCGCTGGCGGACATTGGCGCCGGAACGTTCTCCGGAATCGCCATCAGAAAGGTGATCGTATCTCCGGCCTTGACCGGAAGGAAAAAGACGTCGCTTTGCAGGCTGCTTCCGGGGGCGAGCCGAACGGAGGGCTGTCCACCGAAAGTAACGTCCGCCTGACTGCGTCCGTTCCAAACGGTGATCGACGAGATACGGGAAGGTTTATCCCCGAACAGATTTCCGACCCGCAGACGCAGACTGTCCCCCGTAAGATTGACGGTTACCTTCAGTCTTGCTGTTCTTCCGACCGCTGGATCGGTGCCTGCACGTGCTTCGCGCGGGGCAGCCGCAAAAAACGTGACCCATTTTCCCATGTTCCGCTCATCCTTTCCGCATGATTTTCTGACGCATACTACAGCCATTATAGCAAAGCCGGGGAACTATTGCAATCAATAACGAAAAAATATGCGAAAACCGACAAAAGATGTCGAAAAAATATAAGGAATGCTGTAAAACTCAAGAAGATATAGATTTTGGGATCAAGCCCTTCAAAAAAGGGCTTGCAGGTTTCAAAAGGACAGAGTCCTTTGCTTGCACGGGAACCCGATACGCACGCTTTTTCACGGCTTATCAAACGTTCCAGTTTTCGTTGTCGCCGTTAGGCGACCCAAAATATTGTCCAAAAATAAAAAGTGACCGTATCAAAAGTGCTACATCAAATAAGATCGTACATATCCTCATTGCAGCAGTATATAACCGGGATCGTTCCTTCGACCAGTTCTTTCAGCCAATGAACCGCGTATTTCATGCCAAGTTCTTCGCCGTTGAAATGTCCGGGCTGGAGGCAGGCTTTATTGAAGCCAAGCTGTCCGGCGTCCTTAAAGTACTCGGGAACTTCCCAGTCGATCATTTCGAGCGGGATCAGAAGGTCGATGTCGTTTTCCTCGACGGCCTGAATGACCTTACCCGAACCGGGGAAAAGATGAGCGCCGAGCGCGGCTTTCCTGACAACGGTGTCTTTATTGCCGATGATGCGCAGGGATTTAAGGTGGAGTTTTTCCTTCCAGAGGGCGGCGATTTCGCTGACCGGAACCGAAGGAAGCTCCACTTCAGCGACGAACGCTCCGGAAAGGTCGATCGGCTTCATGAAATCGGTTTTCAGGTAGGGCGTCCAGCCCAATTCCTCGATCACGCCGGAAAAGATCCCGTCGGGGAGATGAGCATGGATCCGGTCATGATCGCGGAAAATAACCATACCGCTCTGTTTCAGAAGCTCGGTTTTGGCCTGAAAGACCTTGTTGCCTTCCAGTGGTTCGAGCGGATCCATATCCGCGTAAAAAGACGGTTCATGGACAATAAGAAGGTTGCAGCCGGCCTCAGCCGCTTTGCGGATGATATCGGGAGAGGGGTAGATAGCGGTCGCGATGCCGGTGCACTCCACCCCGGTATCGCCGAACTTAACCGTATCACGAGTCGTACTTTCCCGCTCGCCGAGAGAGGGATGGTAGACTTTGATCCGATCGATCACTTGCTGAATGGTCACAAAAATTCCTCCTTAGTATTTGATAGGCATATACAAATTGATTATATGAAATCGGGAGATTTTTGTCAATTTCCAAATGCAATAAAAAACGCCACTTTCTTCCGTCAAAATGGCGGATGGAAAGCGGCGCTATGCTATGTTCAGTTTCCATTTAACGAGCGGAGCGCTTCGATCACATCCCGCACGCCGACGATTTTAATCGTATAGGAAGAAAGATCCATTCCTTTCAGCGAGGCCGCCGGAACCAGACATTTGGTAAAGCCGAGCCGCTGTGCCTCCCGGATCCGATCCTCCAGACGGATGACGCTTCGCACCTCTCCGCCCAGACCGATCTCCCCGATCGCCAGAAGTCCCGCCGGGATCGGCTTGTCCCGAAGGCCGGACACCAGTGCCAGTGCGATCGGGAGATCTGAAGCCGGTTCATCAAGAAACAGCCCGCCGACAACATTCACGTAGGCGTCCAATGCCGAAAAGGTATATCCCGCTCTCTTTTCCAGAACCGCCAAAAGAAGGCTCATTCGGTTATGGTCAAAACCGGTCGCCATTCTTCTGGGCGCGGCAAATCCGGATTTGGTGACGAGCGCCTGCACCTCGGCAAGGATCGGCCGGCTTCCTTCCAAAACGCAGACTACGCAGGAGCCGGAGACCCCTTCCGGACGCTCCGATAAAAGCACGGCAGACGGATTGACGACCTGAGACAGTCCCCGCTCCTTCATCTCGAAAACTGCGATCTCATTGGTCGCGCCGTAGCGGTTTTTGATCGCACGGAGCAGCCGGTAGGCATGGTTCTGCTCCCCTTCAAACTGGAAAACCGCGTCCACCATATGCTCCAGCATCCGCGGTCCGGCAAGATTTCCCTCTTTGGTCACATGACCGACAAGGATAATCGGAATGTCGTTTTCCTTGGCAACGCCAAGAAGCGCCGCCGTACATTCCCTGACCTGAACAACGCTTCCCGCCGACGAGCCGACCGCCGGAAGCACCATCGTCTGGATCGAATCGATCACGACGATCTGCGGCTTTTCCTGACCGATTGTCGCGATGACCGTATCCAGATCCCCGCTGGAAAGGATAAACAAATTTTCAGCATCGACCCCGAGCCGCCGGGCACGGAGATGGATCTGGCCGGGAGACTCCTCGCCCGAAACATAGAGCACCTTCATCTTTTCGGCAAACGCCTGAGAGACCTGAAGAAGGAGGGTTGATTTTCCGATGCCCGGATCGCCGCCCAGAAGGACGAGTGAGCCTTTGACCAGACCGCCGCCGAGCACCCGGTCCAGTTCGGAGAGCCCGGTCGTATAGCGAATCGCGTCCCCGCCGGAGATGTCCTCACGGATCGAGGAGACCACCGCCGGGCGCGCGGTACCCGCCTTGCTCCGGCTGAAGGGCGCGGCGCTGCTTCCGAGCGGCGTGACCTGTGAAAAACTGTTCCATGCCCCGCAGATCGGACACTTTCCCATCCACTTTACGGATTCATGCCCGCATTCGGAACAGATATAAACTTCCTTTGGCTTGGGCATAGCCCTTCCTCCCTTTTACGTTTTACTTTCCGAGCGAGCAGGCGATTACAAACGCAAGCTGCCGCTGATATGCCGCATCCGACAGGCGCGCGCATTCCTCCGGATTGGATAAAAATCCACACTCGACCAGTACGATCGGGTGGGTACATTGTTCCAAAAGCCAGACGTTTCCTTCCGACGGCTTACATTCCCGTTCATTCTCCGGCTGAATCGTCTCGCGGATCCGGCGGCGGAGCGCCCCGGCCAGTTCTTCCGAGCCGGGCGATTTTCCGTAAAACATCTGCGCGCCGCTGTAGCGGGGATCGGTGAACTGGTTCTGGTGAATCATCAGTACCTTTCCGTCTGTCGCCTCTTCCATGACCGAAAGCCGGGCGCGAAGATCCTCCCGCTTCCGCTGACGAAGCGGAGCGTCCGTATTCCCGTCCAGAGAAATATCCGTTTCCCGCGTCATTTTCGGCGCATATCCCATCACCGTCAGAAAATCCCGAAGGGTCAGCGACAGCGAAAGATTGATCTCCTTTTCGACCGAGCCATCGATACCGACTGCGCCGCCGTCAAACCCGCCGTGTCCCGGATCGATCACGACCGCCACGCGGGGAGAAACGGACACCTTTGCATTCGTTAAAACGCCCGCCGCTCTTCTTCTGAGAACAGACGCCCCGAAAATAAGGCCGGTCACCATCAGCAGTATCAATGATACCGCCGCCAGTGACCGGAAGCTTTCCTGTTTACCGGCAGTTTTCCTACGAGATGTTTTCTGCTCCATTCTCCCGCCCCCTCGTAAAAGGAATATGCGGGCGGAAAGGAAAAATGAACCCCGCCGGTCAGACCTTATTTGGAAAAGAAACGTCTTTTCCCTTTTTTATCATCCTCGTTTTCATACACGAGTTTGCTGCCGATCGAGATGCGGCGGCGTCCCAGTTCATATCCCGCATAGATGAACAGCATATAAATGATCGGAAGAAGGATCATCAGAATCAGCTTGCCCCATCCGCAGCCGGGTGTTGCGTCCGACGCGGCAATGACCTCTTCATACTGAGTGCCCTGCATGATAACCGTTTCCTCGGTCGCAGCCTGAGGAAAGATGCTATACGGATGGATCAGGTTAATCAACGGCCAGAGCGGCGCGTTCATCAGTCGGTAGATCCAGAGAGAATCAAACGCCCCGCTGATCTTGGATACGATCAGAAGGATGTCCGAAACAAGCCCCGGCGCGATTGCCAGAAGGCCGATCTTAACCGGCTTGACCGGATCGTAGACCATTCTTCCGAACTGGATATAGTTGGCGTCCTTATCGCCCATCGACCAGCTCTGTGCGTAAAGGGTCGCGCCGGTAATGATGAGGCAGATCAGTTCAGTCACCAGGATGCCCCAGACGCCCTTCCCCATGATCGCGCTCATCGAAAAGACGATGACCACGCAGATCACGTTGCAGATGCAGAGGGTTTTTAAAAGCGAGAGGGAAAGCTCCCGCGGGCTGTTGTGCAGCTGTACGCCCACGGCCTGTTCAGCCTTTTTTTCTTTTGCCATTTGTTTTTCTCCTTTTCAGCAAACCGGCTCAGACATTTTTACGGATGATGCTTCCTCTGACCGGTACGGTCGGGAGAAGCTCAGAAGGGAAGGAAAAAGCCATGGCCGGATGACGGGTATCGGTAATCGATTCGCCCTCTCCGTTTTTCATACCGGAAACAACAAATGAAACCGGTGCCTTTCCCGGTTCCAGAAGTTCAAGAGTATCTCCTTCCTGGAACTTATTTTTCTGGGTGCAGAGGATCCGTCCGTTTTCTTCTCCGTCAACCAACGCAACAATATCGCAGTTTCGGATATAGCCTGCGCCTTCATACCGCTGACCCTGCTCGGGGCGGCCGAAATAGAATCCGGTCGAATAGTCCCGGTGAGAGACCTTTCTGACCTCTTCGTCCAGCCACGCGGGAAGTGTCCAGTCCTTCGGGTGCGCCAGATAATCATCGACCGCGCACCGGTAGGCGTTGGTCACCACGCCGACATAGTAAGAGGATTTTGCACGTCCTTCGATCTTAAGGGAGGTCACCCCCGCCTCAACGAGTTTGTCGATATACGAAAGCATACACAGATCCTTCGCGTTTAAGATATAGGTTCCGCTCTCATCCTCAAAAACGGGGAAATACTGTCCCGGGCGCTTTTCTTCGACCAGTGCGTAGTTCCAGCGGCAGGGCTGTGCACACTGCCCGCGATTGGCATCCCGCCCGGTCATATAGTTGGAAAGGACGCATCTTCCCGAAAACGACATACACATCGCGCCGTGAACAAATACTTCCAGTTCAAGCTCCGGCGGCGTTTTCTGCCGGATGACCCGGATCTCGTCCAGTGAAAGCTCACGCGCCAGAACGACTCTTTTGGCGCCCATCCGGTACAGTTCGGAAGCCGCCAGCCAGTTGACAACGCCGTTCTGGGTCGAGATATGGATTTCCACCTCGGGCGCCGCTTTTTTGCAGAGGGACAAAACCCCGAGATCGGTCACGATAAACGCGTCCACGCCCGTTCCGGCGGCGGCGCGAAGAAAATCCTCCATCCGGTCGATCTCTTCGTTTCGGGGAAGGACATTGCAGGTCAGGTAGACTCTGACGCCCTTTTCATGTGCCATATCGACTGCCCGGCGGAGGCTTTCGATGTCAAAGTTTGCCGATCCGCTGCGCATCCCGTATTCCGTGCTTCCCAGATAAACCGCGTCCGCCCCATAGAGCAGCGCCGTTTCCAGACGCTCGAAATCTCCGACCGGAGCAAGCACCTCCGGATATTTTGTCTTGATCAAACTCCTGTCCACTCCTTATCAGCTGATGTGATCCACGTTCTCCTCGTGTTCCTGAAGGGTGCCGGCATAGTAAAATTCGCCGGTCTTGATATTGCTGCAAAAATAATAGTATGCGGTCGATTCCGGCTGCATGGCCGCCATAATCGCGTCCATGCCGGGGCTGCAAATCGGCCCTGCCGGAAGTCCGTTGCACTCATAGGTGTTGTAAAGCGCTGCCTTGCGCTTATTTTCCCCGCTCTTTCCGGCCATCAGGATGACCGAGTTAGCGTAATCCCTCGTCGGATCGGACTGAAGCATCGGATAGGTATCGGTATCGTTTAAGCGATTCCAGTAAACCGAGGAAACCAACTTCATATTCTCCGGATCGCCGCTGGCCTCCGCCTGAATGATCGACGCGAGCGTGACCGTCTGGTGCAGCGTCAGCCCCGACTCCTTCATCAGGCTGTCGACCGAATCGATCTTGTTCTGGAAATTCTGGAGCATCTTATAGATGACGTCAGCCGGTTCCGAATTGGTATAAAACTGATAAGTATCGGGGAAAAGATACCCTTCCAACGGATAGTAGATGTCGCTGCTCCGGCTCATTCCGCTTTCAAAATCAAAGCCGTAGGTCGAGTTGGACTTGGCCGCCTGCTTAAAGGAATCGGCATCGCACACGCCCTTTTCGTCCAGAAGCGCCGCCATCTCATCTACATCCATTCCTTCGATGAAGGTGATATCGACCGTCTGGCGTTCCACCTTCTGGCGGGCGATCGAGCTTAAAAGCTGCATATAGTTCATGTTGTCGTTCAGGGTATGCTCTCCCGCTTCATAGGGACCGGTTTTTCCCTCGAATTTCGCGACATAGGAAAAGAGCCAGTCGTATTTGATCAGCCCGGCATCCTTCATCTTTTTTGCGACGTCCTGCGCCGAATCATCCGCGTCGATCGAAATGGTGATGGCTTTGTTGTCGGTGACAAAGGCGAGTACGTCGTTAAAGACCCGAAGAAACATGACCGACGCAAACACGCAGACACATACCGTCGCTACAACATACACAAGCGACCGGAGCCGCCCGCGGTGATAGACCCGGCGCGGAACCCGCTTAAAGGGATTTTTCCGGCGGACAGCGGGCATTGCGTCAAAGTTTTCTGTAGATTCCGGCTGAACCTGCATTTCATTGCCGGAAACATCATATCCTTCCTCGGCTTCTGCGCTGATGTCGTCCGGATTCTCTCCGACCGGCTCATCTCCCGGAAGAGAAACGGCAACCGTCTCTTCCTCCCAGTCCGCAAGCGGATCTTTCTCATCCGACGCGGAAAGACTTTGCGTATCGGTATCAAACGCGATCGTTTTTCCGGTATCCGCCGGTTCTTCCCTGTTTTCCCCTTCGATCGGGGTCAGATTTTTCTCATCCATTCCAGTCACTCTCCAATCACTCCTTTACCGGGAAGAAGCCGAAAAGCGCTTGACAAACTTTTCGGTCACGAGTATATCGATCATGCGGTCGTACCGTCCGTGGGGAAGAAGGGTTTTCAGACACCCCGTATAGCAGACGCCCGCCGTTTTCCCTGTATAGCCGGAAAGGAAGCGGTCATAATAGCCCTTCCCATAACCCAGACGGTTTCCGGAAAGGTCAAACCCCAATCCCGGCAGAACGCAGAGGGATTTTTCGATATCCTCTTCGCTCACGGCGCCGTAAAGCTCCTGTTGGCGCTCCGGCACCGGTTCCAGTACGCCGAAAGCGCCCGGCTCCAGATCCTTCATCCCGCCGATCAGAAAAAACTTCATGTCCACCTTTCCCGGAACACACCAGGGAACCGCGACCCGCTTTCCTTCGGCAATCGCCTGTTCGATCAGGATATGGGTATCGACCTCGATCGCCGTCGAAACATAGGTCAGCAGAAGCTCTGCTTCCCGGTACTCCGGAAGAGAGGTCAGCCGTTCCAGGATCCGTGCGTCCCGTTCCGCCTTTTCATCGGCGGAAAACCCGCGGCGGACGGCCTTAAATTCGCTTCTCAGCTTTTTCTTGATCTCCCGGATATCCGTATACCGCATTCCCTTCAATCCCTTTCCTCGTACTTATTTTTCTTTGGTAAAAGCCTCTTGACCGGCCACGGCCAAAATCGCGTCCATGATGTCACCGGTCACGTCCTCGACCGGGCGGGGATTTTCCCCGTCGTCGCATAGGATGACCTTCCAGTTCCAGGCCGCCGCCGCAAAGCGCGCCGTTTTCTGACACTGAGCAAGGTAGGCCGCGTTTTTCTCATGAATATCCTTTTTCGTCTCGTCTCCGTGATAACGGGCGAGAAGAAGCCGGTCGGCAACCGTGCGTTCCATGTCCAGGAAAATCACCTCGTCCGGAACCGGAAGCCCCAGCTTTTTATATTCAAAATCCTCGATCCAGGAAAGATACTCCGGCCAGTTTTCCCGGGGAAGCTTGACCATCTGATGGATCGCATTGGAGGTCGCGTACCGGGTCGCAAGGATCAGCGTTCCCTCTTCGTAGTCCTTTTCCCAGAACTTTTTGAAGGAGGCATACCGATCGACCGCATAAAAACTCCCGGCGGCGTAGGCGTTTACATCGTTCGGGTCGTCAGAAAACTCCCCTGCCAGATACATCCGAACCAGTGCCGAAGACGGCTCCTCATAATCCGGGAAGGAGATGAGCTTTACCTTCCGGCCCATCTTCCGAAGCGTCTCGGCAATCCGCTCGCTCTGGGTAGACTTTCCGCTTCCGTCCAATCCGTCGATAACGATCAGCTTTCCCATTATCTTTCCTCCGAAGTCAGGATCAGGTCAGAGGCGTACGGAAGGGATTCGATCCAGTCGCAGAAAGTATGCCATTCAGCCAGCTTATGATTATGGCGGGAATGGTGGATATTCCGGAGCGTCTCATAGTTGAGCGTACAGGTGCGCATCTGGTTATAGGAGGAGGGAAGAAGCTGGATCATATCGTACCAGTACTGCTTTTCTTTATTCTCCATATATTTGAGCCGGAGTTTTTCAAGGAACGCGATCAGGCTTTTCATCTCGTCCAGCGTCTCGGCGTCCATATGATCGGTACTGAAATCGTCAAGGGAAAAGGGCTTTGCATGGATCTTATGCATGGTCGAGGTGGAGTTGGCGACCGTCGAGACTTTATAGGTGTCGTACTCCTTCCACCAGTAGATCGGCGCGGTAATATCGACCGAAACGAAGATCTGGCGGATAAACTTCCGGTGGTCGCTTCCGGCGGCGCAGAGCCGTCTGGCAAGCGAAAGATCGTTTTCTCCAAAATGGAAAACGCCCTTTTCATCGGTATAGCTGTCCATTCTCGCCCAGCTGTTCAGCGGGTTGCGCGCGCCGCGCATCGCGTTTTCCATATTCATAACAAAGGTATGTTTAAGTGTAAGCATAGACTCTCCCTGTTACTTTCATGATTCATCAAAAGCATCTGTCCGCGTATAGACAGACTACCAGATTTTTATTATAACACACTCACGATCTAAAGAAAAGTTCTTTTTTGTAAACGCGGCCGCCGGTTTTCCGGTTTCTTACGAAAAAATCCCTCCTCCGAAAAAACGGAAGAGGGATTTTTTAGCCTTGCTTAGTGGCAGCCTGCGCAGGAAGAGCAGGAACCGGTGCAGCCGCCTTCGAGATCGACTGCATCGACATCCTCGCCGTTGACAGCCGCCTGCATGACGGTATTGATCTTCTGCATGATCGCTTCAACGTCCTGTTTAGCGACGTTGTAGTTCATCATGTGCTCATTGCCCATGATATCGGTGTACGCTTTCTGAAGAGCGGCGTTCAGTTCGGCGATCTTTGCGTCGTTTTTCTCGGATTTTGCGTTTTCCTGGGTGAGGTTCATCCGGACAAGGTTAAAGTCGCCGATCATTTCCTGAAGAGCGGCGTCCGCGTCGCAGGCTTTCTCCGCCTCTTTCATCAGGGTGTACTCGGGGCAGTTCTGAAGTGCCTTGCCCATTTCTTTTGCTGCGGTAATCGGATCGATCATATTGCTGATTTCCTTTCTGTTTCATGTGTTTTTATCGATAGGCACGGGCTGAAAAACAGCCGTGCATATACGCTTGGATTATTCGGCAGAGGGTTTTGCGAGTTTTCCGGCCAGTGCCCAGTTGGCGGCCCGGGTGATCGTCACATCGACAAACTGCCCGATGAGCGAAGGATCGCCGGCAAAATCCACGACCATTCCCCGCTCGGTGCGTCCCATCAGAACGCTCTTCCCTTCTGACGCCTGATCCTCGCTCAGGATACCGTTTTTAGTTTTCCCGTATCCTTCGCAGAGCACCTTCAGCGTCTTTCCCTCCTCACGCTCATAGAAGGTCATGCCGCAAGCCTTTTGCGTTTCAAGGAGCTCGTTGAACCACCGGGATTTTTCCGCGGCCGGAACCGGATCGTCCATCTCCGCGGCGCGGGTACCGACCCGGGGGGAAAAGATAAAGGTGAAAAGAGAGCTGTAGCCAACCTCTTGGATCAGCGAAAGCGTCTCGCCGAACTCTTCATAGGTTTCCCCGGGGAAGCCCACGATGATGTCGCTCGTAAAGGTCACGTCCGGGATCGTCTTTTTCGCATAGTCGATGATCGAAAGGTACTGTTCTCTGGTATAATGCCGGTTCATTTCCTTTAAGATCCGGTCGCTTCCCGACTGAACGGGAAGGTGGATATGATTGCAGACCTTCGGAGTCCGTGCGATTACGTCAATCAATTCTTTTGTACAGTCGCGCGGATGAGAGGTCATGAACCGCACCCAGAAATCGCCCGGAAGATTCCCGACCGCTTCCAGAAGCTGCGGAAAGCTCAGATCGTCCTCCAGATCCTTCCCGTAGGAGTTGACATTGGTGCCGAGAAGAGTGATCTCCTTATAGCCCTTTGCGATCAGGTCTTTTGCCTCGGCGAGAATATCCGCCGACCGGCGGGAACGTTCCCGTCCGCGGACAAGCGGAACGACGCAGTAGGTGCAGAAGTTGTTGCAGCCGTACATGATCGGAAGGCCCGCCCGGACGCTGTCCTCACGAACGGTCGGAAGCCCTTCGGCGATTACGCCGTCGCATTCGGGAATATCAAAGACCCGGCGGCGCTTTTTCCCTTCCGGCATGAGCACCTCATGAATGATCTCAGGAAGGGTATGAACCACATGAGTGCCGAAAACCATATCGACCCCCGGAAAGCTCTTCTTGATCTTTTCGGCGATATGCTCCTGCTGGGCCATACAGCCGCACAGCCCAATCAGCATTTCTTTTCTTCCGGCTTTCTGATGGGTGGCCTGTCCGATGATTCCGAACACCTTCTGCTCGGCGTTTTCGCGGATCGCGCAGGTGTTGTACAGGGCGATATCCGCTTCTTCGACCGAGTCGGTAAAGGTGCAGCCCATTTCTTTGAGCATTCCCATCAGTTTTTCGCCGTCGTTTACGTTCTGTGCACAGCCAAAGCTCTTGACCAGTGCACGGGGCGTTCTTCCGAACCGTTCCCGTAAAAGGACGCGATCCTCCTGTGCAAAGACCTGCTGAACGGCAAGCTGATCTTTGCTGATATGTTTAATCTCCATATATCTCTCCATGATTTCAACGCGGGGATACTCCTGTCAGGCAGTATACCCCAATATATCTTTTATTATAATCCAGCAAAGAAGCCCTGTCAACTCTTCCCGCCGATTGGACAAAAGCTGAATTTTGTCGGATTTTCATACGAGCGTGCGGCTTTGTCTATTCTTTATTCTTTTAGATAAACATATAATAAATGTTGTAGAACAAAGTTTTACGATGCGTCTGCGTTTGCCCTCAACGGCCAAATATGATAAGGTAGAATATCTACTAAGAAGACGCGCTAAAGAAATAAAGAAAGGACAAATCAATATGTTCGATCTGAAAAAATTCGGCATTTCCACCGCTTACTCTTACATTGAGAAAAATCCTGAGCAGAACCTTCCCAAGCTGATGGAATGGGTCGATCGTCTGGCCGGAGACGGCCCCGACAGTTTCCCGACTCAGCGCGCTGCTTTCCGTAAAGTTGTCAACGATCCCTCGTCCAACTGGTATCAGCTGATGATGCGGATCATCAAGAACACCGATACCGAAGTCGTGAAGAAAATCTTCACCAACTTTTTCCTCAACGCCAACCTGATCGGGTGGAAAACACAAGAGGAATGGCGCGAAAAATACGGATGTAATATTCCGTGGGCGATCCTTCTTGACCCGACTTCCGCCTGCAACCTCCGCTGTACCGGATGTTGGGCGGCTGAATACGGAAACCGCTTAAACCTTTCGTTTGACGAGATCGACGACATCATCCGTCAGGGCAAGGAAATGGGCGTATACCTCTACATCTACACCGGCGGCGAACCGCTCGTCCGCAAGAAAGACCTGATCCGGCTGTGTGAAAAGCACAGCGACTGTGTATTCCTCTCCTTCACCAACGCGACGCTGATCGACGAGGAATTCGCAAACGATATGCTCCGGGTCAAGAACTTTATGCCCGCAATCAGCGTAGAAGGCGACCGCGAGAGCCATGACGCCCGCCGCGGAGAAGGTTCGTTTGACAAAGTTGTCGCCGCAATGAACCTGCTCAAAGAAAAACGGCTTCCCTTCGGTGTCTCCTGCTGCTACACCAGTCAGAACTTCAAGTCCATCAGCAGCGAATCCTTCTACGATCAGATGATCGACTGGGGCGCGGACTTTGTCTGGTACTTCCACTATATGCCGGTCGGAAACGACGCCGCTCCCGATCTTCTCCCGACGCCCGAGCAGCGCGAGTATATGTATCATCAGCTCCGCCACTTCCGCAAGACCAAAGCCCTCTTCGGCATGGACTTCCAGAACGACGGCGAATATGTCGGCGGATGCATCGCAGGCGGACGGCGCTACCTGCATATCAATGCCAACGGCGATGTTGACCCCTGCGTCTTTATCCACTACTCCAACTGCAACATCCGTGAGCAGTCGCTGATCGACTGCCTGCGTTCGCCGATCTTCATGGCCTACCATGACGGTCAGCCGTTCAACGAGAACCATCTCCGCCCCTGCCCGATGCTCGAGAACCCGCAGATGCTGCGCGAGATGGTCGAAAAGACCGGCGCACATTCGACCGATCTTGAAAGCCGGGAAACGGTCGAACACCTCTGCGCGAAGTGCGACGCCTATGCAAAGAACTGGAAGCCCACCGCTGAAAAGCTGTGGAGCTGCGACCACAATTGCATAGAATGCAAATAAAGCATACCTAACGCTGCGAAACAAGTTTCGCGGACGCTACCGAGTTTTGCTTTGCAAAACTCAATAATGTATTCCTTTTGACGCAAAAACTCCCGGCAGGATAAACCCGCCGGGAGTTTGCTTTTTCCGGGATCAAAAATCCCAGTCGTTAATTTCTTCTTCGTCCGGATCGTCGTTTTCGACCGGCATACCGAGCTTCTGAAGCAGCTCTTTCGCGGCGTTGTAGCCCATCTTTTTCTGACGGTTGTTCATGGCCGCAACCTCAACGATAATCGCGAGGTTCCGTCCGGGCTTGACCGGGATGGTCAACGCCGGGATCTTGATGCCGAGCATATCGGTATATTCGTTTTCCATTCCCATCCGGTCATAGATCTTCTCGGGATCCCACTGTTCCAGATGAACGATCATGTCGATCTTTTCGTTGGTCTTAACCGAACCCATACCGAACAGTCGGCGGGCGTTGATGATGCCGACGCCGCGAAGCTCCATAAAGTGGCGGATGTTGTCAGGTGAGGTTCCGACCAGACGTTTGTTGGAAACGCGCCGGATCTCAACCGCGTCATCCGCAATCAGACGGTGGCCACGCTTGACCAGTTCCATCGCGCACTCGCTCTTTCCAACACCCGAATCGCCGGTAATCATGATCCCTTCGCCGTAAACCTCGACCAGAACGCCGTGGCGGGTGATCCGGGGCGCCAGCTCAACGTTTAGGAAGCTGATCATGGCGACCGTCAGGTTGGTGGTCGTTTCCTCGGTCGTGAGGACGGGAACCTGATACTTGCGCGCCGCTTCCAAAAGCTCCGGAAGCACCGGAAGCCCGCGGGTCACGATGACCATCGGGATATGGTGGGCACAGAGTTTATCCATCCGTTCCTGAAGGACGTCCTTCGGAAGGTCGAGCAGGAACGCGTTTTCCATCTTTCCAAGGATCTGGATCCGTTCGCTGTCAAAATATTCGTAGAAGCCGTTGATAAAAAGACCGGGACGGTTTACATCGTTTGAAGAAATCTTGATGTTTGCCGGATCGTCGGGCATATATGCCGATTGAAGCGAAAACTCCCGGATGATCTTCGCAAGCGATACACTATACTGGTTTGCCAATCTAAGTCACCGTTCCCTTCGGCGCGTCTTTTCCGCGCCCTGATTTTACGTCTGAAATACTTTCCCGGATTCCATTATACAACAGCCGGGGAGAAAGTTGCAACCGTTCGCCGTGTAGAAAAAAGCGGCGATTTTTTGACAGTCTTATCGCCTGCGGCCGCGGATATGAGCCGAAAGCCGGACGGCAAGCGCCCTCCGGCGCTCCGTTTCCTCCGAATCGATCCGGTATCCGCCGCTCTCATCGGGAACCAGTACGTCTCCCTCCCGCGCTCCTTCCGGAAAGTGGTCGAGGGTGATGTGCCCGCCGTCCTCGGTTTCACAGACGGCCTTTCCCTCTTCGATCCGGTCGATGATCAGCATTTTCCATTCCCCTTTTCTCCGGCTCTGTCTTTAGGCCGCCTGATCGGTCTTTACCTTCAGGTCTCCATGCTTTCCGCCGGTAGTGATAACGATATTCCCGTCCAGATCGGTGCGGTAAACGGTGATGTCCGCTTGTTCAAGGCGATCCATCACCTCGGTATGAGGATGGCCGTAATCATTACCCGTTCCGCATTCGATAACCGCGATCTGAGGATCGACCGCCGAAAGGAAGGCTTTACTGGTCGAGGTGCGGGAGCCGTGGTGTCCGACCTTCAAAACGTCTGCCGAAAGTTTGGCGTCCGAATCGATCAGATCCTTTTCGGCGTCTTTTTCCTGATCTCCGGTAAAGAGAAAGCTCGTCTCTCCGTAGTCAAAGCGGATGACCAGCGACTCGTTGTTCAGATCCTTATAATCCGCTGTCGGCCCTAAAACGGTAAAGGTTCCGCCGCAGAGCGAAAAGCTGTCGCCCGGATAGCCGTACAGCATCTCCGTTCCCTCCTTTTCCGCCGCCGAAAGAAGCGAAAGATAGGTGCGGGTCGTCGGAACGATGCTGTCCGGAACGTCCGGCATCAGAAGTTCTTTTACTGTGATCCCCTCGATCACGGTATCCATTCCGCCGATATGGTCGGAATGGGGATGGGTGCCGACCGCCAGATCGATCGAACCGACCCCTTGCTCCGCAAGGTAGGAGAGAACCGTTTCGCCCTGATCGTTTTCGCCCGCATCGATCAGGACGTTCTGTCCGCTTCCGCTGACCAGGATCGAATCACCCTGTCCGACGTCGATAAAATGAACCGACACGGTTCCGCTTCCCGGAAGATCCAGCGTCAGATCATCCGGACTGCTCGAAGAGCCAAATTCGCTGTCCGCCTTTTTAAGCGTTTCCTTTACGGTATCGGCCGCTCCGGCAAAGGTCTCTCTCAGATCGTCAAGGCTCTCATTCCAGCCCTGCCAGTCGGTTCCGTTGAATAAAACAACGATCAGGTAGGTGCTCAGAAGAATCGCCCCGGCGATTACAAACGACCAGTTGACGCCTTTTTTCCGCCTGCGATTCGAAGAGCGTCCTGAACTGCGCCCGCTGCCGCCGTTTCCTTTCCGGCTCATATTTTTCCCACTCCTTTCCGCAGATTTTGAAGCAGTTTTAGCCGCGGTTTTCGCCCCGCTCTTTTTTGCGGCGGATTTCCCGGTTCCGCTCTTCCCAGTGCTCTTCCCGGTGCTCCTTCCGGTACTTTTTCTGCTTTTGTCTCCAAGAACGGTCGTTTTTCCTCCGCTCCGGGCGGCAACCGTCGTTTTTTTGGAAGAAGATCTCTTTTCTGCCGACATATCTTATCTCTTTCTGCGTCCGTCGGAATTCTTTCCGCCGGCTGCATCGTAATTCCTGCCACCGGTTTTACCCTTTCCGCTTTTTCCCATGGATGCTTTTCCCGGCTTAACCGCCGTTTTACTCACAGGCTTTCCGGAAAGTTTTCCTGCGGATTTACCCGCGGGTCTGCGGGGCTGCCCGTTCGGCTCCTCGAGCGGCTTCACCAGACATCCGGGGCCGGTTCCGATCAGGTCGGTGCGCCCCGCCATTTTCAGTCCCTTGACGACCAGACGGTGGTTCTGCGGCAGGAAGTACTGCAAAAGCGCCCGCTGCATCGACTTTTCTTCCGGTGTACGGGGGACAAAGACCGGTTCAAGGGTATACGGGTTCATCCCGGTATAGAACATACAGGTCGCGACCGTTCCCGGCGTCGGATAAAAGTCCTGCACCTGCTCCGGGTGCATTCCATGCTCCTTCAGGAAAAGGGAAAGCTCGACCGCGTCCCGAAGAGTGCTTCCCGGGTGGGAGGACATCAGATAGGGAACGAGGTACTGCTTTTTCCCGGCCTTTTTGGTCGAAGCGTAAAACATATCCGCAAACTTCCGGTAGACATCGATATGCGGCTTTCCCATGCAGTCCAAAACGTTATTGCTGCAATGCTCGGGGGCTACCTTGAGCTGACCGGAGACGTGATATTTGACCAGTTCGTCCAAGAACCCGTCGTCTTTTCCGGCAAGGATATAGTCGTACCGGATACCCGACCGGATAAAGACCTTTTTCACGCCGGGAAGGGCGCGCACCTTTCGGAGAAGATCGATGTACTCGGTGTGATCGACTTCAAGTGCCGGACAGGGTTTGGGGGCAAGACATTTTTTTCCGCCCTTGCAAAGGCCCTGTGTCAGCTGCTTTTTGCAGGAGGGATGGCGGAAGTTGGCAGTCGGGCCGCCGATATCGTGGATATAGCCCTTGAAGCCGGGAAGGGTGGTCAGAAGCCTGGCCTCCTTCAAGACCGATTCCTCGCTTCTGACGGTGATCCGCCGCCCCTGATGGAAAGCGATCGAGCAGAAATTGCAGCCGCCGAAACATCCGCGGTTATGGGTGATTGAGAATTCGACCTCGGTAAAGCCGGGAACGCCGCCCAGTGCGTCATAGGACGGATGCCACCGCCGCATATACGGAAGCTCATACACTGCGTCAAACTCTTCGGTCGTCAGCATCCGCATCGGCGGGTTCTGCACCAGCATCTTCGCGCCGTGCCGCTGAACGACCGTTTTGCCGCTGACCTCGTCCTGATTGTCCATCTGGATCCGGTTGGCCTTGCAATAGTTTTTCTTGTCTTTGGCAACGATCTCAAAGTCGGGACACTGCGCCGCGCCCCACGGCGTATCCGCCGGGTCGCAGAGGTAGCAGGTTCCGCGGATGTCCCGCATCGTATGGACATTCTCTCCGTCCGCAAGACGGTGGACGATTTCTCTTGTCTGAAGCTCGCCCATACCGAAGATCAAGAGATCCGCCTGCGAATCAACGAGGATACTCGGATACACCGAATCACTCCAGTAGTCATAATGGGCAAACCGTCTCAGCGACGCTTCGAGTCCGCCGACCACGATTGGCATATCCGGCCCGTAGATCCGGCGGATCGCCTTGGAATAAACGGTGAGCGCCCGGTCGGGACGTTTCCCCGGCTTTCCTCCGGCGGTATAGGCGTCGAAATTCCGTCTCGAAAGCGAGACCGAATAGTGCGCCACCATTGAGTCGATGTTTCCGGCGTTGATCAGAAAGCCGTATTTCGGTGCGCCGAGACGGGTATAGTCTTTATCGCTTTTCCAGTCCGGCTGAGAGATGATGCCGACGGTAAAGCCTTCCGCTTCGATTACGCGGGAAATGATCGAGGTTCCGAAGCTCGGATGATCCACATACGCGTCTCCGGTAATCATGATAAAATCCAGCTGCCGGATCCCGGCGGCATTCATTTCCTCTTTGGTTGTCGGCAAAAATCCGTGGGTCATGAGTATATAGTCCTTTCTTTTTCAGGGCATTCTATTAAAAACGGTTAAGGGTTTTCCATCCGATCCCGAATCTCTGCCCACTGAGAACGGGTGATCTGAAGTTCACGCGGCTTGGAGCCGTCCTGCGGTCCGACGATCCCTCTGTCCTCCAGTTCGTCCATCAGCCGGGCGGCGCGCGCATAACCGACCTTGAGTCGGCGCTGGAGATAGGAGGTGGAAGCCTGTCCGGCGTCCAGAATCACATCGACTGCTTCCATCAGCAGCGGATCGGAATCCCCGTCGGAATCGATGTCTCCGCCTTTTCCTTTCTTTCCGCCCTCTTCGGCGGCTGCGCGCTGCTCAATATCGGCGATGATCCGCTTATCATATTCGACCGCCTGGGTCAGGTTGGACTTGATAAAGCCCACGACGTCCTCAACCTCTTCGTCCGAGACATAGCAGCCCTGTACACGAAGCGGCTTCTTGCCGATCGGCGAGTAGAGCATATCGCCGTGTCCCAAAAGCTTTTCGGCGCCGCCCTGGTCGATGATGATCCGGGAGTCGATCTGGGAGGAAACGGTCAGCGCGATCCGGGAGGGAACGTTGGAACGAATCAGTCCGGTCACAACATCCGCCGACGGGCGCTGGGTCGCGACGATCAGGTGAATCCCGGCCGCACGTCCCTTCTGAGCGATACGGATGATCGAATCCTCGACCTCTTTGCTCGCGACCATCATCAGGTCGGCCAGCTCGTCGATCACAATCACGATATAAGGCATATGCTCCAGCGGCTCAGCCATCTGCTCGGCTTCACCGTTCTCGCTGCTCTTTTCGACCAGCCGGTTAAAGCCCTTAATGTCGCGGACGTTATGCTCCGCAAGCAGAAGATACCGCTTTTCCATCTCGTTGACCGCCCATCCGAGCGCGCCGGAAGCCTTCCGTGCATCGGTAACGGTCGGGATCAGAAGGTGCGGGATCCCGTTATAGATGGTCATTTCGACCATCTTGGGATCGACCATAATCATTCTCAGGTCTCTGGGCGAGAAACGATAAAGAAGGCTGATGATGATCGAGTTGACGCAGACCGATTTACCGGAACCGGTCGTACCCGCGATCAGCATATGCGGCATCGCCGCGACGTCGCCGATCGTGATCTGTCCGGCAATATCCCGTCCGAATCCGGCGGGAAGCGCGCCCTTGGCGTTTCTGAACTCATCCGAATCGATGATCTCGCGGATGGTAACGGTATCGGTCACCCGGTTGGGGACCTCGATGCCGACCGCAGGTTTATTCGGGATCGGCGCTTCGATACGGACGCCCGCCGTCGCAAGGTTCAGCGCGATGTCATCCGAAAGACCGGTGATCTTACTGATCTTAACGCCGGTCGAGGGCTGAAGCTCATACCGGGTGACGGTCGGGCCGCGGGTAATGTCCACGATCCGGGTCGAGACGCCGAAAGATCTCAGCGTCTCAACCAGCTTATCGGCGTTCTGACGAAGCTCTTCGCTGACGTCCTCGTTGTTGGTGTTCTTGGGAAGCTTCAGAAGGCTGACCGGCGGCAGGCGGTACACTTCTTCCTGCGGCAGTTCTTTTTCCGTCGGAACATCCGGCTGAGCGCCCGGTTCCGCTTCAGCAGAAGCCTCCGGAATGGCCTGCGTCTGCGGCATTTCGCTCTGGAGCGGAACGTTCCGAATATCGCGGATCGCCTGATCGATCCGTGCGCCGCTGTTTTCATCCAGATCAAACGGAAGATCAGCGGGCGATTCAGGTTCAGGAGCGTCAGCCTGCTCCGGTTGACTGTCCAGAAGTTCGCTGATGGTTTCGCTTACCCCGGCGGGATTGGCCGAAGAGAACTTGACCGCTTCCGTCTCGGACGCAGGCCGGGACGCCGGTTCCGAAACAGGCGCGTCCGTTTTCTCAGGAGCTGTGGGAGCCGCGGATGCCACGGAAGCCGTGGGAGCCGCATCCGATTTTTTCCGGAAGGCGGCGATGATTGCATCGAGCGACGGATCGTCTGCGCCCGGCTTCTCTTCGAAAACCGTCTCCTCCGGCGCTTCGGCAGACACCTTTTCCGAAACCGGTACCTGAACCGTGTCATCAGGAGCTGTCTCCGGAACCGCCTTGCCGGTGATCTTTCCGAGCGCGTCCTCAAGCCCCTGTGCGGATGACTTTTTCTTTTCGCCCGCCTCCGCCGCTTTTTCCGCCGCACGTTTTCGCTCAATCTCGGCCGCCGCGCGGGCGTCCTCTTCCGACATTGCTACGTCGATGTTAAACCGCTGCTGACGGCGCTGCACTTCATTCGAGACCGCCTGCTGTTTTTTCTCTTCCAGTCTCGCGGCGCGCACCGACTCGTGGTTTGCCCGCTCTTCCTCGCGAAGCTGTTCTCTTGTTTCGCGACGGACGCGGCGAACTTCCTGATTGTCCTCATAGTTCTCGCGCAGCTTATTGACCGGCGTGCGCACCGAATCAATCAGCTCGATCAGCGTCGTCCCGGTCACCGCCATGACGAGGATAAAGAGAAGAAGAATATGTACGATCAGACTTCCCGCGCTTCCGAGCACCTTCATCAGCGGCCATGCGGTCAGACCGGCGAGCAGTCCGCCGCTTTTGAGTCTCGTTCCGTTGAGGTACAGATAAATGACCCGCTCAAAAAAGCTCTCGCCTGCTGGATAGCCGAAGAAGAACTGGGTCAGGCCGCAGAGCACGATGAAAAATACGATCAGTTCCCAGACCCTGAGATGCACCTCCGCGTGGCTTTTCTCCAGCGCGATCATCAGCGACACCGCAATGCAGACCGGCCCGACCGCGTAGCTCATCGGCCCGAAGATTCCGCGCATCACCTGATGAACGGCGCCCCAGAGAAGCGGGCCGCTGAAAAGGGCGAACAGCGTCAGCAATATCCCCATCGCAAAAAGGATTACCGCAAAAAGCTGATTGCTTTTTCTAAGCTGTGCTTCGGCGGCATTTCTTCCTCCCGCCCGGCCGGAAGCGCCTTTCTTTTTCTCTGTTTTTTTCGGCTCAGCCGCACCTTTTGCGCCTTTTGTCTTTTTGGAGGAATCCGTTCCTGCCATTTGCACCTGCACATCCTTTCCGCTAAACGCTTTTATCTGGCCAGATAGGCAACGATATTCATACCGACAATATGCTCAAAAATCCCGATCCCGCAGACAACGATGCCCAAGATCGCCGTATACCATACAAAAATTCCGAATTTATCCTTATTCGAGATATAGCGCACCAGCTTAATGGCTAAAAGCCCGATGACCGCCGCAACGATCGTTCCGACCAAAACCGGCCCGATACCGGTCGAAAAGTCGGCCGGTGTCGCATTCATCAGCTCCATCAGCGAGCTTGCGAGAATAACGGGGATTCCAAGGATAAAGGAATACTGAACGGCGGTATCCCGCTTGAAGCCGGAGATCATCCCGCCCGAAATGGTCGAGCCGCTTCTCGAAATGCCGGGCAGCG
This sequence comes from Oscillospiraceae bacterium, assembly GCA_022770625.1. Taxonomy (GTDB): domain Bacteria; phylum Bacillota; class Clostridia; order Oscillospirales; family Ruminococcaceae; genus Faecivivens. The sequence goes on along the minus strand of JALEHK010000022.1, from coordinate 12,061 downwards.
TTGCGAACGCCTGAAAAATACCGACTGTAAGCGCGTCCTTCGAGGTGATCTCGCCGGAGCCTTTGACCCGCTTTCCGACGTGGTCGCCGATGAAAAGCATCGCTGCCGTCACGAGGAAGAAGATCCCTTCGCAGAGGATATCGTCATCCGTCGAGAATCCCTCGACAAAATCCTTGAAAACGAACACCAGCACCAGCGGCAGGCAGGAAATCATCAGCATGACCAGCATATTGCGGTATTCGGTTCGTTCCTTCCACTTGAATTTTCCGCGCAGAATGTCCCAGATCATCGAGAAAAATTCAAGAATCAGCTGCCAGATGGTATGCCGGAAGGCGATGAATACCGCCACAAGGGTGCCAAGATGAAGCATCAGCGAAAAAAAGATGCCGGTTTCGCCGCTGTTCCCGGTAAAATGCTGAAACAGCGAAAGGTGGCCGGAACTGGATACCGGCAGAAATTCGGTCAGGCCTTGCAGGATCCCCTGCAAAATAGCTTCCAGATAACTCATGTCTATTCTCCTTTTATGTTGTCGCTTTGGTCTTTGATTTCAGTCTTTTGCGTTCCCTGATTCCGGGCAGTAGGCAGCTCCCGGCTGAAACGCCGGATCAAGGTAATCTGAAAGGGCGGTCGATATCAATCTCCGCACCGTCCAGCCTTCAGACGCTTCCGGCGTGCGGACACATTCGATCTCTTTTCCGCAGACAGGGAACCACCGGCTTTCCGGCTCTTTCCCGTCGGGGTCAAACACGATCTCCCAAAACGGTTCAGCCGACATCAGCATTCCTTTTTTCCTCCCCTATATCAAGCTCCGCGTCGATCATCCGGTAAAGACATTCGATCGCGTCCGAAAGCCCGCCCAGATGGTCGATCAGCCCGATCCTTACCGCTTCCTCGCCATCGATTGAAGTTCCGACGTCCATCGCCAGTTCCCCGGTCGCCATCATCAGCCGCATAAAGTCCTCCCGGCTGATCCGGGAATTGTCGGTCACGAACCGGGTAATCCGATCCTGCATCTTTTCAAAATAAGAAAAGCTCTGCGGAACGCCTAACACAAGCCCGTTCATCCGCACCGGATGGATGGTCATCGTCGCGCTCGGAACGATAAAGCTCTCTCTTGCTGACACCGCCAGCGGCACGCCGATCGAATGTCCGCCGCCGAGTACGACCGAAACCGCCGGTTTTTTCATCCCGGCAATCATCTCCGCAATCGCAAGCCCCGCTTCGACATCCCCGCCGACCGTATTGAGCAGGATCAGAAGTCCTTTGATCTCTTCGCTCTCCTCGATCGCGGCCAGCTGCGGGATCACGTGCTCATACTTGGTGGTCTTATTCTGGGGTGGAAGGATATAGTGCCCCTCAATCTGCCCGATGATCGTCAGGCAGTGGATCAGGTGCCGCGAACCGGTCAGGATCGTTCCTGTCTCCCGAAGATCATTTTCAGGAATGCCATCCACCGTATCCGCGCTTTCCTCACGTTCTTCGCGTTCTTCACGCTCTTCATGCCCTTCATGCTCTTCATGCTTATGACCCTTTTCGTTCACCGCGGCGGATGTGCGCTTCTTTTTTCCTTTGCTCATTTTTACACAGACCTCCTTTTTCCAATCTACTCGAGAGTCTGTGCAAAAATGACGCGATCATACGCTAAGCGGCCGGATCGACCGCACAAAAGTACGATACACCCGGGCGCGTGTTAAGAAATCAGGGATTTGTTCTATCCGAAAATGTGGAAAACTCCCCGTTTTTCATCCGGGCAGGATGTGGAAAAGTCTGTTGAAACGGTGGATAAATCCAGTCAGATACGGCTTTTGTCAAAATCTGACCGGTTCGCTCTTTTTCCGTTTATTTTCCACAAGTCGGTGTGAAAAACAAATGGTCGAAACGGATTTTGTCACTTACTGGGTTTCTCTCCGGATTCCCCGGTATGGAAGTCACGGGTCGAAAGAAGCTGGAGCGCCCGCTCGATCGAATCACGGGAATTGCCCCAATCGGCGTTCGGCCCCGCATTCCGATAGTCGAACATCTTACAAAAATGGGAGACATCCGCGCCGACCGCTTCCATATGCTTATCCAGAAGACCGATGACCAGCTTTTCAAACGCCGGGTACTCCTTTTTGGAAAGGGTATCGTGCGCCGTCGTCAAAAGCCGCTCGGCGTGCGGAAGGCAAATATACTCCTGCTCCCGGAAGAGAGTCTGAAAATCCGGGTCGCGCCCCCACTGCTTCATAACGGTGTTCAGCATCCCGTCCATCGCCTGATCGATCTGATCACAGACAAAGCAGGTATCGTTGACCGTTTTCATCCCAATCCGTTTGCGGGGGCGGGCTTTGGCCTTATCCAGAATATCCCGGTACCCATTCTTTCTAAGCTCCGCCAGATGGCTTTCCAGCATCAGCGCCAGCGAAAGCCGGTTCTTCTGCCCGAGCATCATCTGAAAATGATCGGTGCAGAACCCTGCCTTGTTGGTTTCAATCCGAATGTCCGGCTCCATCATCGCCGCGCCCATGATGTATTCAATACACCGCTTTTCCAGCATATCCCGCATCCGGCAGATCGGACAGCCGCATTTCGGCTCGAACACTTCGCTGACCGGAATTGTGTAAATATTATCTCTCATTCGTCCATTCCTTTCTTTCGGACGCTGCCAAAAAAACGGCGGCTCCGAACCTTCGGTGAGTGGCATCAAGACATACCACCCCAGATTATACTTGCTATTATATCACAACTTTTGCTATAATAAAAGAAAATTTCCGACCTGTGCAGGCGGCGTACAGTCGAAATGAGGAGCGTGAAAAAGATGCAACAGGATCATCTTCTCTATACACTTTCCCTTCCGGAAGGATTCTCGCTTCGGGATACCCTTCTTTGCGGGCAGTGTTTCCGTTGGAACGAAGAGGACGGTGTTTTTACCGGCTGGGCAGGAAACCGGAAGGCCTCTCTTTATCAGCGGCAAAATACCCTCTTCCTTACCGACCCGGATACTACCTTTTGGAAGAACTATCTGGATCTGGATGAGGACTACGCCGGTTGGAACGCCGGGCTCCGTAAAGATCCGACTCTTTTTGAAGCGGTGAAAGCGGCCGGCGGCATCCGCATCCTCCGTCAGGATCCCTGGGAAACGCTCGTCTCCTTTATCATAAGCGCCAACAACAACATCCCCCGCATCAAAGGAATCATCGAACGGCTTTGCGCCGCTTTCGGGGAGAACAGCGCTTTCCCTTCACCCAATCGTCTGGCGGCGCTTTCCGAAGAGGATCTTGCCCCGATCCGTGCCGGGTTCCGTGCAAAATATATCCTTGACGCCGCAAAAAAAGTTGCTTCCGGGAGCCTTGATTTAACCGCCGCCGAATTACTTCCCGATCAGGCGCTCCGCGATGCTCTTCGCAGCGTCAGCGGAGTCGGGCCGAAGGTCGCCGAATGCGTCCTGCTCTACGGCTTCCATCGTCTGGAGGCCTTTCCGATCGATACCTGGATCAAAAAAGTGCTTGCCTTTTACTATCCGGCAGAATTTCCGGAAACGCTTCACCCAAAGGGCGTCGCTCAGCAGTATCTTTTCCACTACATCCGAACCGTTCCCGAAGCCGGCTCTCTCCCGCCGCTCTTCCCGCTTTCGGAAAAGGGACGCCTTGCGGCCAGGGCGCTTTTTGGAGAGACCAAAGAAACGATGATCCTCTCGGCGCTTGAAGGGGTTATGGGAGAAATCCACGGCGATGATCCCGACTCGCCCCGATGCGTCCGCGCCACGCTCGGCGATCTTGCCTTTTTCGCGGGCGAAACTGAAAGCGCGTCTGCCCGCCGTCTGGTCGAGACCTCTCCGGTGCCGATCCTCGCGGTGGGAAACGAAAGCGAAACCAGCCGCTGGGAAAAGCTCATCCTCTCAGTCTTTCCCGACGCCGAACCAAGAACCCGCTACGCGATCAAAAAAGAGAGCGATATTTTCGACCGGGACAAGCTGCGCGCGCTCATTTTTTCCCTTCCGGAAGGCTTTTCGATTCAGCCGATCGAGGGAGAATGGTTTAATCGCTGTCTGAAAGAGGACTGGTCGCGCGATTTTGTAAGCTGTTTTTCCGACGCGGCGGACTATGAAAAGCGGGGACTGGGCTTTCTGGTGCTCGATTCGGAAAAGCGTCCGGTTTCCGGCGCTTCCAGCTATTCCGTCTACCGTTCCGGGCTTGAAATCGAAGTCGATACCAAAGCCGACTACCGCCGGATGGGGCTTGCGGCGGCGGTCTGCGCAAAGCTGATCCTCACGGCACTGGAGCGCGGTCTTTATCCAAGCTGGGACGCGGCCAACCTCACAAGCGTACGCCTTTCCGAGCGGCTCGGCTATCATCTGGATCATCCCTATACAGTTTGGACGCCTAAAAACGCCGACTGAAAAATTTCCCGTCTTTTCGTCAAACGCTCTGCAAAACCACAAAAATCATATTGATTTCGCGGCGAAATTCCACGGGCAGCCGCCTTTCCCCCATCCCATATTTTCGACAAACATACCCTAAAATAGTGAAATTTATGTTGATTTCGCCTTTTATCCATAAGCTGTTCAAAATTCCTTTACACCCTATTTTTTCTGTGCTATAATCGGTATCTAAAAGAAATATGCGTCCGAAAAAAGGCGCATTCGGTATGAAAGGATGATTTGTTTATGGAGGCATATTCCGTGCTTCGAGACCTATGTATCATCGTTGTCTTTGCAAAGGCTTTCGGCCTTCTCGCCCGTAAGCTCCGTGCGCCGCAGGTCGTCGGCGAGATCGTCGCCGGTCTGATTATCGGGCCGTGCGTTCTGGGCATTGTCCAGCAGTCGGATTTCCTTGCGGAGATGGCGGAGATCGGCGTTATCCTGCTGATGTTCTCGGCGGGTCTTGAAACGAGTATTCAGGATCTGAAACGCACCGGCGTGATCGCCTTTCTGATCGCCTGCGCAGGCGTCGTGGTTCCGCTCATCGGCGGTACGCTCCTGTATCAGGCCTTCTACGGCTTCAGCCCGTGGGGGAGCGAGGACTTTTTGAAGGCCGTTATGATCGGATGCATCATGACCGCGACCTCCGTTTCGATCACCGTCCGTTCTCTTCAGGAGCTTGGCCACCTAAAGGGCATCGTCGGTACGACCATCATGAGCGCCGCCATCATCGACGACGTAATCGGTATCGTTGTTCTGACGGTTGTTCTCGGCTTCAAGGATCCTTCCGCGAATATCGGCCGCACCTGCCTGATGACCGCTCTTTACTTTGTACTGGCGCTGGTGCTGGGCTATGTGATCTACCGGCTGTTCAAGATCTTTGACGAACGCCACGCCCATACCCGCCGCATCCCGATCCTCGGTCTTGCGCTCTGTATGTTCATGGCCTATGTCGCTGAAAAGTATTTTGGCGTTGCCGACATCACCGGCGCTTATCTGGCCGGCATCATCCTCTCCTCCATCAAGGACTCCGATTACATTGCCGAAAAAATGGACATCAACTCCTATATGCTCTTCGGCCCCGTTTTCTTCGCGTCGATCGGTCTGAAAACCGATATCAGCGGCCTGACCCCGTCGATCCTTCTTTTCTGCATCGGCTTTGTTGTTGTCGCCCTGATCGCCAAGATCATCGGCTGCGGTCTGATGGCCAAGGCTTTCCGCTTCAACTGGAACGAATCGATCAAGATCGGCGTCGGTATGATGACCCGCGGCGAGGTCGCCCTGATCGTCTCCCAGAAGGGACTGGCGGTCGGATTGCTGGATCCGATTTACTTTACCGCTGTCATCCTTCTGATTATCTTCTCTTCCATTCTGACCCCGATCGTCCTCAAGTTCCTCTATACCCGCTTCCCGGATAAGACGGAAATGCTCGAAGGACGCTACAGCAAAGCCGGAACCGGAAATATGGAAAACTCCGAGTTCTGATTCACAGATTTCCTGTCAACCGCAGCCGACCGATTCGGCTGCGGTTTTTATTTTTCCCCTTTCCAGTCCGAAAAGTCCGCCGCCGGATCAAAATTCCGACAGATCATCTGTCCGGTCACGCCGATATGCATCGACGGAAGATACGGCTTCTGGGAGATCGATTCCGCCAGCCCCATCGCCGTCTGACAGACCGAGTCCAGTTCGTACCGGAAGGTAAAGGTAGGCGTCCGGATCTGCTGAATGCAGGGAAAATCGTCAAACCCGCCGAGGATCGTCCGCCCGGCGTCCTCACCAAGAAGGAAGGAAGCGTAAAGTGCGGTATAATCCTGAGCCGAAAAGCACACCCGTCCGTCTGCCGCCTGAACAAACGCTTCCCGCGCCTTTTCATCGGCATATCTGTCCGGAAGATCCGTTTCGGTAAAATCCAGCCCAAGATCGGGAAAACGGGCGAGAAGCTCCTGCTGCGCCAGATGGTAACCGGCCAGACGGGAACGGTGGTTCGGAATCTGCCACAATTCTCCAGTGCGGATAAAGGTAAACTTCCGGTATCCGAGCCGAACGAATTCCCGAACCGCCCCGGAGATAATGCCGGAATTATCCATTGACACCGAATGAACGGCAATTCCCTCCGGCGCGCGGTCAAAAACGACCGCCGGACAGCGCAGCCGCTCCAGCAAAAGCTCCAGCTGTTCCGTCTCAAGGCTTACGCCGTGGATCAGCGCGACCGATGCCGTTTCATTGATCCTTCTGATCTTTTCCAGATCGATCGGATGCCCCTCCTCCGGCGGATCGATATAATAGACCAACAGCCCTCCGGCCATCCGTTCCAGCTTTTCGAGCATCGATGCGAAAAAGGTCGCCGCTTCATCGCTCCATTCCTTTTCCCGGAATACGATCAGCACCGGACAAAAGCCGCTGTCTCCCTGCTTCCGGACTGTTTTCCGGCGGGGGGCTTTCTGGGGCGGGGTATAGCCGTACTGGCGGGCGGCTTCAAGCACCCGCTCCCTCGTCTCTTCCGAAACGCCGCATTTTCCTCTGAGCGCCATCGAAACGGCGGCGCCGCTTAACCCGAGCTTATCGGCGAGCTGCTGAATGGTGATTGTACTCATAAGCGCGTCCTCTTTTCTTAATAAGTCTTTACAAGGATGAAGATACCATATTTTTACCATTTTTACAAGACCGGCGCTCAAACTTTTCCCTCTTATTAAGCATTTTCCGCTTGTCTCTTGAAAGAATGAGAAAAAGGTGATAAAGTAAAAGACAGCCGCACGGATTTTATAATCCCTGCAAAATTCTCCTGAAAGGAACTTTTCCCATGAATCAACGCACCAAAGGCATTATCTGCATCATCCTCTCCGCTTTCTGTTTTGCCCTGATGAGCTGCTGTGTCCGATTGGCCGGTGATCTTCCGAGCATCCAAAAGAGCTTTTTCCGGAATCTGGTCGCGGCGCTTTTCGCTCTGATCCTTCTGATGAAGGATATCCGCGCCGGAAAGGACGTTTCCATCAACCGCCGCCAGCTTCCCTTTCTGCTTCTCCGTTCGATCTTCGGTACGATCGGGATCCTCTGCAACTTCTACGCGGTCGATCACCTCGTTCTGTCCGACGCTTCCATGCTGAATAAAATGTCGCCCTTTTTCGCGATCCTCTGCTCCTACTTTGTGCTGAAGGAAACAATCACCCCTGTCCAGGGCGGCGCGGTCTTATTCGCGTTTATCGGCGCCCTCTTCATCATCAAGCCGACCCTCTCCAACATGGATCTTTTCCCGTCAATGATCGGCCTTCTCGGCGGCCTCGGTGCCGGAACCGCCTATACGATGGTGCGTAGGCTCGGCCAGACCGGCATCAACAAAACGGTTATCGTTCTCTTCTTCTCCTCCTTTTCCTGTCTGGTCACCCTTCCCTTCCTGATCTTTGACTATCATCCGATGAGCGGCCTTCAGATCGCCGCGCTGATCGGGGCGGGGCTTGCCGCGGCGGGTGGTCAGTTCTCGGTCACCAACGCCTACTGCTTCGCGCCGGCCAGAGAGATTTCCGTCTACGATTATACACAGGTCATCTTTTCCGCTCTTCTCGGCTTTTTCCTTTTCGGTCAGGTTCCCGATCTTTTAAGCCTTGTCGGCTACGTTCTGATCTGCGGAACAGGCATCGGAATGTTTCTTTATAACCGCCGCCATGCCTGAGGAACGGTTTGTGAAGGCCGTGTGAAGGCCGTGTGAAGGGCGCGTAAAGGGCGCGTAAAGGGCGCGTAAATTTTCGGGGCTTTCACTGGACAAGCGCGCTCAAATCGTGTATAATAACACAGATATACTTGAACAGTCCAAACGTTTCCTGAAAAGAAACGCGCAATAGAAAGGATGAAATCTTTGAAACCTTTTCTCAAAACCGCAGCCCTGATGGCAGCCTGTGCCGTTACGGCCGCATCGATGGCCTCCTGCGGACAGGACACTTCCTGGACCTACCGCACCGAAGACGGAAAATATGAGCTTACCTCCGGTATGTACATCGGCCTGTCGATGAACGCCTATAACGAAGGATATGCCCAGTCCGGAATCGACTCTTCCACCCCTCTTTACGATCAGCAGATCAATTCTCAGGACGCGCTCGATTGGGTAAAGAACCGCACCGATGCCCTCGCGAAAAAATATCTCGCGGTCGAGTCCAAGTTTGACGAATACGGGCTTTCCTTCTCGAACGACGAGCAGACCTATATCGACAGCTATATCAGCTACTACTGGGGAAATATGTCCTCGACCTACGAAGCGGCCGGATGTGCGGAAAAATCCTACACCAGCCTGATGACCAACTCCTTCAAGGAATCTCAGCTCTTCTTCCACATCTACGGGGAAGGCGGCGAACGGGAAGTCAGCGAAGACGACCTGCGTGCCGATTTCAACGATCAGTACGCCCACATCAACGTTTTCCAGATCGACGCTTCCGATGATGACGGAAACGTCCTTACCGGAAAGGATCTTGAACTGAAACAGTCGCTCGCGGACGATGCCGTTGAAGCCGTCAAGGGCGGCGAGGATTTTGAGTCGGTCAAGACCGAATACACCGCTTCCTCCGACAGCAGCGATTCCTCGGACACCTCCTCCGATACTTCTTCTGACACCTCTTCCGACAGCACGGATGAAGATACGGATACCTCTTCCTATATTCTCAAGAGCAACACCACCTACCCCGAAGATCTCGTCAAAGCACTCTTCTCGGCAAAGGCCGGTGACTGCGGAAGCTATGATGACGGCAACGGAACGATCTATGTCTGGACTCGCCTTGAAAATGACGACAACGGTTTTGCGACCTACCGCAACACCGTCCTCCAGAACGAGAAATGGGAAGAATTTACCCAGTACGAGCAGGATTGGGTCAACGGCATGACCTTCGTCACCAACGACGCTTCGATCAAGAAGCACTCTCCCAAGAACCTCAAATAATCCCGCATTTTCCCTGTCCTGCAAAGTGCTCTTAACCGAGTGTTTTGCAGGGCTTTTTCTATCCTAAGAGAAAGGAGTGTTTCCATGAGCGAACCGTGGGAAGGAAAGCATTATTCTTTTTTCACCAACCGCGCCTGTGAATTTTTCCCCTGTCATAAAGGCGCTGACCCCGAAAGCTTCAACTGCCTGTTCTGTTACTGCCCGCTCTATCCGCTGGGCGAAGCGTGCGGCGGGAATCCGTCCTGGATCGACACCGAAACCGGGCGGATCAAGGACTGCTCGGGATGCCTTTACCCCCACAAAAAAGAAAACTACGGCCGCATCACCGCCCGCTTTTCGGAAATCGCGGCGCTAATGAGCCGTTAGTGCATGACGTCAGAGAACAAAACAGACGGAACTTTTATGAAAAAGCTCCGTCTGTTTTTATTTTGTCTTAGCAGTATTCAATCATACCTTATTGAGTTTTGCAAAGCAAAACTCGGCAGCGTCCGCAAAACAAGTTTTGCAGCTTACCCGTTATAAACTCCGTTCTCATCGACCTTATAGCCGCCAATCGTCGTATTCTTCGCGAGCTTGCAGCTGGTCGTGTCGAAGTAGTAGGTCTTGCCGTCGATCTTGCACCAACCGGTCGCGCAATACCCCTTACTGGTGGACATATAATAGGTGCTTCCGCCGATGTCCTGCCATCCGGTGCGCATGATCCCGTCGGTTCCCATATAGTACCATGCATTATTCAGCTGGAGCCAGCCCTTGGCCATCGCGCCGCTGCCTTTTAAGTAGTACCACTCGTTTTTGTATTCCAGCCATTTATTCGCAAGCATCTTTCCGCTTCCGTCCGAATAGAACCAGCTTCCGCCGACCTTGTACCAGCCGGTCGCCATTCCGCCCCAGTCGTACAGATAATACCAGGTGCTTCCGTCCTGCATCCAGCCGGTCTTCATGCTTCCGTCGCTGTTTAAGTAATACCACGCAGTATCGTATTTCTGCCAGCCGGTCAGCATATTGCCGTTTGCATCGACCAGATACCACTGATCGCCCGACTGCTGCCAGGTGCCGGGAAGCGGATTGTCCGTGCTGCCGCCCGGCTTGTCCGCACCGGTGCTGTCATCATCTTTTCCATCGGAAGGAGAGGTAGAGGGCTTGACCGGTGCTTTTTCTTCGGTACCGTTCAGGACGCCGTTTCCGTTAAAGGTATAGGAAGTTCCGCTGATGGTCGTTGTTCCGGTCACATACGAACCGGTCGCATTGGTAAAATAGTAGACCGCGCCGTTCTGATACTGCCATCCGGAAAGATCCTGCGGAACAGCCGTGACCGCGTTGCCCGAAAGTCTGAGCGTTTCGGAATAGTTCTGCTCGGCAGTGGAATAGGTATCGATCCGGTTATGAGAGAGATTGATCTCACAGTTTTTTGCGCCCGTCAGATCGCCCATCGATTTCAGGAGGTTGTTCTCAAGATAAAGCGTTTCGAGATTTCCGGTCGGAAGGCCGTACACGCTCGTCAGAAGGTTATTCGACGCATCCAGATATTTGAGCGACGAGAGCTTTCCAGCAAATGAAAGATCGCTTAACTGGTTTCCCGCCACGCTCAGCGTCGTAAGCGAGGACGGAAGGCCGGAGATCGAAGAGAGACGGTTGTTCGACAGGTCAAGAGAGGTCAGCTGACGCATGACAACGATGCTGCTTCCGATGTTCGAAAGCTGGTTGGCCGAAAGATCGAGGGTCGTCAGGTTCGAGCAGACGACCGCGCCCGACATATCGGTCAGTTTGTTGCCCGAAGCGTTTAACTCCTTGAGGTTTGAATAAACGTCCGAGTTGTCCGAGATCGAGTCAAGGTTTGTGAACCGGTTATTCGAAATATCGAGATAGGTCAGCCGGTAGTTATACTTCAGATTTTCCAGCGAAAAGAGCTGGTTGTCCGAAAGGTCGAGATAGGTCACGCCCGAAAGGTATTCGATGCCTCTGAGGTTGGTCAGCTTATTGCCCGAAAGGTCGATGTAGGTATAGCTGGCCAGCTCGTCCGCCGTAAGCGTTCCGTCGCCGTTGGTATCGCACTGCGCGAGCAGCGCCTTATAGAGCTTTGCGTCAAAATCATCCTGATTGACCTTGGTGCTGACTGCCGCCGAGACCTCAGTCTGCGGAAAAATTCCCGCCGCGGTTCCCGAAACGGCCAGCATGACCGCCGCCATACACGCCGTCAGGAGACGCATGGAACGATGTTTTACATTCTGCATAAACAAATTCCATCCTTTCCGGAAAAATCTTTTTATAAGGATATGCGCGGAAAAGGAAAAGTATTCCGCGCATCGTCTGTCAGACTTTCCTTTATTGCGGAGTCATGTTTCTTACGAAATCATGCTTCTTACGAAGTCATGCTCCACATCATTTATTGTATCACACAAGGTGCGCCCGGTAAACTCTTTTTCGGAAAATCATCGGGTTTTGTTAAAAAATACTTTCATAAAATAAGTGTCTGAAAAAGGAACTTTTGTTGCACCGACACAGAAATTTTACAATCCTTCTATGAAAACCGCTGTGCGTTCCAACACGCGTTAACTTGCCAGAACAAGAAGCCAGAGAAGTTTAGGTCAATCCTTTTTAAAGGATTGTGGGTGTCCAGAGGGCTAAAGCCCTTATTTTCCTTTGCTCTGCGCAAAGGAAAAACATGGAGTTTCAGCTTACCGGTCGGAGCGACCGGTATTTTCAAGCGCCCTCTGCGGGGCTTGAAAACCGCCAAAACTCCCGCG
>JALEHK010000006.1 GCA_022770625.1 Oscillospiraceae bacterium | reverse complement strand
GTTGCACCTCTCTCACAACTATTGAAATTCCGTCCTCGGTAACCACGATCGGAAACTTCACTTTTTTTTACTGCACAGCCCTTACCTCGGTTACCTTCGCGGACGCTTCTAAACTTACCTCGATCCAAAACAACGCTTTCTCCCGCTGTACCTCTCTCTCCGCCGTCTACGCATCCGAGAATGATAAGCTGGCTTCCGCCCTCGGCTCGTCCTTCTGCTTCCACGCCAAGAACGACTGCACCACCCATAAGAACGCCGCCGCCCACTACTGCAAAATCTCCTAACTCCTCACCCCTTCGTCCTTCCCGGACGGAGGGGTTAATTTTGTCTTAATTTTTCTCTTCCTGTCTTGCCCTTTTCAGCAATTTTTGCTATAATGAGGGTACGAAAGGGGAGAAGAACGATGAAACGAAAGTGTATGGCACTGATTCTTTCGGCGATGCTGACCCTGACCGCCTTTTCGGGGCAGGTTTTCGCCTGCACCGGCTCGACCGATGGTCTGACCAACTGCCTTGAACCGGAGACCGTTCCCGGCGGCGGGGAATCCGCCCTCCCGCACTGGGAAGCCGGGCGGCTTTTGGACGCTGACGGAGCGCCGGTTTCCGGCTGGTACAATGAGGATGGACGCTGGTACCTGCTCGATGAAACGGGCGCGCCCCGTACCGGCTGGCAGCAGCTTGATGATAAGTGGTATTATCTGGACAATTCCGGCGTCATGCTCGACGGCTGGCAGTCTCTCGGGAACAACTGGTACCTCTTTTCCGGCGGCGCGATGAAGACCGGTTGGGCGAAGTCGGGCGGGAAGTGGTATTACTTTGGTTCAGACGGCGCGATGAAGACCGGCTGGCTTTCTCTCGGCGATAAAAAGTATTACCTGACCGCTTCCGGCGCGATGAAAACCGGGAGCATCACCGACGGCTCGACCGTCTACACCCTCTCTTCCTCCGGCGCGGTTTCTTCTTCAACAAACCTCTCTTCGATCTCCAACAAATCCTACGGCTGGGGGCCGGGCACACAGGTCGATTCTCTGAACCGCCCGCTTTCCGCGCTTTCGTATCAGGAAAAGTTCGGCTCCCGCGGCGGCGTTTTTATCGGGCAAAACGAGAAGGTAATCTATCTCACCTTTGACGAGGGCTACGAGAACGGCTACACCGCCCCGATTCTCGATACCTTAAAGCAAAAGGGCGTCTCGGCGACCTTCTTTATCACCGGCGCGTACTTAAAGTCCGAGCCGGAGCTGGTGGAGCGGATGATCGACGAGGGACATACCGTCGGCAACCATACCGTCAACCACCCGAACCTTCCTTCGATCTCGATCGCCAAGCGGGATTCTGAGATCGGCGGCCTTCACCGCCAGATGGAGGAAAAGTTCGGCTATACGATGTACCTGATGCGACCGCCGGAAGGCGTTTTCTCCGAACAACTCCTCTCCCAGGCGCAGGGGATGGGCTATCAGACGGTGCTCTGGAGTTACGCCTATAAGGATTGGGACGTGAATAACCAGATGGCGCCCGCTTCCGCCCTCCAAAAGGCAGTGAGCGCTCTTCACCCCGGTGCGGTCTATCTTCTCCACGCTGTCTCGAAGACCAACGCCGCGATGCTCGGCGACTTGATCGATCAGGCGCGGGCGAAGGGCTATACTTTTGCGATTCTTGATCGCGGCGATTCTTGACCGCAGCGATCTTTGATCGCGATAAATATTTTCGGAAACTTTGTTTCCGGAATAACTTGACAAACAACTTCCATACTGGTATAATAAGTTTCAATAAGTGGTAACGCAAGGACGGAGAATAGATTTCCTGATACCTGCTTTCAGAAAGCCGCCGGTTGATGTGAGGCGGTAGAGGAAAGGAAATTGCTGGCTCCCGAGCGGCTCACTGAAAAGCGGCTTTTCTGAAAGCCCAGAGTAGGATGAGACGGGTTCTCCCGTTATAGAGACGGTCATTCGCGGTGCGTTGCGCGTTCGCCGATGACTCTAAAGAGGGCGGCTTAGCCGTCAACAGGAATGGTACCGCGGAAGTTTGCGCTTTCGTTTCCTGCTCACCCAAGGACGGTGGCGGAAACGAAAGCGTTTTTTGTTTATTCAGGAAAGGATGGATCGTTTCATGAGCAAGATCTTCAAGTTTAAAAACGATGTCGATACCGATCAGATTATCGCATCCCAGTATCTTCTGCTTCCCAATATCGACGAGATGAAAGGGCACGCGTTCGAGTCGCTTGACGAGAGCTTTGCCGGTGCGGTGCGTCCCGGCGACATCATCGTAGCCGGTGAGAATTTTGGCTGCGGCTCTTCCCGCGAACAGGCGCCCAGCGTCCTGAAAGCGCTCGGCGTCAAGGCGATTATCGCCGGAAGCTTTGCCCGTATCTTCTACCGCAACTCGATCAACATCGGCCTTCCGGTTCTGGTCTGTAAGGAACTGGCGGAAAATGTAACCGCCGGAGACGAGGCGGAACTGGATCTTGGCGAGGGAACGGTCACGGTAAACGGAAAGACCTATACCTGCACCAAACTCCCGCCTTATATGCAGACGATCTTAAACGCCGGCGGGCTGATTGCGTTTCTGAATAAAGACGAGTAAAGAGGGAGGAATTTAGTCATGGGAATGACGATTGCTGAAAAGATCGTGGCGAGAGCCGCAGGCGTAAACGAAGTCCACGCCGGAGAGATCCATACCGTAACGCTCGACCGGATGATGAGCAACGATGGTACGACCCATCTGACGATCGATATGTATCATAATAAACTGAACCATCCGCATATTGCCGACCCCGGTAAGGTCGTCTTTATCGTTGACCACAACATCCCCGCCGAAAACCCCAAGACCGCCGCTGTTCATAAAAAGATGCGCGAGTTTTCGAAAGAGCACGGCATCAAGATGTACGAAGGAAAAGGCGTCTGCCATCAGATCATGGTCGAGGATTATGTATGCCCCGGCGAACTGATCTTCGGTGCCGACTCGCATACCTGCTCTTACGGCGCACTCGGCGCGTTCGGAACCGGCGTCGGATGTACCGATTTCCTCTACGGAATGGTGACCGGCGAGAGCTGGGTCATGGTTCCCGAAACGCTCCGCTTTAACCTGCACGGCAAGCTGCGCGAGGGCGTTTATCCCCGCGACCTGATCCTGACGATCATCGGCGATATCGGCGCAAACGGCGCAAACTACAAGTGCATGGAATTTGCGGGCGACGGCGCGCACGCCCTCTCGGTCAACGACCGTTTTGTTCTGTGCAATCTCGCGGTTGAAGCGGGCGCAAAGACCGGTATCGTTGAGCCGGACGAAAAGGTAGCCGCCTATGTTGAAGCGCACGGAAGAAAAGCGGAGCATATGTTTGTTTCCGACCCCGACGCGAAATTTACGAAAGTTTACGAATATGATCTGGATAAGATCGAACCGGTCGTCGCAAGACCCGATTTCGTCGATGACGTACTCCCGCTCAGAGAACTGCTCGCGGGGGACGAAGTGAAGATCGATGAAGCCTTCCTCGGATCCTGCAACAACGGACGCATCGATGAGCTTCGCGTCGCGGCTCATATGCTGAAGGGTAAAAAAGTCCATCCGGACGTTCGGTTTATCGTTGCGCCCGCTTCCAACGCAGTCTATCTCGAAGCGCTGAAAGAGGGGATCATCGATACCCTTCTTGAAGCCGGAGCGATGGTCATGAACTGCAACTGCTCGGTCTGTTGGGGAAGCTGCCAGGGCGTTATCGGAGAGAACGAAGTGCTGATCTCGACCGGTACCCGCAATTTCAAGGGACGCGCCGGCCATAAGACCTCAAAGGTCTACCTTGCCTCTGCGGCGACAGTCACCGCTTCCGCCATCGCCGGGAGGATCACCGGTGCGGAAAATCTTGACTAAGTAAGAAAAGGAGAATCGTATCATGTCCAGCTTTACCGGTAAAATTTGGGTGCTGGGAGACGATATCGATACCGATATCATCATCCCAACCGAATATCTTGCGCTTCCGACCGTTGACGATATGAAAAAATATGCATTTTCTCCGCTGCGCCCCGAGCTTGCGGGTCAGATCCAGTCCGGCGACATCATCGTAGCCGGAAAGAATTTCGGCTGCGGCTCCTCCCGCGAACAGGCGCCCGAGATCATCAAGCATCTCGGCGTGGCCTGCGTCATCGCCAAGAGCTTTGCCCGTATCTTTTTCCGCAACTCGATCAACAACGGCCTTCTGCTGATCGAAAGCGATCTGTATGACCATGTGAAAGAGGGAGACGAGATCTCGGTCACACTCGGCGAAAGCATCGAGCACGACGGCGTTTCCTATCCGATCAGCCCTCTTCCGAAAAACCTCACCGATATTCTGGAAGCGGGCGGGCTGGTCAAAGCCATGCAGAAACGAAACGGTCTGATCTGAGGAGGTTTGCGCAATGGGACAGACATTGATTGAAAAAATTATCAGCCATAATACCGGCGACGCTTCGGTGCGCCCCGGCCAGATCGTTACGGTAAACGTCGATCGGGTAATGATCCATGATATTTTTATTCCGTTTGTAGTGGAAAAGTTCCGTGAAATGGGCTTTACGAAGGTTTGGGATCCGGATAAGGTCGTTCTGATCTATGACCATCTGGTTCCGACCTCGGCGGTCGAGGACGTCCGCCACTTCAAGATCGGCGACGCCTTTGTTAAGGAGCAGGGGCTGACCCACTTTCACCGCGCGGACGGGATCTGCCATCAGCTGATGCCGGAGATGGGCTATGCCCGCCCGGGTCAGATCGTTTTCGGCACCGATTCCCATACGACGACCTACGGCTGTGTCGGCTGCTTCTCGTCCGGTATCGGCTATACCGAAATGGCGTCGATCCTCGGAACGGGGGAGATGTGGTGCCGCGTTCCCGAGACGATCCGGATCGAGATCGACGGCGACCTTCCGAAAGGCGTTTACGCGAAGGACGTGATCCTGACGGTGATCGGCGACCTGCGGGCGGACGGCGCGACCTATAAATCGCTTGAATTTTCGGGAAGCTGTGTCGAGAAGATGAGCGTTTCCTCCCGGATGACGATGAGCAATATGTCGATCGAATGCGGAGCCAAATGTGCGCTCTTTGTGCCGGACGAGAAAACAGCGGCGTTCTCCGGCGTTTCGCTCGAGAGCGTTTCCTGGGTCAAGCCCGATCCTGATGCGCACTATGAGCGGGTGATTTACTATAACGCTGCGGATTTTGTTCCGGTCGTGGCCTGTCCGTCTCAGGTGGACAATATCCATCCCGTTTCCGAAAAAGCGGGCGTGAAGGTCGATGAGGTGTTCCTCGGCTCCTGCACCAACGGACGACTGGAGGATCTCGCGGTCGCCGCGCGGATCCTGAAGGGGAAGAAGATCGCGCCCTACGTCAACATGATCGTGACCCCGGCTTCCCGGAGCATCTACCGCGAAGCGATCAAGGCCGGCTACATCGAAACGCTTGCGGAAGCGGGCGCGATGATTACCCAGCCGGGCTGCGGGCTTTGCTGTGGGCGCGCGGGCGGCATCCTGACCGACGGAGAGACGGTTCTGGCGACCAACAACCGCAACTTCCTCGGCCGCATGGGTACTTCCGGCGTCAATATCTACCTCGGTTCTCCCGCAACGGCGGCGATGACTGCGCTGACCGGCGTGATCACAGCGGAAGCGTAACCGGTTTGAAAAAATTTGAGGGGAAGAGTTCAGGAAAACTCTTCCCCTCATTTTCTAGTATAGGATAAATTTGTGAAGCGCGTATGAACAAATGTTCTTTTTGCGGATCATAACTCCAAAATTTTATTCACATTCGAGACCGGTGGTCTGAAACTTTCGGACGGAAAGCACCCGGTTTTCTGGTTCTGATCGGGAATAAAAAGCGGAAGCGCTCGATGAAAAGAGTGCTTCCGCTTTTTGTTATACCTCTATTACAATTTCGCGTCGTAATCCGCTTTCAGCTTTTCGATGACCTTATCTTCGTCCTCTTTTGAGCAGCCCATCAGCCGCATTTCGACCGGTGTGTCAAGGTCCATCGCAAGGATGCCGATCAAACTTTTCGCATTTGCTACCGCCGAACCGGACACAAGGAAAAAATCACCGGGGATCGACGTCAAAAATCTCGCCAGTTCCTGCACCCGCTTCATGTCCTGCAAACGGATCTGTACTCGTGTCATTGATAAAATCCTCCCTTTGCGGATATAAAACCGCGAAAGTCTGCTTCCTGTTTCTATTATAACACAGGATCGCTCAGGTTGCAACGGAAATTTTGCGTAAAATGCAAGATTTTACGCAAAATCCGTGTAAAAATACATAGATCAGCGCGTAAACCATCCGAAAAATGGTCAAAAGAGTTTAGATCAAGCCTTTTTAAAGGCTTGCAGGTTTCAAAAGGACAGAGTCCTTTGTTTGTATGAGAAATCGATTCAGAAAACGTTTTCACGACTTCAAAAACGTTCCAATTTACGTTGTCTTGCGTTAGCAAGACCCAAAATATTGTCCTAAAAAATACGTTTTTGTTCGTTGAACCCCAAATTTTACTTCAGTTCCGCGATGGTAACGCCGGTTTCGCCTTCACCGTATGCGCCGAGGCGGAAAGATTTGACGCTTGTGTGGTGTTTTAAGTGGTTCTGGATCGCGTCGCGAAGCACGCCGGTTCCTTTGCCGTGGATGATCGTGACCTGATGGATGCCCGAGAGGACGCTCGAATCGATGAAACGATCGACCTCGATCAGTGCCTCTTCCACGTTCATCCCGCGAAGATCGACCTCCGCCAGTCCGCGCGAACCGGTGTTTCCGGTGCGGCTTCCGCGGGAGACCGAAGCGGTGCGGATGCTTCCGCCGCCGCGGGCCGGGGTATAGAGCGATTTTTTACCGGTGGGCTGGCCGTTGACCTGGATCTTGGACTGGTCGAGCAGCCGAAGGTTTCCGATCGGAACGCGAGATTTGAGGATGCCGGTCTGAACCAGAACCATCCCGTTTTTATCGACCGCTTTTAAGACCGTTCCCGCCTTATCGATGTCGTAGATCTGAACGGCATCGCCCGGTTTGAGCGGGCGGGGGAGAGTATAGCCCTCGTTGGTGCGCTCGTGGATCGGGTTTGCGGCGTCGTGCATCCGGCTCATCTTTCCTCGGACGGAGGAGCGCGCCGAAAGGATCAGCTTTCCGAACTCATCCGATTCCTTGAGCTTTTTGATGCCGGCCAGTTCTGCTAAAACCGCATCGGCCTGCGCCTGAACGTCTCGGACAATCGCCTGTGCGCGAATTTTCGCTTTTTCTTCTTCTTTTTCCTCTTCGTGGGCGAGTTTTTCACGATATGCGTCGATTTCGGCTTTTTCCCGGTCGATCGCGGCTTTTTCGTCCGCCATTTCCTGCATCATCTGCTCATATTTCTGGCGGGAGGCTTCGAGCGAGTCTACGACCTCTTCAAAGCGCTTGTTGTCGCTTTCGACCAACGACGCAGCCTCATCAATGATCTCGTCGTCCAGTCCCAGCTTTTTCGAGATCGCGAAAGCGTTGGACTTTCCGGGAACGCCGATCATCAGCCGGTAGGTCGGCGCGAGCGTTTCGATGTTGAATTCACAGCAGGCGTTCTCGACCTTATCGGTCTGGAGCGCGTACATTTTCAGTTCGGCGTAGTGGGAGGTGACCGCGACCTTGGCGCCGCGTTTGCGCAGCTTTTCGAGGATCGCGACCGCGAGAGCCGCGCCTTCGATCGGGTCGGTTCCCGAGCCAAGCTCATCGATAATGACAAGCGAGGTGTAGGACGCGACCTCAAGGATGCTGACGAGGTTGACCATATGCGCCGAGAAGGTCGAGAGGCTCTGCTCGATGCTCTGTTCATCGCCGATATCGACAAGGATATCCTCAAAGACCGAGATCGAAGAGCCGTCCGCGACCGGGATCAGCAGCCCGCACATCGTCATCAGCGTCAAAAGCCCCGCCGTTTTCAGGGTGACGGTTTTACCGCCGGTGTTGGGGCCGGTGATGACGAGGGTGGTATAATCCCGCCCCAGTTCAAAATCGATCGGCACCGCTTTTTTCGGGTCGATCAGCGGATGACGCGCTTTTTTGAGCAGGATATGTCCATCATCGGTGATTTTCGGCGCCATCGCCTTCATTTTGTAGGCAAGGGTCGATTTGGCGAAAAGAATGTTGAGATCGATGACCGTGTTGAAGCAGCGGATGATCCCGTCGGCTTCCTCACCGACACGGGCGGAAAATTCGGCAAGGATCCGCTCGATCTCTTCCTGCTCTTTCGCTTGAAGGACGCGGATCTCGTTATTGGCGTCAACAATCGCCGCCGGTTCGACAAAGTAGGTCGAGCCGCTTCCGGAGGTATCGTGCACCATGCCGGGAACTTCGTTTCGGTATTCGGCCTTGACCGGTACAACAAACCGCCCGTCGCGCATGGTAATGATCGCGTCCTGAAGGTATTTCTGGTAGGTGGCCGAGCGAACCATCTTGTCCATCCGGTCGCGGATCTTCAGTTCGGTCGAACGGATCTTCCGGCGGATCGCCGCCAGTTCGGAGGAAGCGTTGTCGTCCAGCGTATCCTCACTGATGATCGCGGCGGAGATGTCCCGTTCGAGCGGATTGTTCAGATAGAGCATCGAAAATTCTTCTGAAACGGCGTTTTCCTCGTTTTCCCACTGGTTCTGCCACTGGGAGAGGATGCGCGCCTGTCTCAGCACCGCCGCGATCGAGAGCAGGTCGCCGCAGGAGAGGACGCCGCCCGACTGGGCGATTTTCAGCCGCCCGACCGGATTTTTCAGCGTCATATAGGTGGGGGTGCCGAAACGGACGGTCAGCTGGAAGATGTCATTGGTGCGGTCAATCTCCCGCTGAACATCTTCCAGATCGGTTTTCGGCTCGATCGACAGGGCGAGATTTTTCGCCGTGTCGCAGCAGGTGTATTCCGCCAGCATCGAGAGGATCTTATCCAGCTCGAGACAGCGGGCGTATTTCTGGTTAATCATAGCATGATTTCCTTTATGCCTATAAAAGTATGTCTATAAAAGGGTTCTGTTGGTGATCGTAAGGACGGCGGCTCATTCCGCGACCGTCCGGTAAAAATCAAGGCTTCCGAACGAAGGGGCTGTCTGAGCCAGTGTAAACGCTTCTGCCGCCGCCGAAAACGCCTTTTCGGTATCGGGGGAAAGGCGGAAGGAGAAAAGCTCTTTGTTATCGGCGGCCTCGACAATATGCCGGAAAGCCAGATAGGTCGAATAGGGGAAGAAAACCCGTATCGTATCCGCCGGATTGTCGCCCGGTTCTACGCGCCGGAGACAGTCGGGGCAGAAAATAACGCCGGAATAGGGAAGCAGCGTAAAATCGCCCGTTTCCTTTCCGCAGCCGTGGCAGCATTCGGTGTCGGGCATGAATCCTGCCAGGCACATCAGCCGCAGCTCGTAGATCCCTTTGAGCAGGGCGGGCGAGCGCTTTCCGTGCTGAAGCAGATAAAGGGTATTGAGTAAAAGCGAAAGAACCTCTCCGCTGATATCCGCCTGCGGAAGGATATACCGGGTCAGCTCGGACAGATAGGCGGCCAGAGAAATTTTTGTCAGGTCTTCCCGGATCGAGTAAAAGTTTTCGATCAGTTCGGCCGAATCGATCATGTACTGAGTCCGCCCCTGATAAAGGACGAACTCACTGTACGCTAAGACCTCAAGCGCCGCGGCGCTGCGCGCGTTTTTGCGCCGGGGGTTTTTGACGATAGCTTGAAGCTGTCCCCGGTCAGAAGTGAGCAGGGTCAGCATTTTGTCCTGGGAACCATACTCCGTCTGCGCCAGGACGATCGCGCGGGTTGTCAGGTGCATGGCGGGCACTTCCTTCGATCGACTTGAATGTCAGATAGTCGCAGACATTCCCGGTGCGGCAGAACCGGTTCCATGAACGGATGACCGGAAGCGAATCGGGAAGCGGCGGCGGGATTGGGATCTCGGACGGGATTCCCGGCGCAGAATGCGGGGAAGCGTCCGGAGACGGTTTTTCATTCGGCATAAGATGTTCCTCCCTGACAGGAAATCCTGTCAGGGAAAGTATTCCCCGAATGAAGGGAAGATATGATGGGTGGGAAATTATTCATCGTAGGTAAGTCCGACCGACTTGATGGCTTTTTCGTCATTGCGCCAGTCGCTGCGAACCTTGACCCACGTTTTTAAGTTGACGCGGGTATCGAGGAACTGCTCCAGCTCCAGACGCGCGTCGGTCGAGATCTTTTTGAGCATGGCGCCGCCTTTTCCGATAATCATACCCTTGTGGCTGTCGCGCTCGCAGTAGATGGTCGCTTCGATGTCGAGAATGTCAGGGTTGGTCTCCCGCTCCCGCATCTTTTCGATCGTGACGGCGGTGCCATGGGGAATCTCATCCCTCATATTCCGCAGGATCTTTTCCCGGATGATCTCGGCGGCGATCGTCCGTTCGGGCTGGTCGGTGAGCGTGTCCTCCGGGAAGTAGAAGGGGCCTTCGGGACAGTTTCTCTTCAGCTCAGCGAGTACATCGTCAACGCCCTTTTTCTCACGGACGCTGACCGGAACGGTCGCGGTAAAGGGATAAAGCGCGTTGACTTCGGTGATCCGCGCGGCCAGCTGTTCCTTGTCCACGAGGTCGGTCTTGTTGACGGCGAGGACAACGGGAAGGTGCTTGGTCTTGAAGGTCTCGATCAGTTCGGTCTCCTGCTCGTTGATCGCGCCCATCGGCTCGACGAGAAAGAGGATCAGATCGACCTCTCCGATGCTTGTCTTGACGACATTGTTCATATGCCCCGACAGCTTGGTCTTGGGCTTATGGAAGCCGGGCGTGTCCAGAAAGCAGAGCTGTGTGTCTCCGTCGGTCAGAACGCCCATGATCTTGGTGCGGGTGGTCTGAGGCTTGGAGGAGACAATGGCGATTTTTTCGCCCAGAAGAGCGTTCATCAGCGAGGATTTTCCGACGTTCGGTTTCCCGACGATCGCGACAAATCCCGAGCGGGTAGTATGTTTCATAAAATGATATGCCTTTCATTGGTCATGGGGTTGATAGATAAACGTAAAGAAAAATCCGAGCAGGAGAAGCGCCAGAAAAAGAGGAAAGCGCCAGCTCGTTCCGATGATCGCAAGGGTAAGGGTCAGCCTTGGGAAGTGGAAAAAAAGGGCAAACCCGACGAAAACCGCCGCGATCGCCATGATCAGCACCGCCCCCGCCGCAAGATCCTTCGCCGCTCCGATCAGGGGATGATAGTCCTCCGAAACGGCGTCCGCCAGCCTTTCGATCGCAGTATTGACCGCTTCGAGCGCCAGCACCGCTCCGATTACAAAAAAAAGCAACCCGTACTGCTCCGCGGTCAGATGGTAGACAAGCGAAAAAGCGGTGACAAGCACCGCCGCGCTGATATGAAAGCGCATATTCTGCTCGCGCAGACACCATCGAATTCCCCGTGCAGCGTACAGGAAGCTTTTCCAAAAAGAACCCTTTTTAGAGTTTTTCATCGTCCATTACATAGCTTGCGCCCCGAGGGAGGCCAAGCATCGTCATGACGGTTTCTTCCTTTTCACGCATATGAACGGCTTCAACGCCGCCGTTTACATGGTCATAACCGAGCAGATGGAACATCGAATGAGCGGTCAGATAGCCGACCTCGCGCTGAAGGGAATGACCGTAAAGCTCAGCCTGCTCAACAGCCTTCGGCATCGAGATCACGATGTCGCCTAAAAGCGCTGCGCCGGTCGCTTCGTTATGGTCATAAATGCCGTTTTCGCCGAGAGGGAAGGAGAGAACATCGGTAGCGGCGTCGATGTTGCGGTGCTCGCGGTTCATCTCGCGGATCTGGTCGTTGTCAACAAAGGAGACGGAAACCTCGGCGTCCTCGGGAAAGTTCTCGAGACGGAGAGCGGCGTTGCAGCAGCGTCTGACGAGCAGACGGATACCGGTGGGAATTTTCACAACATTCTGGCGGTTGGAGATGATCACTTTTACTTTATTCATGGCGTTTTGTTTTGCCCTCCTCATAGTAACGGTCGTATGCTTTGATGATGTCCTGGACAAGTTTGTGTCGGACGACGTCCTTTTCGGAAAAACGGATGATCGAAATATCATCGACGTTTTTGAGCACCCTTGTGGCCTCGATCAGACCGGAAACCTTTCCGTCGGGAAGGTCGATCTGGGTGATGTCGCCGGTGACGACGACTTTTGAACCGAAGCCGAGACGGGTCAGGAACATCTTCATCTGCTCGCGGGTGGTGTTCTGCGCCTCGTCGAGAATGATGAAGGATTCGTCCAGTGTCCGTCCGCGCATATAGGCGAGCGGCGCGACCTCGATGCTTCCGCGCTCCTGAAGCCGCTGGAAGTTCTCCGCACCGAGAAAGTCGAAAAGCGCATCATAGAGTGGCCGGAGATAGGGATCGACCTTATTCTGGAGGTCGCCGGGAAGGAACCCCAGCTTTTCTCCCGCTTCGACGGCCGGCCGGGTCAGGATGATCCGGCTCACGACTCCGGCCTTAAAGGCCTTGACCGCCATTGCAACGGCCAGATAGGTCTTTCCGGTACCGGCGGGGCCGACGCCGAAGGTGATCGTATTCTGCTCGATCGCTTTGATGTAGCGCTTTTGTCCGACGGTTTTCGGGGAAACGGGCTTTCCCTTCTGGGTGATACAGAGACAGTCGGAAGAGAGAGACTTGACTTCCTCGTTTTCCCCTCCGGCGGCGGCGTCAAGCGCATAGCGGATCGCGACCTCGTCAGGTGTTTTCCCTGCACGGATCTGGGAAAGGATGGTTTCGGCGGCGGCAGCGGCGACCGCAACCGGTCCGTCTTCGCCGGTTATCTTGAGGACGCCTTCCCGAATGGAAAGCATCGCGGGGGAGAACTTTGTAAAGACCGCGAGATTTGCGTCAAAGCTCCCGCAGAAAGCCGCCATCTCAGCGGTGTCCTGGAACGAGATGATCTGCTCTGCCAACTTGTATGATCCGTCCTTTCGCGGGAACGATCTGTCGGTGAAGAGAAGAAAGTCCCTTGTTGAATTACTAGCATTATACCATAAATTTTGCAAGTTGTAACTATGCGTTTTTAACAAAAAATAATGTCTGCTCTTGCCAGCGGAAATGTCAGTTTGACAAACCGGGTTCCTTTTCGTCCGCCTCTTCCGAGAGGATGGAAATGCTTTTTCCGATCTCCATCCTCGCCGTGTAACGGATCATAAGCTCCATCGTCTCTCCGCTTTTTTCGGCCGTTTCCTCTCGCGAAAGGATCTCCGCCTCGGTCAGATTTTCCAATTCCCAAGCGCTTGCTCCTTCTTTCAGGCGGGAGAGCGCTTCATCTTCGGAGAGGAGCTGCTCCGCTTCGGTATATTCTTCCCCGTACGCGACTCGGATCCCGAACGGAAGGGTGATTTTTCCGACCGAAATGGGGAAAATTTCGCCGTTTTCTTTCCAAAGTCCGCCTTTTTGGGGCAAAAAAAGGGGAATTTCCCGCCCAAAGGCGAGAAGGTAGCGGCGGGTGCGTGTCTTCCCGGTCGGAATTTCCTCGGTCTGACGAAGCGGAAGCGTAAAGGTATGGGAAAAGCGGGCGTCGGCGATGATCTTTCCGGATGCATGGGTATACTGCGTTCGGCCGTCGGCGGTCTCGGTGACGCCGGAGATGATGAGCTGATCCTTTCCGACCGTATCGCCCGGAGAAACGACCGCTTCGCCCGATGTCACCTCCATATAGACGATCCGCCCGGTTTCGGCGGCGGTGATATTGCAGGGCGTATCGGGGAGGATGGGCGGGATCGGGTCGCCCTCTTTGATCTCGATCTCAACGGTGGCTCCGATCCGGTTGACGGCGCAGTAGGCGACCGAGGGGATCGAGGAAAGAATGTGATCGGCGGCGCGCGCAAAGTCTAAAGAGGGCAGGAAGATCCCTTTTTTCAGTCCCGCTTCTTCAGCTGTATGAAGGATCAGCGATTCCGGGATCGAGCCTGAGCCGTTTACGGTGATCGTCCAGGCAAAGCACTGGGAAAAAAGCAGCAGACCGGTCACAAAGACCGGCCAGACGATCAGCCCCAGCCGTTTCCGGAGCCGGTGAAGGTTTCTCGAAATACCGTCTGATTCGAGAACCGAGAGGGAAGCGCCTGTTTCTCTCGCAAGCGCACGCGCTCGTGAAAGATCGATCCTCCGTATCCGGCAGCAGACGCCCTGTTCCGAAAGGACGGGAGCGATGACGCCGATCCCTTCCTTCGCACAGCCGTTCAGAAATCGAAGCCCGTTTCCGTTTACGCGGATCAGGAAAAACATAACGCTCCCTCCTTTGGCGGATCCGACCCGGTATTTCATATGCGTTTCCCGGTGCGAATATACTTTTCCATTCGGAGGTGGTTCGGGTGGACGATTGGAGTCTTGCGGCGGCAGCCGGTTTACAGCTATGGACGGGAAAAGCAAGAGAGACGGTTTTGTATACCGATCGATGCGGCGGTCTTCTGGAAGCGGGGAAGGATTATCTTCGCTTTAAGATCGGGAAACGCGCCTGCACCGTCTGGGGAAAGGGACTGCACATCGTGAGTTTTGACGAAGGCAGGCTGCTGCTGTCGGGGGAGGCGGAGCGGATTGAACTGGACTAAGGGGAAAAGGGCGGGAAAGATCATTCTGGCGGGCGGGTGCTGCGGGCTTTTACTGCTGATGCCGGAAAAGGCGGCGGAAGGGGTGCGGGAGGGGATCCGGCTTTCACTCGAGACGGTGATTCCGGCGCTCTTTCCGTTTATGGTGCTGAGTGGGATGCTGATTGGCGGGAGAGGGAAAGGGGTGGAAAGACTGTTGGCGCTTCCGGGTCAGACGGCGGGCGCGGTGCTGCTCGGGCTGATCGGCGGATATCCGGCGGGGACGATGGCCGCGGCGGGTCTTGTCCGCGAAGGAAGGATCTCAAAAGAGGCAGGCGGCCGGATCCTCTGCACCGGCTTTCTCGCAAGCCCCGCCTTTTGTTCGGGGATCGGGCGGTATCTTTTCGGGAGCGGGCGGATCGGACTGGCGCTCTGGGGCTGTCAGCTTTTGGCGGCGATCCTGACCGGGGTGATCTGCGGACGGATCTTTCCGCCCTGTCCGGAGAAAATTTCCGCGCGCACCTCTGCCCCGCCAGCGCCTTTCGGAGATCGTTTTGTCGGAAGTGTGCTTGGCGGCATTCGCGGAATGGCGGTCGTATGCGGTTTTACCGTTCTTTTTTCGGCGATCCGTTCCTATCTTTGGATGATCCCGGGCGGGCGTTATCTTCTCCCGTTTCTGGAGGTGAGCGTCGGCTGTATCAGCGCCAAGGGGCTTCCCTTCTGGAAAGCGGTGGCGACCGTTACCCTCTGCTGTTCGCTCGGCGGGGTATCCGTCTGGATGCAGAACGCGGCGTTTCTGCGCGGGAGCGGGATCGGGATGCGGGAGTTTTTCCTTTCCCGCTGTATCCACCTTCCGCTCTCGCTTCTGATTACTTTCGGGGCGGAAAAATGTTTTCATCTTTCCTCATGGGTATCCGTTTCAGCCTTTGCCGCCGGGATCAGGGTGCGTCCGTCGGAGGGAAACGCGGCGGCTTCGGTTTTTCTGCTGGCAGCCTGCACGATTCTCTTGATTGGAGAGCAGCGCTTATGTTATAATAAGGCTGCGAAACAAGTTTCGCGGACGCTACCGAGTATTGCTTCACAAAACTCAATAAGGTAGAATTTAATCATGCTGCGAAACAAGTTTCGCGGACGCTACCGAGTTTTGCTTCACAAAACTCAGCAAGGTAGATATTAATCATGCTGCGAAACAAGTTTCGCGGACGCTACCGAGTTTTGCTTCACAAAACTCAATAAGGTAGAAATCAATCATGCTGCGAAACAAGTTTCGCGGACGCTGTTATAATAATTCACGGACGCTTATGTTATAATAAACGGTATGTAAAACAAAAGACAAAGGACTGATAAAAATTGCCGCTTTTCGGTAAAAAGATAAAGCCTTCCTGCGCCTATTGTGAATGGGGCGCGCCGGAAGAGGAAGAGAATATGGTTTTCTGCCGCAAGAACGGGATCGTGCCGCTGAGCTATTCCTGCCGGCATTTCCGCTACGCTCCGCTTCGGAGAAAGCCCCGCCCTGCTCCGCAGCTCCCGCAGTTTACCCCGGAGGATTTTAAGCTATGAGAGAGATGGTCATCGGACATAACGACGCGGGACAGCGTCTGGATAAGTTTCTCAGCAAAGCGGTTCCGCTTCTTCCGAAAAATCTGATGTACAAATTCCTGCGCACCAAATACATCAAGCTCAACGGGAAAAAAGCCGAGATCAGCACCCGCCTTTCGGAAGGCGACCGGGTGACGTTTTATATCCGCGACGAGTTCTTCGGCGGGAATGAGGAGCAGTTTTTTCTTCGGGCCGCTCCGGAGATTGACGTGGTTTACGAGGACGAGAATATCCTCCTGGTCAATAAGCCCTCCGGCCTGATCGTTCATGAAGACGAGGGGGAATCGGTGGATACGCTGATCAATCGGGTCAAGCACCGGCTGTACCTGAAAGGGGAGTACGATCCCGAAAAAGAAGCGTCGTTTGCTCCCGCACTCTGCAACCGGATCGACCGCAATACCGAAGGGATCGTTATCGTCGCGAAAAACGCGCCCTCCCTCCGGCTGCTCAATGAGTGCATCAAAGAGCGCCAGCTCCATAAGTTCTATCTCTGCCTGCTCAAGGGCACGCCGCCAAAACCGGAAGCAACGATCAAGGCGTTTATGCGGAAAAACGAGCGGGAGAATAAGGCAGAGGTTTATGATAAGCCGGTTCCCGGTGGAAAGACGATGGTTACGAAGTACCGGGTGCTGAGAAGATGCGGAAAGGTGACGCTGGCCGAGATCGAACTGAAAACCGGCCGGACGCATCAGATCCGCGCGCATATGGCGCACATCGGCTGTCCGCTGGTCGGCGACGGAAAATATTCCGATAACCGGAAGGAACGGGCGGCGGGCTTTACCAGTCAGGCACTCTGTTCCTATAAGCTGATCTTTGACTTTCAGGAGGACTGTCTGCTTTCCTATCTCAACGGGAGAGTGTTCGAGGTGAGGGACGTTTCCTTTGCGGATGAGCGTCAGATGAAGCGTCTGGCCGCCGTTTTGTGACCGGTCTATCTTTCCATCCGTTTTCATATCTATCTTGCAAGGGGGATGGGGCGGATGGAACTGCAAAGCGGAAAGCTGTTCAGAAAAGAGATTTTCTGCGTATCGGATGGGAGATGCCTTGGAACGGCGGATGAATTGCTGCTTGCCTTTGACGATCAGCCGCTCCGTGAGGAACCTTCCCGTGAAGAGCCTCTTTTGCCGGGCGGCGTTTCAGAAGCGGCCGTTCGCGCATTGGTGATCCGCGGGCGGCCAAGATTGTTCGGCCTGCTTGGCCGGGAAGCGGATATTCAGGTGAATTGGGCGGATATTCTCGTCATCGGAGAGGACGCGATTCTGATTCGGGGAAACGGAAGCGAGATTTCACCCGGGCGGGGTGGCTTTCAAGGCCGTCTGCGCCGATTTTTTCAGCGATAAAATGAATAAGCCGACCGGTATTCCTGCAATTTGAGGAAACCGGCCGGCTTTTACTGTTTAATTTTTAATTTTACTTATTTCTCACAGAAAATCTCGATCAGCTCGCCGTTTAAGCCTTTGACAAAGGCGATGCGGGCGGGAAGGGGTTTGTCGCACTGGATGACGATGTCCTTCGGCTCGGAATGAGCAGCCGCACCGGCCGCAAGCGCGGCTGCATATACCGCGTCGGTATCTTCGGCGGCTACCGCGATATGCAGCCATTTTGCCTGTGCTTCAGCCGCGTTGCTCCCGCCCGAAAAGATTTCCAGAAGCGTTCCGTCTCCGACATCCATCATTGCGGCGGGATGCTCATCGCCCCAGCGGCGGACAACCGTAAAGCCGAACGCGTTTTTGTAAAAGTCCAGCGTCCGGTCAAGATCCACAGCGGTCAGCGCAACATGATGAAGTCCCTTTTTCATAAAAATCTCTCCTTTGGATGATATGGATTACTTAGTATGACTGGTTGTTTTCACAGACATAGATCGTGATGGGGGTTTTGCTTTCCAGATCGTACTTGGTTCCGACGATATGGTCGCAGCCGATCACATACCCGGAGGGGTAATCGGTGCTGACCTTTGTGACGACCTTATAGGGGATCGAGAGGGCGTCAAGAGCCGCTTCGTAGTCCTCCTGGGATACCTTATCCCAATCGGGGATGGTGACATACTGACTGCCGCGGCTGACCTTGATCCGGACGGAGGAGCCGTTTTCCACCTTGTCCCCGGCGGGGATGTCCTGCCAGATGATCTCGCCCATGGCGGCGCTTTCGCTGTATACATATTCGATATCGGGGTCGATCGTGATGTGTCCGGTCACTTCGCCGTCATTCTGAACATCCTCAAGCTGCCGCCCGACCAGTTTTCCCATCGACCAGGTGTTCGCATCGGACGATTCCTCGGAGGAAGGTTCCGACGAGCTTTCGGCGGATTCCGAAGAAGGCGCGGAAGAAACTTCAGAAGAGTCGCTCGCTGTCTGGGAAGAGGAGACAGGGGGCGTGTAATTTCCGAACCCGGAGCCGGACGAAGAACTTTCTTCCTCGGAAGAGGAAACGATGTTGTCCTTATAAGACTCGGTTTTCGTCCGTTTTCCGCCGAATAAGAACCAGAAGGTGAAGATTAGGATGACCAGAAGGATCGGGAGGGTAACCAGCATCGCTTTGAGGACAACACTGCGCTCCTTTTTGTTCTCGGCCTCCTGTTCCATCCGCTGTTCGGCGCGGGGATTCGGCACGCGGGTCTGCTGAACCGGGCGGTTCTGAGGCGGGCGTTGAGCCGGGCGTTGAGCCGGATGGTTCTGGGGGGGACGCTGCTGCGGACGGCTTTGAGAAGGAGCCGCATGAGCACGACTATCCGGATAGCTTCTGCTGTCCTGCCGGGGGTGGTTTGGCTGAGGATGGGGAGTGCACGGATGGGTGGCACCGGTATGAGAGGGAGAGACTGCCGGGATCGCGACCGTCGGCGCATCGGCCGGAGCCGCCTTTGCCGGAAGAAGGCGGGTGCTCAGCTCAGAAATGGTTCGGATTCGGTCGCCGGGCCGGAGCGACAGACCCTGCATGATCGCGGCGCTTACCTTGACGGGAACGGTTTCGTTCCGTTCCCGCGGACGGATGATCTCGGTCTCGGGCGTGCGGATCAGCGCCTCAGGCGGAGCGATCCCGGTCACGCAGAGATATAAGACCGCGCAGATGGCGTAAATATCCGTCCATGTTCCGTGGGGCGAGGTGGTCGAATACTGCTCGGGGGCGGAAAAGCCGGGGAACAGCTCGGCGGCCAGTTCGGTACGGGCGGCGCGGACGGCGCTGATGCAGAAGCCGGAGAGCTTTGCCCGTCCGGAAGAGGTGATATAGATCGTCTGAGGGCTGATGCCGCGGTGGATGATCCCATCTTCATGAACCAGCTGCATCGTCCGGATGACCGGGAGCAGCAGATCGTAGGTCTCGCCCCAGGTCAGCATCATCCCTCTCCGGGCTAAAAACTGTTCCAGCGTCTCTCCGAGCGGATACTCGGAGACTGCGTAAAAGGTACCGCAGTCCTCGGTAATGTCAAGGATCTGCGCAAGACTCGAGATCGAGCGGAGATGCGCGACCTTTTCGTTGACCTCGAGAAAATCGCTTAAATAGGTTTTATACTGGATCTGGCAGTTCGGACGCACCTCAACCGTGCGTCCGTCCGCCGAACGGGTCACAAGCGCGTCGGGGAAAAATTCACGCACTGATACCTTGCGCTCGGAAACCGTGTCATAGCCGATATATGTAACGCCTTCTCCGTTATAGGAGAGAACCTTGCCGATCAGATAGCGGTCTCCGATCAGCGAACGGGGAGGAAGGCAGGACTGGATGCGCGGGGCGTTTTCCGAATACCCGCAGTAGGGGCAGACTTCAAGCTCTCCCTTATTTTCCATGCAGCCCATGCATAGATTCTCGTTCATCAAATGAGTCTTCCTTTCCGGTCCGGGCGGGAATGCCTTCGGACGCAGGACGCCCTATCATTGCGCCCCTTTATTAAAGGCAGCGCCATATCTGGCGCCGCGGAGATCATCGTATATGAAAGGATATACCTTTTCATATACAATTATACCGAAGGAACTCCGGTTTGTCAATCAAAAAGCCTTCGCCGGTTGGATCGAAAAATCTTAAAGAAACCTTAAAAAACATTTTTCTTTTCGGCGCAACCTTTTTTCCCTGCTCAGATGTTTTATAATTGGTGGGGTATAAAAAAACGCCGTTATGGGGAAAAGTTTCTGACGAAAGGATGAGAAAGGAAATGACAAAGAAAGACAGAAAACTGGCGGCCGCTTTACTGGCGGCGACGCTGATGCTTGTAAGCTGCGGGAACAGCGGAGCGGGCGGCACAGGAGAAAGCAGTTTTTCAGAAAACGGTTCTTCAAAGAACAGTTCTTCGGAAAGCACGGCCTCCAGTACCTCGGACAGCAATGAAAGTGAAAATCAGGGAGCTTCACTTCAGGAAGCTTCGCTTCCGAATGACGGAAAGCTCCGGATTCTTTCCGACTGGGACAACAACCGGTCGGTCGTCTTTTGCGGGAATAAGAAGGTGTATGAGGGAGAAGGGTGTACTTTTACGCCGAACGGCGCAGAAGATGGAAAATACTATGCTCTTCGTACAATTGATCCGGAAGCTAAGGATGGGGAAGGCGGGTACCATACGGCTTTGTACGATTCGAATGGAAAGCTTCTGATTGACGGGCTGAACGATGCACTGACTGTATGTGGAAACTGGCTCTTTTCGTATGATGATGGTTTTGCGGCAAGCGATCAGGCAACACAGAATGTTTATGATCTTCGGACGATGGAACCGGTGGATGTTGAGACAGGCTAT
>JALEHK010000065.1 GCA_022770625.1 Oscillospiraceae bacterium | reverse complement strand
AAGTGCTTATATATAATACCACGCCGGGATGTTTCTGTCAATAGTTTTTCAAAATTTTCTTTCAAAAATCGCGTCCTTATAAAAAATATCCTGTTTTTCACAAAATAACTACTATTCATCCTTCACTTTTTATGGTACACTGGTAAGCACAGGGAAACACTCTCCCCTCTCTCAGAAAGGATACGATCCAATGAAACCGTTTTTAAATGAAGACTTTTGCCTATCCGGAGAAACCGCTCCGATTTTATACCACCGTTTTGCCGAAAAGGCACCGATCATTGACTTTCACTGCCACCTCTCTCCGGAAGAGATCGCCACGGATAAGCGATTTTCAACCATCACTGAGGTCTGGCTGGGCGGCGATCATTATAAATGGCGGCTGATGCGGGCGGACGGTGTCCCGGAAAAGCTGATCACCGGCGATGGAGACGATCGGGAAAAGTTCCGTGCATGGGCCGGCGTCATGCCGCGGCTGATCGGAAGCCCGCTCTACCACTGGAGCCATATGGAACTGAAAAAATACTTCGGGATCGACTTCCCCCTCACGCCCGAAAACGCCGATTACGTTTTCGATAAAACTGCCGCCATGCTTGCGACCGGCGATTTTTCGGCGAGAAAGCTGATCGAACGCTCGAACGTCAAAGCCCTTTGTACGACTGATGATCCGGTTGACGACCTTCATTGGCATCAGCAGATCCGCTCCGACGGCTTCCCGGTCAAAGTCCTCCCCGCTTTCCGTCCCGACCGGGTTCTCTCGCCCGAAAAACCGGACTACCCCGATTATGTGGAGACGCTCGAAAACGCGGCAGAGATCAAAATCGACAGTCTGGAAAGCCTTTTTGCGGCCATTCGCGCCCGGATGGAGCACTTTTCCTGCGAAGGCTGCGTCCTTTCCGACCACGGTATGGCTGACATCCCCTTCCGGCCGGTCTGTGATGAAGAGGCCGACCGGATCCTGAAAAAGCGGTTGGGCGGACAAATGCTCACGGCCGATGAAGAGGAATCGCTGAAAACGACCCTCCTTCTCTTCCTCGGAAAGGAATACGCCCGTCTCGGCTGGGCGATGCAGCTTCACCTCGGCGTCACCCGCTCCCGCAATACCGCCGCCGCTAAAGCCCTCGGCCCGGACACCGGCTTTGACGGAATCGGAAGCCCGATCACGCCCGATAAACTCTACCGTTTCCTCGACGCGCTCGAATCGGAGGGTGCGCTCCCCCGCACCGTCCTCTATAGCTTAAACCCGAACGACAACGCCCTTCTTGATGTGATCGCCGGATGCTTCCAGTCGGACTGCGGAATCGCTCACATGAGCAAGATTCAGCACGGCGCCGCCTGGTGGTTCAACGACCATAAGGACGGAATGACCGATCAGCTCCGCTCGTTTGCAGCCGAGGGCGTTCTCGGTAACTTTATCGGGATGCTGACCGATTCGCGGAGCTTTCTTTCCTACGCGCGGCACGATTATTTCCGCCGGATCCTCTGCAACTATCTCGGAAATCTCGTGGACGCGGGCGAATACCCGGCTGACCCCGCAGCGCTCCAAACAATCGTCGAGGACATCTGTTGGAAAAACGCCGAACGGTATTTTGAAATTTAAATCGTAAACCGGAATGTTTTTTACATTCCTTTATATTCAACCATTTTTTATTGAAAGGAAGGTCTTTTTTATGGCACTCATGAACCTCAACTTCCAGAGCCAGTACCTTGGCGGCAACACCGAGATCACCGTCATCCTCCCCGATAAGCCGTGGCAGGCGGACGCGAAGGAATTTTACGGCGGTGGAAAAAAATATAAGGTGCTTTGGCTCCTGCACGGCACCTTCGGCGATCACACCGACTGGCTGAGAAAATCCAACATCGAGCTGTACGCCTGTGAAAAGGATCTAATCGTCGTCTGCCCGAGCGGCATGAACGCCAACTACGCCAACTGGCCGATCTTCGGAACCGGCTACGCGATGTACGATTTCCTGTTTGAAGAGCTGATGCCGCTGATCTACGGCTGGCTGCCGGCTTCCGATAAGCGGGAGGACAACTTTATCGCCGGTCTTTCGATGGGCGGACGCGGAACCTGTGTCTACGCATTTAATCATCCCGAGAAATTCGCGGCGGCGGCCATCCTTTCGGCGGCGCCCCGGAACTTTGAGACAATGCCCGAAAAAGAGCCGGGTATGTGGGCGCGGATGCAGAAATCGGTCGCCAACTATAAAGACATGGACGATTTCCTTGCTTCCCCCGAAAATACCTGGAAGATCATCGGTGAAAAGGCAAAAACCGGCGAGCTGCCGAGACTTTACTTTGCCTGCGGCGAGGATGATATGCTTTACCCCGTCTTTACCGACTTTATGGATTACGCCAAAGAGATCGGACTGGACGCGACCTTTGAAACGACCCCCGGCTTTAAGCACGAGTGGCGTTTCTGGGACTACTCGATCCAGAACGCGCTGAAATTCTTCGGTCTGGACAAAGACGATGCGGGAAATCCGTACTGATCGGAGCCTTGCCCCATGGATAAAAACGCCTGCCCTATCTTTTTCCGTCAGTATTTTCCCTTCTGGGATAAGCTGACTCCCGCCCAGCAGGACACCCTCTGTTCCGCGACTCATTCTTTCTCTTACACGAAGGGCGAGAACGTCCACGGAACGGGCGGCTGTACCGGCGTCATTGTCATCGAAACCGGCTGCCTGCGCGGCTACCTTCTTTCGGAGGAAGGCCGCGAGGTCACCCTCTTTCGTGCCTATCCCGGCGAGGTCATTATCCTTTCCGCCCCCTGTGCGCTCAAGCAGGAAGGAATCTCCTTCGATCTGATGATCGACGCGGAAGAGGACTCTTCTCTTTTGATCGTTGAGGGAAGCAGCTATGCGCGCGTCTCATCCGAGAACATCTACGCCGAAACCTTTACCCTCCGCCAGACGGCTGCCCGGCTTTCGGACGCGGTCTGGGTCATGCAGCAGATTCTTTTCATGCGCTTCGACCGAAGACTTGCGGCCTTTCTTCTCGAAGAATCGGTGCGTCAGGGTACCCGCCTTTCGCTGACCCACGATCAGATTGCCCGCTACATGGGTACCGCCCGCGAGGTCGTTACCCGGATGCTGCGGTATTTCACCGCTGAAAAGATCATCCGTCAGGGACGGGGCGTGATCGAACTGACCGATGTCGAAAAGCTGAAGGAATATGTTGAATAATACCGTTTGATTGAAAAACTCCCGGCAAGCCTGCTTCCAAACAGGTCTGCCGGGAGTTTTTTGACGGCTCAGCCGATCATTGCAAGAATATCCTCTTTCGGACGGGCGCCGACCGCATGATCAACGAGTTTCCCATCCTGAATCACAACCAGAGTCGGGATCGAGCTGATGCCGAACATCTGCGCCAGCTCCGGCTCATCGTCAACATTGACTTTGCAGATTTTAACGGCGCTTTGTTCTTTGGCGATCTCTTCGATGACCGGCGCGATCATCCGACAGGGGCCACACCAGCTTGCCCAGAAATCGATCAGGGATTTTCCCTTATACTCAGTGATTTCTTTCGTGAAATTTTCTTTAGTCAGGTGTACGATCGACATAATCATTCTCCTTTTATCAATCTTTGGATTTATAGTACAGCATACAATGACAGTAACCCTCAAAATTCGGATCATCAATCTGAGCACGGAATTCCGAGCAGATACATTTATTTTCCTCTGTCCGCTGAAGCCGGCAGGGACAGTATCCGCCGGTGCGTTTCAGTCCTTCTTTTACTGCCGCAACCAGTTCTTTATCTTCGTTCAGCCTTACAGCCACCTGATCACTTCCTTTTTGGTTCTGGTATCATTATAGAAGAAAAATCTCGCCTTTTCAGTGACTGAGATCACATTTGACGTCTTACGCTTTTTTGAATCAGGGGCATTCAAAGAAGGGCATCCTAACCTTTTGACTTTTCCCTGTACTCAGCCGTTCCTCAAACCAACGCTCTTTTTTATTCCAGTTGCCGAAGCAATCATACAAGCCCATGACGACCGCTTCCAGTGTCCAACAGACGGACAGCGACCAATGAACGCCGTTTGCGCCCAGATGTGAAGAAAGCAGATACGCGACCGGCATGAGAACAAAAGTCTGCCCGCAGCCGCGGATAACGCCGCTGAAAATTCCAAAAAGCGCCATCATAAAATAAAACGGAGCAACGATCCTGAATTTATCCATACCGGCTGCAGCCACTTCGGCCTCACTGGTAAACATCCACAGTTGAATATCTCCAAAGAAAAACAGCAGGCTGATTTTTCATCAACCTGCTGCTCTTTAATATTAGAAACTACATTCAATTCAGCGCCGGATCATCCTTCGTCGAGACATAATACTGCCAGCCGGTGTTGAGGCATACCGCCGCGAGATTTTCGCCGTATCCGGCGCCCGCGTCCAGGCAGATATGGTCGCCATTTTCACTGATCACGATCTTTCCGCGGTACTGATCGCCGAAAAGGAAGGTCGGGGTGTGCCCGGTTACGAGAATTTTCCCGGGGAAAGGATTTTCTTCCGGAAGGCTGTGGTTGAAAAGAAGTTCTTCGGGGGAATAACTGCTCATCTCTCTGCCGCCGGTTTTGGGAGCCGCGTGCATCAAAAGGTAGTCTTTTCCGCCGGCTCTGACCTCTTCATAAAGCGAAAACTCCGAAAGATAGTCGAGAACCTCTCTCTTCTCCTCGGGAGACAGTTTCCGGTAGGCAAGAAGAGTCGAAGCGCCCGAATCGGAGAACCACTTAATCAGCTTTTTCTTCAGTTCCGGCGTCGGCATCAAGTCGGCCGCCCGGGCTGCGTCGGCAAGCGAATCGAGCGCATGAGCCGCCATATACTCATGATTTCCGAGGATTGGAATAATATTCGGCCGCATCATCATATCCTGCAGGACTTTAATTCCGTTGCGGCCGCGGTCGATCGTATCACCGAGGACGTAAACGGTATCGGATTCACGGACACCCAGCTTTTCAAGCATCTTCAGATACGACCGGTAGCAGCCGTGAATATCGGAAATAACATAGATCATTTTACCCAAACCTTTCCTCTTGCGCGGAAAATCGTCCCGAATGAAGTCTTTTCGGACATTTTCGCGTTTGTTGTCATTGATATTAGTGTAACACATTTAGCCCTCAGTCTCAATAGCAAAATGAAAAAATCTCCAAAAATACGAAAGTTTACTGGATTTATATGGGCAGGATTTTCAAAATATGCGCAAGGAGACAGAAAACGTTTTTTGCCGGAAAATAACCGCCTGCTTCCCTCTCTACTCCTTATTTCGTCATTTTTATCAGTTTTAGAAGAATTTTTCAGTTTCAACTATGCCGTTTTGACAAGCATAAGTCCGATATGTTGGTTACTTTTAACGTTGAAGTTGTTTTATTTATATGCTATACTGAGATTGTGAGATGTTACAGCTTCGATTTGGGAAAGGAGTACCAAAATGAAAAAAGCTGTAAACAAATCCCTA
>JALEHK010000082.1 GCA_022770625.1 Oscillospiraceae bacterium | reverse complement strand
AAAGAGCGGTTTTGGCTTCGTCTGCACAT
This sequence comes from Oscillospiraceae bacterium, assembly GCA_022770625.1. GTDB lineage: Bacteria > Bacillota > Clostridia > Oscillospirales > Ruminococcaceae > Faecivivens. The sequence goes on along the minus strand of JALEHK010000082.1, from coordinate 2,226 downwards.
ATGAAAAAATTGTAAACAAAATCAAAAAGCCCATAACTGCGCGGTTTTCAAAAACGTTTAACCGGTCAAAATCGGGGTTTTGAAGAGAAAAAGCGGTTCAAAAGTGTGTGTCGGGGAAGGACGTTATCGCAGTTCTTTCGGCGTAATGGAAACCGCTTTTCTGAAAAGGATCATACCGGCGATAAAGAAGAGGGCGATCATTCCAACGCCCGCTCCGGTGCTCCCGGTCAGGGTGGACATCAGGCTCACGACCGCTGTTCCGAGGAAGGACGCGCCCTTTCCGCAGATATCCAGCAGGCCGAAATACTCGCCCGATTTTTCAGGCGGCACGATCCGGGCAAACCATGCGCGGGAAAGCGCCTGAATCCCGCCCTGGAACATACCGACCGCAACCGCGAGGATCCAGAAGTGAAGCTGGCTGTTGATAAAGATTGCGAAAACCGCGATCCCGAAGTAGGCGGCGATACAGACGGTGATGAGTTTATCCGAGCGCACCTTCTGTGCAAGCCGTCCGAAAAGGATTGAGCAGGGGAACGCAACGATCTGGGTCACCAGAAGCGCCAGCAGAAGTCCGGTCGAGTCCAATCCGAGGGCGGAACCGTAGGCGGTCGCCATCTCGATGATCGTATAAACGCCGTCGATATAGAAAAAGAAGGCGACAAGGAAAAAGAGAACGTACTTTTCGTTTTTCAGTCCGACGATCGTTTTTCCGAGGCGTTTGAAGCTGGCGGCGACGGCTCCCTTTTCCCGCTCGATCCAGTGTTTCTGGCGGTAGCTTTTCAGCAGCGGGATCGTCATCACGAACCACCAGACGGCGACAATCGCGAACGCGATCGTCATGGCGGTCTGCATCGAAAGGCCGGTCTGGCCAGTCGTCAGGACAACGCCGAGACACAGAAGGAAAGGAATACAGCTTCCGATATAACCCCATGCGTAACCCTGGGAGGAGACCTGATCCATCCGGTCGGGGGCCGTTACGTCGCTCAGCATCGAATCGTAAAAGATCAGGCTGGTCGAGTAGCCGATTTTCGCGAGGATAAAGACGAGAAGGAAGCCGATCCAGTGAGGGGCGGCGCCCAGAGCGATACAGCCGATGCAGCCGACCGCAAGCGAAAGGACGAAAACCGGCTTTTTCAGGTTTTTGTAGTCGGCGAACGTCCCGGCGATCGGGCCGATCAAAGCAACGAGGAGGGTGGAGATCGAGGCGGCGTAGCCCCAGTAGGAAAGGTATTCGACTGAACTTAAACCGGCGTTTCCGGCAAGGTAGTTAAAGTAGATCGGCATGATGGTCGAGACGAGCAGGACAAAGGCAGAGTTTCCGACGTCGTAGAGAATCCAGTTTTTTTCGCCGCGGGTCAGCTTGAGAGATTTCATGGATGGTCGCTTCCTTCCGGGTCATTAAGATTGGGGATCATTGGGGAATCTGGGATTCAAAGTTCCGGTCAAAGACAGGATCGGACAGCAGCTCCGGATCGGAAAGGAAACGTTCGATCATATCTGCGGCCAGCGGGAGCGCCTTTTCGTACAGGCGGATCAGCTCGGCGTTCGTTTTTACGCAGCGGGGGTCGGGCGTATCCGGGATCAGAAAGCCGGAAATGCCAGCCAGCTTCATCCCGTTTTTCAATACGCTGCGTTTAAAGCGTCCGGGGAGATTTTTTCCGGGGGAGCGGAGAAAGGCATGATAACGGACGATCATATTCAGCGACTTCTGAATGGCGAAGGCATCCGCGAAGGTTCCGTCAGTTGAGGATGAACTATCCGCGGCAAAGAAGCGGCTAATGATGCAGGCGGAGGCAAGGGAGGGGCGGATGGACTTGGTCAGGACTTCGGAGAGCGGATCGACCCCGTCCGTTTCCATCAGGAAGCGCTCAAACTCGCTTTCGAGTGCGAGGTGGGTGATGCCGGTCTCGGCGGCGGTCTGATCGACGTAGCGGTGGCAGGTCACGTCCAGCGCATAGTGGCAGAGAAAGCCGTAGAGGTAGGCGATATGGGCGGGAGAAGCGCCGGAAAGGCAGTCGGAGAAATGGGTAAAGACCTCGCGGCCGCTTTTTTCGTGGAGATCAGACCCGAGCTGGCCAATTGGGTTATGGTGCAGGGGATTATAGTAGAAAAAGATGTCGGGACCTTGCAGGCCGATGTCGAAAAGAGGGCGGTTGGCGCGGATGATCCGGGCGGCCGCGGGCGCGGTGGACGGCGCTGCATCCGCCGCGGAGTCCATCGTGGAGT
>JALEHK010000005.1 GCA_022770625.1 Oscillospiraceae bacterium | reverse complement strand
GGCTACGAGGGGAGCTACGAGGGTTACGCGCGCCCTTTGAAAAGGGCGCCCCTAAACTTTTCTTGACCCTCTTCGGTATAGGCTTTGGAAAATTCCTGACTGGATCTCTCTCAGGAAGGTTTTACGCGGGAGTTTTGACGGTTTTCGAAGAGCGTAAAGCGATGAGAAAATATCGATCGGAACGATCGATAAGTCAAAATCTCCATATATAGGCGAGCGCAGAGCGAAGCCTATAAAGGGCGCCCCGAAACTTCTGTAGACCGGTTCCGGAAGGTTTTGGAGAGAAAAAACAAAGCGATTTTTCAGAAACTTTTCCTGAGTGGGTCTATAGATTTTGGGGTCAAGCCCTTCAAAAAAGGGCTTGTGGGTGTCCAGAGGGCAAAGCCCTCGGTTTGCAGGAGGAACCGACAAGCAAGCTTTCTCAAAATTCACAAAGCGTCACGATTCACGTTGTTCTGCCGCAGGCAGAACCCAAAACATAATCAAAAGAAAAGAGGTCATCCATCATGAAACTGGACTATGAGTACGCGCGGTTTGCCGCAAAAAAAGCGGCGGAGCTTCTCGCCATCGACAGTCCCTCCGGATTTACCGCAAAAGCGGCTGAATGGGTAAAGGAAGCCTTTGAATCGCTTGGCTTTTCGGCGGAACTGACCCGCAAGGGCGGCGTTCTGATCGATCTCGGCGGAGAGGACGCTTCCGACGCGCTCTTCCTCGAAGCGCATACCGATACCCTCGGCGGGATGGTTGCGGAAATCAAGGATAACGGCCGTCTTCGAATCACCAATATCGGCGGAATGAACGCCAACAACGCCGAAGCCGAAAACGTCCGGGTCTACACCCGGGACGGGAAGGTGATCGAAGGCGTCTGCCAGCTGATCAACGCGTCGATCCATGTCAACGGCGACTATTCCTCGACCAAGCGCACCTTTGATACCGTCGAAATTCTTCTGGACGCGGATGTGAACAGTGAGGAAGAGGCTCGTGCGCTCGGAATCGAAGTCGGGGACATCGTTGCGTTCGAGCCGCGCACCCGGATCACCGAAAGCGGCTACATCAAGAGCCGTTTCCTGGACGACAAACTCTCGGTCGGCATCCTTTTAGGCTTTGCAAAATACCTGCATGACGAAAAGATCGTCCTTCCCAGACGGGTTTATGTCCATGTCACGGTTTACGAAGAGGTCGGTCACGGCGGAAGTGCTTCTCTTCCCGAAGGCGTAACCGAAGCGATTTCGGTCGATATGGGCTGTGTCGGCGAAGGGCTTCGCTGCACCGAGCGTCAGGTCTCGATCTGCGCGAAGGATTCGGGCGGGCCGTACTCCTATGAAGTGACCGGGAAGCTGATTGCCGCCGCGAAGAAAGGGGGCGCGGACTATGCAGTGGATATTTATCCGCACTACGGAAGCGACGTAGAAGCGACGCTGAAAGCAGGCTATGACATCCGACACGGTCTGATCGGCGCGGGTGTTTATGCGTCCCACGGCTATGAACGGAGCCATATCGACGGCGTTTTCAACACCCTTCTGGTGCTGAAAGGCTATCTCGGCGTATAAGGCATTTTTGATGCCTAACGCTGCGAAACAAGTTTCGCGGACGCTACCGAGTTTTGCTTTGCAAAACTCAATAATGTATGTAAAGCGGGTCGAAAGCGGCGCGTTTTGTCCATAAAACAACAAAAAAGAAGCAGTTTTTGAAAGGAGTTGTTTCACGTGGAACAATTTAGTTTTTACACACCAACCAAGGTGATCTTCGGGAAAGGCGTCCAGTCGCAGGTCGGCGCGGTCATCAAGTCTTACGGCTTTAAGAAGATTCTTTTCCATTACGGAAGCGGTTCGATCAAAAAAAGCGGTCTTTATGACCAGATCGTTGCCTCTTTAAGGGAAAACGGGATTGAATTTGTCGAACTGGGCGGCGTTCAGCCCAACCCCAAGCTCTCTCTTTCCCGGAAAGCGGCGCAGCTCTGCATCGACGAGAAGGTTGAGATGATTCTCGCAGTCGGCGGCGGTTCGGTTCTCGACTCGTCCAAATCGGCGGCTGCCGGTGCGGCGAACCATTGCGACCCGTGGGAATTTTCGTCCGGTGCACGGGTACTGGAAAAATCGCTTCCGGTCGGCGCGGTGCTGACGATCGCGGCGGCAGGCAGCGAGATGAGCGATTCCTGCGTCATCACCAACGAGGAAGGCTGGCTCAAACGCGGCTTCAACAGCGACCATAACCGTCCGCTCTTCGCGATCATGAACCCGGAACTGACCTATACCGTCAGCAAATACCAGACCGCCTGCGGCGTGACCGATATTATGATGCACACGCTCGAACGGTATTTCTGCATGAACGGAGACGTTGCGCTGACCGATCATCTGGCGGAGGGACTGCTGCGCTCGGTCATTGAAGCGGGAAAAGTTGTCATGGATAAGCCCGACGATTACGAAGCGCGGGCAACGCTGATGTGGGCGTCCTCCCTTTCCCACAACGGGCTGACCGGCTGCGGGCGGAATTTCATGATGCGCTGCCACCAGATCGAGCATGAACTTTCGGGAATGTACGACCGGGTCGCGCACGGCGCGGGGCTTGCGGTCATCTTCCCGGCGTGGGCCAAGTACATCTACAAAAACGAAAAGGCGCTCCCGCGGTTTTGTCAGTTCGCGCAGAGAGTCTGGGGGATCGAGATGGACTTTGAGCATCCCGAACGGACGGCGCTTGCGGGGATCGAGGCCTGTGAGAACTTCTTTAAGAGTCTCGGAATGCCGGTGCGGCTGAGTGAACTGGACGTAGACGATACGAAGTTTGACGAGATGGCGGAGAAATGCACCTTCTTCGGAAAGCGCGTCCTCAAAGACTATATCCCGCTCGGCAAAACAGAGATCATCGAGATCTATAATCTGGCGAAGTAAGGACACATAAGCGTGCAATTGAAACAGCACGGTTTTCTTTAAGAAAGCCGTGCTGTTTTTCTACTCTACGCAGCGTTTCTTGTCTTTTCCCGGCCGGATATTCAGAAGGCCGCTCCGGAGGTGGTCGAGCTTTTTGACCAGCCGGAATTGCAGGAAAAGGCCGAAACGCTGCTGACCGAAACAAGGGAAGCGCTCTACCACGATGTTTTCAAGCGGAAAGGCTTGTAAAAAAATAAAAGGTCCCGCCGTTCGTTCCCTGAAAAAGGAAACGGACGGCGGGATTTTTGCTGTTCAAGCGCTTATAGCGCTTATTCAGAAGAGCTTTTTCTCTGCTTCACAGCCGCAGACAAACGGGCCGGGAAGGGTATTCAGACCGCGATGTTCGCCGAAATAGTCTTTATCAAAGATAATATCGGTTCCGTCCGGATTTTCAAACCGTTCTTCCGGTTCAAAGGCAAGGCCCAAAATATCGCTGTTGACGATGCCGTCTGCAAAGCCGTTCAGGAACTCGTAAAGGTTGGTCTTGAGGGTATAGACGCCGTTCTCCTCTTTCAGCTCGACCGAAACCTTATTGTCATTGTCAATAAAGGCATTCGTTTCGTTCTTGCAGGACTTCGCGCCGTTGAAGTAGGCGTTGCCGCTGACCCAGACGGGCAGGTGGCCGAAATGGTACTCGGTGAGCTTCATCATATTCGCCGGTTTATCCATCTCGAAGTTCTTGATCCATTCATCATAGGTCGGATATTCGTCGAATACATCGGTGCCGACGACCTGATTATCCGCCATCATAAAGCCCATATCCTCCTTGGCCTCGGCCTTTTCGACCGGCCAGTTCTGGACGAAAATGTTGTTGTAGACCCGGTCGTCGCCGTGGAGAATGGTCATAAAACCGGCGACCTCGGTGCGGTGGCGGATATGGTAGGGGGTATAGCGGGGCTGATTGACGCCGTTGACGGTGCTGTCGGTGCCGCCGCCGACCGCAGTGAACGCGCCCAGCATCAGGTTATGGACGAGCGCAACGCCCTGAGTCGCGATCCGGACAGAGGCTTTGGAGAGCATGATGTTGTTGTCGATCAGGGTGGGGCCGTGACCGACCTCGATAAAGACGTCCTGACTCATCATCGCGCCCATCGCCCGGTCGGCTCCTTCGGGTGCGTGGTTATCGTGGAGAAGGTTCTGAGTGATGCGGGTGCCCTGCGCCTGCCAGTCGCACCAGATGCCCATCGTGCAGTGGTGGATATGGTTGCGGCGCATGATGACGTCGATCGCGGCGTGCATCTTGATGCCGGAAATCTCCGCGCCGCCCAGCTGCTGCATATTGTTGATGTTATGGATATGGTTGTCCTCGATGATCGAGAAGACGCCGCCCATTCTTCCGACGATACCGGTCTGTTCGCAGTGGTGGATATGGCAGCGGCGGATGATATGGCTTCCGACCTTTTCCTTCAGCCAGCCGTGATACTGACCGCGGCAGACGGCGTCGCGCTCCATCTGGGTCGGGCTTTTCACGTGCTTATTGGTGAAATAATGGTCGTTTTCGGGATCGTAGTATTTGCCGAGCGAAATGCCGCAGCACTTGCTGTTGCTGACTTCGCAGTCCTCGATGATCCA
>JALEHK010000077.1 GCA_022770625.1 Oscillospiraceae bacterium | reverse complement strand
CCTTCGCTCCGAATCCATCCTGTCCACATGAAAAAACGAGTATCACAAATGTGATACTCGTTTTTTGGTGGACGAGGATGGATTCGGACCATCGAAGCTTACGCAACAGATTTACAGTCTGCCCCCTTTGGCCACTCGGGAACTCGTCCATATGAATTTGAAAAAGTGGAGCTGGTGGACGGACTTGAACCCCCGACCTGCTGATTACAAATCAGCTGCTCTACCAACTGAGCTACACCAGCTTATTTGTGGTCGGGGCGACAGGACTCGAACCTGCGGCATCTTGGTCCCAAACCAAGCACTCTACCAAACTGAGCTACGCCCCGCTGCCATCGACTCATTGCTTATTTCAGCCTGATTAGTATATCACATTTGCTCCGCTTTGTCAAGGGGTGAATTTATATGCAGCCGGTCGTAATGCGTCGTAACGCACCGTTACCAAAACGGTGCGCCGCTATCAGACGCCCTTGTTTGTATATGCAAGCAGCCCCTCGCATCCTCTCAGAATCTCTTTCCACGCAGTGCTAAAATCCCCGGTATACCACGGATCGTCAATATCCGCCGGCCGGTCGGTAAAATCGAGCAGCCGGACGATCTTTCCGTCCGGGTCTCCGCCGCAGATCGTCCGCATCCTTCTCAGGTTGCTTTCTTCCATCCCGACCAGAAGGTCAAACCGTTCGTAATCGCTTTTCTGCATCTTCCGTGCCGTTTTCCCGCCGCAGGAGATCCCGTGCCGGGAAAGTTCTCTGCGCGCGGGCGGATAGACGGGGTTTCCGATCTCTTCACCGCTTGTCGCGGCGGACTCGATGAAAAAGCGTCCGGAAATTCCCTCTTTTTCTATCAGATCCTTCATGATAAACTCCGCCATCGGACTGCGGCAGATGTTGCCCAGGCAGACGAATAAAATTCGTGTCATCTTTTTACCTCCGCTGAAATAAAAACCGCCGCCCGAAACCCCGCTTACATACGCCGCTTCTCGTCCGAAGGGGGATCGGCGTGTTTTTTCGCCTTGATCCGGTACATTCTCTCGTCCGCGACCCGAATCGCTTCTCCGATCGGATGGATTCCCCGGGCGCCGCCGACACTGATGGAAAGCTGGATATTCGGAACCTGCGTCAGCCGCACCGCCCGCACCGCATCGCTGATCTGCCAGAGCTTCTGGTTAAAGGCCTCCTGAGGGATCCGCTGGAAGATCAGAAGAAACTCGTCTCCTCCGTACCGCAAAAGCGTGTCCGTCTGCCGGATACAGGAAAGAATCGCCTTAACGATGCTTTTCATCACCGCGTCTCCGATCAGATGTCCGTACCGATCGTTGATCTTCTTGAAATTGTCTACATCGATCATTGCGATTCCTTCGGCGTCCTCAATATCCGCCTGATAATCCTCAAAATACCGCCGGTTATAGACGCCGGTCAGCGGATCGATATAAAGACGGCGGGTGCTGTTTTCCATCCGCTGGATCAGCTCGGTTCGGTCGATCCCGGATTCGGTGGTGGTTCCGAGCTTGTTGATCATCTCCATGACGCAGGCTCTTCCGCCCACCTCGATACAGGTCGCGGTGGCCTGATAAATATCGTCTCCCAGAAATTCCATCTTGCTGACCCGTTTCCTGCGGTCAAAAGCGACCATGGAAACGCAGTTTTCGCACTTCTCGCTTTTCCCCCAGAGATCGTAGCAGAACTGCCCGGTCTTTTTGAGGTTCCCGCCCGGCACGAATTCGAGCACCGCCGCGTCCTTCGGATCAACCAGCCGCACAATGTCAAACACCTGCTGGATGTTGTGGATCAGGGAAACGGCCGTCTGCCCGCCGAAGGGCTGAAGCGACCGTTCGTGGATGTCGGTGAGCTGCCCGACAAGCCCCAGATACTGGTTCGGGTTGTCCTGCGCCCATACCGTCTGGAGATCGATCCGGTAAAAGACCGGTCCCGCCCCGGTCAGGATCTCGATATTTTCCGAGATCGACGGGTTTTCTGCCGTTGCAAGCCCGATCTGCTGCCGTAAAAGAGCGAGTGAAGTCGGATTGATCTGGAAATTGTGCAGCGTCTGTCCGACCGGAAAATGAGCCGGAGAATGAAGATGAGCGGCGCCGGAGGAAGAGAGGATGACCGACTTTCCGTCGGCGTCATACTCAAACTGGATGTCCCGGAGATGATCGGCAAAAAATTTCGTCCGTGCCCGGATCATCTCGTCTTTGGAACGAACCTGATGAGCAGAAGGAGTCAGATCCGGAAGATCCGGCGCGGTGATCGGGGAGGAAAGGCTTTCGAGAGCCTTTCCGGGAAGGAGCTTGGCGGGAAGGATCCGATGGCTGCCGCCCCTCTGCTCGGCCTTTTTGATCAGATTCGGAAGCTTGTCTCCAAGCTCCAGCAGACATTCCATCAGCAGCGGGTTGAATACCCCGCATTCTCCGTCCTGAATCATCCGGATCGCAGTCTCGTGGTCATAGGCCGGCTTGTAGCAGCGAACATTCGTGAGCGCGTCGTAAACGTCGGCAATGGAAACGGTCTGCGCTTCGATCGGGATCTGGTCGCCCGAAAGTCCATCGGGATAGCCCTTTCCGTCAAACCGCTCGTGATGCCAGCGGCAGATATTGTATGCCGTTTTCAGAAGCGGATCGTCCTCAAAACCCGGCTGATCCCGAAGGATCTGAGCGCCGATGGTCGTATGGGTCTTGATGATCTCATATTCCTGCACGGTCAGCTTTCCCGGCTTGTTGAGGATGGCTTCGGGAATGCTGATCTTTCCAATATCGTGAAGCGCCGATGCGATGCAGATTCGGGAAATATCCCTTTCGGTCAGATGATAGATGGACTTTTTCTGAATCAGCCGCTCGAGGATCAGTTCGGTGAGAATATGGATGTGCAGGATGTGCGGGCCGCTCTCTCCGTTTCTGAACTCGACGATATGGCTGAAGATGTTAATCATGGTCGCGTTGTTGCGTTCTTTGTCATATATCTGGTCGGCAATGATCTGCACCAGCCGTTTCTGCTTGGCATAAAGCATCAGCGTGTTGGCGACCCGTCTGCGGATGATGGTGGTGTCGAACGGACGGCTCACATAGTCGGTCACTCCGAGATCATAGGCGCGTTCAACGTAAGACGACGAGCTTTCTGACGAGATCATAATGACCGGAAGATCGTCGATCCAATGCTGCCGGTTCATGATCGAAAGGACCTCAAATCCGTCCATTTCCGGCATAACGATGTCAAGAAGGAGAAGATCGATGCCAACATGACGGCGAAGGATATGAACGGCTTCCATGCCGTTTCTCGCTTCGATCGTTTCATAGTCCTCTCTGAGAATCTCTTTAAGGATCGCACGGTTGAAATCCGAGTCATCGGCAATCAGGATTTTATATTTATGCTTGTCGTTCATGTCCTGTTCCTCCGTTCGCCAAAAAGCGCATATCTAAAGCCATTATAACGAATCATCTACCGGTTTGCAAGCTAAATTTTTATTCATTGAATAAAACGCGGCAGCGTCCGCAAAACTTGTTTTGCAGCGTTAGGCATGGATTTTGGGGTCAAGCCCTTTTGATTTTCCTTATTGAATTTGCGCAGCAAATTCGTAATGCCAGCTTGTCTGGCAGAAGGGCATTGCAGGTTTCAAAAGGACAGAGTCCTTTGCTTGCACAGGAAACCGATATTTGAAAACTTTTCACAGCTCATCAAGCGTTTCTGTTACCTTTGTTCCGCGCAGCGGAACCTAAAATATTATCCAAAAAGAAAAAGTTATCGTATCGGAAGTGCGTTGAGGGGAAGCCCTCTCTTGCAGGGCTTCCCCTCTTTTCCCCACAGTCCCCCGGACTGTGGGGAAAATTCACCCTTTTCGGAGCGCACTGCGTGTAAACGCTTCGGAAGTTGTGAAAAAGTGTAAGAATCGAATCAGAGTGCGGATGAGGGGCTTTGCCCCTTCAATCCCCACGCCCCCTTTAAAAAGGGTTCGATCCTAAACTTTCTAACTTCCTTTTTCGGCAGGTTTTGGGAGGATTTCAAAATCTACACTTTTCGGAAAAAGCGAAAAACCGGTACGGAAATTTTCCGCACCGGTCAGAAAACGGGCTGTTTTTATTATTTTTTGAAG
>JALEHK010000036.1 GCA_022770625.1 Oscillospiraceae bacterium | reverse complement strand
ACGATTCCGTACAACAATAACCTCGGGAAACCCAAAGCGATCCTCTGCTACTTCAACGTCTGGATCGGGGATTATGCGGCGGCGGGGCGGCACCCGTCCTTCTCGCCCTATTTCTTCCGGGGCGCGGCTTCGGGGCAGTTGATGGGGATGACGAGTGCGGCAGGCGGGACGATGCTCAACCAGAACCAGACCGCTGCCAACACGACCATCTCGGTCGGCAACGACAGCTTTTCGGTAACGATCAGCAAGTACGACTATGTGAGCGGATGCGAGTTTGACTATCTGCTGGTCTGGTGAAAAGGAGAACAAAGATGAACGAATGCAAGACGGTTTTCTGTACGGCGGTCGGGCTGATCGGAGGGGCGGTTGCGGCCGCTTTCGGAGGGTGGAACGCGGCAATGATGACGTTGATTGCGCTGATGGCGGTCGATTACCTGACCGGGCTGATGGTGGCGGGGATCTTCCACAAAAGCCCCAAGAGCGAGAGCGGCGCGCTTGAATCCAAGGCCGGCTGGAAGGGGTTATGCCGAAAGGGCGTGACCCTTTTGGTCGTGCTGGTCGCGGCTCAGCTCGACCGGGCAATCGGCACCGGGTTTATCCGGGACGCGGCCGTGATCGGCTATATCGCGAACGAGACCCTCTCGATCATCGAAAACGCGGGACTGATGGGCGTTCCGGTTCCCAATGCGGTCAAAAAGGGGATCGAACTGCTCAAAAAGAAGGAGGATGAAGATGCTTGAATTCATCGACGTTTCCCATCATCAGGGGCAGATCGACTGGAAAAAGGCGGCTTCCGTCATTGACGGTGCGGTCATCCGCTGCGGCCTGCGTGGCTATGGAAGCGCAGGAAAACTGCAAGCGGACAGCTGCTGGGAAAGAAATATCAAAGGCGCAATTGCCGCCGGAGTGCCCCGTATCGGCAGCTATTTCTTCGGTCAGGCGGTAATTGCCGCCGAGGGAAAGGAAGAGGCGGAGTATGCGCTGAAGCTGCTGACGCCCTATCGGACGAGCATCAATTTCCCTGTTTACTATGATACCGAAAAAACCTCTGCATATCCGAATGGACGCGCCGACCGGATCAGCAAAGCGACCCGCACCGAAGCTGTCAAAGCGTTTTGTGAACGGATTCGGGAAGCAGGGTTTGTACCGGGGGTTTACGCTTCGCTGAGCTACTTTGATGAGGGTCTGAACAAGTCGGAGCTGAGCGATTATACCTGGTGGGTGGCGGCCTATCGGGCGCAGCGGCCGGACGCGGCAAGGGACGCCTGGCAGTATATCGGCTCGGGCGGGCGCTGTGCCGGTGTGCAGGGAGACTGTGACCGGAGCTACTGGTACCGGGATTTCTCCGCGCCGGTCACCGGTTGGCAGAAAATAGGCAGCAAATGGTACTGGTGTGAAAACGGCGCACTGATTCGTTCTGCATGGCGGAAGGTGGGGGGCTTCTGGTACTATCTCGGTCCAGACGGGGATATGCTGACGGGTACCCAGAAGATTGGTGGGAAAGTGTACCATCTGCACGAAAAGGCCGCCTGCGGGCTGCCGGAAGGGGCTTTGGTGGTAACGGATGAAGAGGGAGAGGTACAGATTTCGCCTTAAAGCAAAGTTGCACTTCTTGATTTTATCTTTCTTTATAAATAAGTCTCCGAATGTAAGTCTGCATAAGCACTCCGTAAATCTTAAAGAAGTCAAATCATAGTGCACAGGTAAGACACACACACCTGATAAAGCCCGTAAAACCAGAATCGGCAGTTTTAGTTGAGGAAGCTCTGAAATAATCGGTGCTATTCCGTTTTTTGCCCCCGCGGATGCCTTTACGGTGTTTGTAGGGGCTTTCCCATTTTTCCCCACCTTCTCCTCCTTTTGTTTTCAACCTTTTTCTTTCCTTTGTGTGAAAAACATCCCTTAAAAAATCACGCTTTTCGTCAAAAATCATCTTGACACATCGGGGAGTTTTGCGTATACTAATATTTACAGCTATAAAGTGATTCTTTATAGGGAACGGTCGTGTTCCGGCCGGTTTTTGAACAGGTATTGATGAAATGTGATGAAAGGGACGGAAATCCTTCTTCCGCTTCAGAGAGCTGCCGGTCGGTGCAAGGCGGTGTGGAAAGGGAAGCTTCCAATCGCCCTTGAGCAGGCCTCCGAAAGGATCTGGAAGGAAACGAGTAGGCGGGTTCGGTGTTCCCCGTTATCGGAAAACGTATTGATGGATACGGAAAGGGGTCGTCCGGAAACGGACGGCAATAAGAGTGGTACCGTGGAAGCTGATGGCTTTCATCTCTTTTACAGGAGATGAAAGCCTTTTTTATTACCGCTTATTGTACGGCGGGTCAAAAGAAAGGATGTAACAGATGCTGCTGACAGGCTCAGAAATCATTATGCAGTGCCTTCTGGAACAGAAGGTGGACACCATCTTCGGTTATCCGGGCGGCGCGGTGCTCAATATTTACGATGCGCTTTATAAATGCCCCGAAATCCGTCATGTGCTGACCGCCCATGAACAGGGCGCGGCGCACGCGGCGGATGGCTATGCGCGCTCGACCGGACGGGTCGGCGTATGCCTTGCGACCAGCGGCCCCGGCGCCACCAACCTTGTGACCGGAATCGCAACCGCGTATATGGATTCGGTGCCGGTTGTCGCGATCACCGGAAACGTTACGACCCCTCAGCTCGGTCTGGACTCCTTCCAGGAGGTCGATATCACCGGCGTGACGATGCCGGTCACCAAGCATAACTTCCTCGTCCGCAGGGTCGAGGATCTTGCCGGCATTATCCGTGAGGCGTTCCGCATCGCCCAGTCGGGAAGAAAAGGCCCCGTCCTGATCGATGTGCCCAAGGACATCACCGCTCAGAAATGTGAGTATACCCCGGAGTCTCCCGAACCGATCGAAGCCCCTGAGCTTCCGCCTGAAGAATGGATGGAGCGCGCGACTGAAATGATCCGGGAAAGTAAGCGTCCCTTTATCTACGCGGGCGGCGGCATCATCGCTTCGGAAGGGGAGTCGGCGCTCGCAGCCTTTGCCGAAAAGGTCGATGCGCCGGTTTCCTGCTCACTGATGTGTCAGGGCGGCTACGATCAGGAAAATCCCCGCTATGTCGGAATGCTCGGGATGCACGGCACCAAAACCGCTTCCAACTGCATCCGTGACTGCGACCTGCTGATCGCGGTCGGCACCCGCTTCTCCGACCGCGTGACCTGCGACACCGGAAGCTTTGCCCGCAACTGCCGGATCCTTCATATCGATATCGACCCCGCGGAGTTTAATAAAAACGTGGACGTCAGCGTTCGTCTCAAAGGCGACGCCGGTGCGATCATGAAAGAACTGACCAGGCGTCTTTCCGATCAGCATCATGCCGAGTGGATGGGGCATATCGGCGCGTGGAAGACCGAATTCCCGCTGACGCAAACCGCTCCCGACCCCGATGGCGTGACCCCGAAGGAAGTCTTTGAGACGCTTTACAGCCTGACCGGCGGGAATATGATCCTTTCGACCGAGGTCGGCCAGCATCAGATGTGGGCGGCCGAATACTTTACCTTCCGCCGTCCGAGACAGTTTATAACCTCCGGCGGCCTTGGAACGATGGGCTTCGGACTGGGCGCCGCGATCGGTGCGCAGCTTGGAAATCCCGATACGATCGTCGTCAACGCGGCGGGCGACGGCTCCTTCCACATGAACTGCAACGAGCTTTCGACGATGGCCCGCTACAACATCCCGGTCATCGAGCTTGTGTTCAATAACGGCGTTCTCGGTATGGTTCGCCAGTGGCAGCGCCTCTTCTACGGAAAGCGCTTCTCCCAGACCACCCTTCAGAAAAAGACCAACTATGAGCTTCTCGCCGAAGGATACGGCGTCAAGGCGCTGACCATCCGTACAAAAGCGGACATCGAGCCTGTCTTGAAAAAAGCGATTGATCTGGGCGAGCCGGTCTTGGTCAACTGCCTGATTGATAAGGACATGAACGTCCTGCCGATGGTTCCGGGCGGAAGCTGTGTGGAAGAACCGATGCTGAGCATGGATTGCTGAGAAGGGAAGGGGTACTATATGGAAAAAGATATTCTTGTCAAGGTTACCGCCCGCAACTGCCCCGGGCTTTTGCAGCGGATCTGCGCGCTGTTCAGCCGGCGCTTCTTCAATATCGTGAGCATCGTCGCCGCACAGAACTTAAATCCCGAAACCTCCCAGATCTTTATCGTTGTCCGCGGCAACGACCGGATCGCCCGTCAGGTCGAGAAACAGCTGGAAAAGCTTTATGACGTCCTGTCGGTTGAGATTCTCGATCCCGAGCGGGTCATCCTCCGTGAGCATCTGATGGTCAAGGTCGCCCGCACCGATAAAAATAACGGCGAGCTGATCGCCGCCGCAAACGCCTTCCGCGCATCGATCGTTCAGGTCGGAAATACCGAGATGGTTATGGAGCTTTCGGGCGACTCCAAAAAGCTCGACTCGTTTGCCGAACTGCTCCGTCCGTTCGGTATCCTCGAAATGCTTCGCACCGGCGCAATGGCAATGACTGTCTGCTGATTTTCGTCTTATTGTTTCAGGAAAGGAAATGAATTATGTTATCACTCGATAAAATCTATCAGGCCTCCTTTATCCTTAAAAAAGTCCTTCATTCGACCGAACTGGTCTACGCGCCCAAGCTCGTTCCCGGATGCGAACTCTATATCAAGCCCGAAAATCTTCAGGTCACCGGTTCGTTCAAGGTTCGAGGCGCTTACTATAAGATGTCTCAGCTGACCGAAGAGGAAAAGGCGGCAGGCGTTATCGCCTGCTCGGCCGGAAACCATGCACAGGGCGTTGCGCTGGCGGCAAAGGCCAACGGCATTCATGCGACCATCTGCATTCCCGCGGGCGCTCCCATCTCCAAGGTCGAGGCGACCAAGAGCTACGGCGCTGAGGTTGTTCTGGTCAAGGGCGTGTACGATGACGCCTATGCCCGCGCGGTCGAGATTCAGAAGGAGACCGGAAAGACCTTTATCCATCCCTATGACGATGAGGACGTCATCGCCGGTCAGGGTACGATCGGTCTGGAAATTCTGGAGGATAAGACCCTTGCCGGAAGCGGAAACTTTGCGGACGTCGATGCGGTTGTCGTTCCGATCGGCGGCGGCGGACTGATCTCCGGCGTGGCTTTTGCGGTCAAATCTCTGAATCCGAACGTCAAGGTCTACGGCGTTCAGGCGGCGGGCGCTCCTTCGATGTACAACTCGATGAAGGAGCATCAGCAGCTGACCCTTCCGAGCGTTTCGACCTTCGCAGACGGTATCGCCGTCAAGCATCCCGGCGACATCACCTATCAGATGTGCGAAAAATATGTCGATGAAATCGTGACCGTCACCGACGATGAGATCGCGACCGCCATCCTTGCCATGATCGAACAGCATAAGATGGTCGCCGAGGGCGCGGGTGCCGTTTCGGTCGCCGCCTGTATGTTCAACAAGATCGACGTCAAGGGTAAGAAGGTCGTCTGTGTCGTTTCCGGCGGCAATATCGACGTGACCATCCTCTCCCGCGTTATTTCCAGAGGTCTGCTGATGGAAGGCCGTCTGCTTGACGTCACGATCGCTCTTGCCGATAAGCCCGGCGAGCTGACCCACGTCAGCGACATCGTTGCTTCGACCGGCGCGAATATCACTACCGTCCGCCATTCGAGAAGCGACATCGATATGGACATCAACTCCTGCTTCCTGACCCTCCAGATGGAGACGAGAAATAAGGCTCATGCCGATGAGGTCTGCGCCAAACTCGAAGAAGCGGGCTACCAGATCGTTTCCTCCCACTGATGGCGGAAGGAATGAAAACCGTCCTGATTACCGGCTCCGGGCGGGGGATCGGCGAGGAAACGGCACGGCTTTTCTGGGAAAAGGGGTACCGTGTCGTGCTCAATGCCCTTCATCCCGAACGGATCGAAAAAGCGGCCGCCGAAATGAATCGCGTCCGCCCCGGTTCCGCCCTGAGTTTTCCCTGTGACGTAAGGGATTCATCGGCGGTCGGAGCCATGTTTGACGCGGCGGAAGCGGCGTTTGGCACGATCGACGTTCTGATTAATAACGCCGCGGTCGCCTGGATCGGGCTGTTTACTGATATGACCGATGAGGAGTGGGACAGAATCTTTGATACGAGCGTCAAGGGCGCGTTTTACTGCTCCCGGAGAGCCGCGAAGGCGATGATCCATAGGCATGAAGGCGGCGTGATCCTGAACCTTTCCTCCATGTGGGGACAGGTCGGCGCTTCCTGCGAAACAGCCTATTCCGCCGCGAAGGGCGCGCTGATCTCCTTCACCAAAGCCCTCGCCAAAGAACTCGGCCCTTCCGGTATCCGCGTCAACTGCGCCGCCCCCGGCGTCATCATGACCGATATGAACCGGGAACTGGACGAGGAGACGCTTGCCGGCCTGAAAGAAGAGACGCCGCTCGAACGGCTCGGAACCCCCCGCGACATCGCAAACCTTCTCTATTTTCTCGCATCGGATGAAGCGTCGTTCATCACCGGTCAGGTGATCGGGGCAAACGGCGGCCTGGTCATCACATAACTCTTGCGGCAGAAAGTACGGCTTTGTACTTCCTGCCGTTTTTTCTATAAAAAGACAGCCGGATTTAACAGGAAAACTTTGTGCATCTTTTTTCGGAAACCGGGAAACATTTTTGCCTTTTGATCGGTCTTTATTATAGGAGGGATTTTGCAGCCCCTTCGGATCATCGATTCTCCGTCATCCTGAAAAGCGCCGCAGCGCCGTATTTAAAGAAAATTCTTATTTTTTGCCAATAATCGCAAAGAATATGCCGTAAAATAAAAAATAGAATGTGTATAGACGCTTTTTGGGGAGATCACCGTCTTTGTGAGAAAAAACAGTTGACGGATGAACCGGTGATATGGTATCATCGTATTGTCAGGCAGATGCCATCGGTATGTTTAGGAGTTTTGCTGCCGGTGGGTCAGCAGAAAGGATTCTCTGCATAATGAAGTCTTTTTTTAGAAAATTATTGGGACTGTCCGCCGCGGCCGTAGTTTCCGCAGCAGGTCTTTTGCCTGCGGCCGCACCTGTTTATGCCGGTTGGGTACAGAGCGGGTCGGTCTGGAGCTATACCGAAAGCGGAAAGTCTCTGACCGGCTGGGCAAAGATCGGCGGGGTCTGGTATTATTTTGATTCCAACGGCCGTATGCTGACCGGTTGGCAGAAGATCGGTTCGTCATGGTACTACATGAACGCTTCCGGCGCGATGCAGACCGGCTGGAAAAGGATCGACGGAAGCTGGTACTTTTTTAACGGCGGCGGTGTGATGAAGACCGGCTGGCTGAAAAACGGCGGAAACTGGTACTTCTTAAGCGGCGGCGGCGTTATGAAAACCGGTTGGGTCAAGACCGGCGGGAAATGGTATTATTTTCAAGGCTCCGGTACGATGCAGACCGGATGGCTGACGGTTGATGGTACACAATATTATCTGGACGGGAATGGCGTCATGCTGACCGGAGATCAGACGATCGACGGGGTATTGTACCGCTTTTCTTCTTCCGGCGCGCTTGAAAGCAGCGGGGGATCGGATGTTTCCGCTTCCGACCGCGCATCCGAAGTCCTTTCTCAGATCAATACCGCCCGCCGGAAGGAAGGTCTTTCTTCGCTGACCCTTTCGGAAAAGCTCTGTGAGGCGGCGCTTGCCCGAGCCTCCGAACAGGCGCAAATGGGAAAAATCTCCCACCAGCGTCCGGACGGAACCGAGTGGTATACTATTTTAGTGGAATACGGCCTTCCGGCGACCGGCTGCGGGGAAAACCTCGCGGTGAATTATACCTCGGCTTCGGCCGTGGTCAAGGCCTGGTTGGAATCTCCGGCACATAAAGCGAATATTGTAAATACGCAGTATCGGTTTATGGGTGTCGGCTATTACGAAAAAAATGGAAACGTATACTGGGTTCAGCTCTTTTCGACCGCACAGTAAAGTGCATCCGATCGGCTCCCCGATGAATATTTTTCAATGGGGAAAGACATAAGCGTGTCTTTCCCTTTGCACTTTTTTAAGGCTTTTTTACCAATGACACCACCGGGAAGGTGTTGTTATATAAAAGTCCATGATCCGATGGTAAGCGGGCGGGTCAGAGACGTTTTTCCCCGGCGCAACGCTTATGATAACAATTTTTTAGGAGGTTTTAACCATGCTTGCAAAAGAAGATTTTTTGGCGGATTTCCGCCTCGGACAGCCGCTCACAGTCGTTTTAGGAAACGGATCACTGGTATGGAGCGGAGAACTGATTGAGATCGGCGAACGCCGGATCCGTCTGAAGATGAACGATGGAACGCTTCGTTCGGTCGGATACGACGGGATCCTTGCGGGCTATACGCCGACAGAGGAAAGTGCCGAGGAAGAAAATGTGGATATAGCCGCCGGTGAAGCAGACGAGGAAAATCTCTCGCTTCTCCGGGAAGGAGTTTTTGCTGTTCGGGACGCGGCGTATGAGTGGGAGTTCGACCCGGCGGCGCTGAAAGCGCAGATCCGCCTTTCCCCCAATACTGAGCAGAAACGGATGGTCGTAGCGCTTGCCGATAACCTTGCCGACGCGGAACAGACAGAAGATTATGAAACGATCGATAAGATCGTCGCGGCGGGGCTTGCATTGGTTGAAAAGGAGCCGGAAAACGCCGTCCTCAGAAGACTGGTCGGCGAGGCCGCTCTGCTTGCCGAGGATTTTGAGACCGCCGAGGAGTCCCTTTACAGCGCCGGAAATTACGGCGAAGCGTTTTATGCGGCATGGATGATGGAGTCGAGGGATAAGATGGCGGAGGACGGCGCCTGCCACCTTCTGTACGAGAAAAAGAAAAATACTGAGCTGGTCGAGATGTTCGTCCGGCTGGCAGCAGACGCGGGCGACCTTTCGGTTTTCGGTCAGTTCCTCGAAAACGAAGAGGAGGAATATGCCGACCTGATCGGCTGCTGCCTGGCCTACCTTCTTGCGCGTAAAAAGATTTATCCCGAATTGAGCGATCAGTCCTTAAGTTCCCCCGAAAACTTTAAGCTGATGAGCCGCCTGTTCCGGGAAAACTATCCTTCCCCCGAAAACTCTCAGTTGGAACAGATGGAGCAGGTCGATGAAGATGGCGAATTCCCCGCTTCCAGCATGGTCACCTTAAATTCCGCACAGCTGACGGATACCGATTCCGCCTCTCCCGAACAGCCGGTTCGCAAGGACATCCCCGGAACGATCTTCTTCTATAAACCGGAGCAGAAGATCGGCTTTATCCGCGCCGAGGACACCGACTGGTTCTTCCACGTCAATCATATCACCGACCCCGAACTGGAGCCGATGCTGGAGGAGGATCCCGAGGGACAGTATTTTGTCCTGTTCGATGTCGGCTATAACAGCCGCGGAAGCTGCGCGAATAATGTCCGTCTCCGCGATAAGGAGCATCCGAAGGAAGCTAAGGATCCGGAGCTGACCTGTGAGCACCACGGCGTCATCACCCGTTACTATCCGTTTTATTCCAATGGCCAGATCACCGAGGGTGATACCGCCTATAATTTTCGTCTGGCGTTTGTCTCCGACCCCGAGCTGCACGATTACTGTGAACTCTATCAGGACGTTCCGAAGCATCGCTTTGAGGTTATTTTCCGCCTGAAGAAGCTGAAGGATGGGAAGCTGGTTGCAACGGCAGTACGACTGGCCAGACCGATTGCTGAACAGCTTGCCGATGAGAAGAAGGAAGAAGAGACGGAAAGCCCTTCCGCCTATTCGTTTGCCCTCCCGATCCCGCCGGTTCCGGAACTGAAACCCGAATCCAACGACGAGAAAACAGAACAACCTGCCGAGTCATAATCAATCATAGATTTTGGGGTCCAGCCCTTCAAAAAAGGGCTGGTGGGTGTCCAGAGGGCAAAGCCCTCGGTCGCTCATCGCAATGAGCGAAATCCCCTTACACGTAGTGCGCTCTGCGGGGAGTGAATTGTCCAACAGTCCGGGGGACTGTTGGGCAAGAGAGGGGCGCTCTGCAAGAGAGAGCGCCCCTCTGAAAAGAGATGCCTGCAATTCCATTGGAAATGGAATTGCAGGCATTGTTAGTTTTTAGATTATTTTTTGGGTTCCGCTAACGCGGAACAATAGAAATTGGAACACTTCGGAAGTTGTGAGACAGCATGAATATCGGTTTCGGGTGCAAATGAGGGGCTTTGCCCCTTCAATCCCCACAAGCCCTTTTTTGAAGGGCTTGACCCCAAAATCTATGGATCTGTTTCAGGAAAAAGTGAGCGCTGACGCGGGAGTTTGGGCGGTTTTCGAAACCCGAAAAGGGATTGA
>JALEHK010000027.1 GCA_022770625.1 Oscillospiraceae bacterium | reverse complement strand
TTTTCCTGGAACCATTCGGACTGTTTAGCAGTGCCGTCAGCGTTGAAGTAGTACCAGGTAGCGCCGATTTTGTTCCAGCCGTTGGACAGGTAGCCGTCCTCGGTGCCGTACTGCCACTTGCCAGCGTCGTTCTTCGACCAGCCCATAACTACGTTCGAGTAGTTGATAGCGGAGTCGATAGCGGAGATAGCGTTGGTGATGTCAGATTTAACAATCTGGTCTTTATCGCCAACAGTTCTGTTGAACGCATGGTTTACAGACTGAGCGTTGGAGGAGTTAGAAGCAGTACCATTGTACAGGTCAATGATAGCCTGAGCGTTAGCAATAGCTTTGTTCAGAGCGGTAACCTGAGCAGCGTTGTAATCAGCGCTGTCCTTGATGGACTTAACAGCAGCCTGAGCGTTCTTGATAGCAGTCTCAACAGACTTGATATCGTTCTTGGTAACGGTGATCTGGGTGCCCTGGTAGGTCAGGGATTCGCCAGCAGCCTTAACCATCTCGCGAGCGATTCTGGTCTGATACTTGCCTTCAGCCTTGTTGGCGAAGTCATTAGCAGCGGTGTACATATTGTAGTAACCGGTGTTGTAGTCAGACTCGATCTTGTCGGCGTAGTTCTTGACCATCTCGTCCTTAGCGGAAGTTTCGGTAGCGTAAGGAGTGGTGGTAACTTCGAGGGCGTCAACAGCCTTGTTCAGAGCTTCGTTGATTGCGTTGATAGCGCCCTGATAGCCGTTCTTGGACTTCATCAGGTTAGCCAGCTGATAAACGTTCAGGAACCACTCGTACTCGTCGGTGGTGTAAACGCCGTAGGTATCAGCAGCAGCATCGTTGCCTGCATAACGGTCAGCAGCATTGCCGGACTGAACGTAGTCAGCAGCGGGATACAGAGAGTAGAAGCCATTGCCGTAGGTGGTGGTCCACTGCCAGATATTATCCTTGGAAGTGTTGACGGTCTTGCCAACGTTTACGATGTAAGCGTAGTTGCTGTACAGAGCGTTGCCGAGGGTAGAAGCGTCGGTAGCGTACTCAACAGGAGCAGACTTCGCATTGAAGTACAGGCCGTTGATGGTAGCGTTCAGATCTTTCTTATCGGAAGAAGCAGCGGTGTAAGGAGTCTTGGTCAGGAGTTCGTACATACCCTGCTCAGCAGCGTTAATCATGCTGACGGTAGTAGCGTTCTCGTAAGCATCCTGCAGATCCTCAACCTGTCTGGTGTACTTCTTGTAGTCAACAGCTTTCTTGAAGTTGTCAGCTTCGACAGAATCCAGAACGTTGAGCATCAGTTTGCCCCAGTCGCTCTCGGAAACTTCGGTGGTGTCGAAGTAGTTGCCAACGTACTTCTCATACTGCTGCATGAGGTAAACCATCTCAGAAGTGTTCGCTTTGTAGTACTCAGCGGAGGTGTTCAGAGCGTAGATGTCATGGAGCAGTTCGGTGATGTTGTACAGGTCAGATTTAACAACCTGAGTATAATCCAGCTGGCCGGTATACTGGTTGTAGAGATATCTGGTGTAGAACATATCTTTGTAGTTCTTGATGAACTGTGCTTCGGTTTCCTTGTAGCCATTGTCGCCGTTGATAGCGAGTTTGTCAAGGAAGTCCTGCCAATTGGAAACGACGTCGTAACGAACGCCAACGTTAACGCGGCCACGGCCGTTTTCAGCGGTCAGGGTAGCAGTGTTGGTGGTAGCGCCGTAAGGAAGCAGAGAAGCAGCGGTATCGGCTTCTTTCTTAGCGTTCCAGTTGTAAGCGATGGTAGCTGCGTTGTCAACAGTGTTGTTAACAGGCAGGAAGTCGTAAGCGTAAACGGTAGGAGTAGGAACAGTGGTAACCTTGATGGAACCATTGACGATGCTAGTGGTGGTGCCGTAAACGCTGACGGTAGCTTCGCCGGTCAGATCAGAGTTGAAAGTCCAGTTGGTGTACTCATCGTTGGTGTTAACACTAACAGAAGCAGTTACAGCGTTGTTATCAGAGGTAGTGCCTTTAACAACGAGGTTCTTCTCTTTGTACTGAGCCTTGGTGGGCAGAGAAGCGATTTCGGTTCTCTTAGCATGATCAGCAGAAGACCAGTTAGCAGACCAGTAATAATCAACCTTCAGACCCTTGATAGCTGCATCAATAGCTTTATCAAGAGTATCATAAGAGGTGCCATCAAAGTCATAGTAATCTTTGCTGTCGCCGTCTTTATGAGTTACGGTGATGCCAAGACCTTTTTTAAGATCAGTGTTATCAGTAAGACCGGATTTGTCAGCCTTCAGATATTTGTCAGTGCTAGCGATGTAGTATACACCGGTGTAGTTTTCCTGAACATCTCTGGTTGCCAGATAGGTTTCAAGCTCAGCTTCAGCGATGTCACCCTTCGCAGTGTTCTGAACGTCTACATAAACCTTTTTGCTGGTAGCAGCTTTAGCCGCAACAACATTGATGGTTTCAGCTACGTTGTCGTAAGAAACGTAAGAATCGATGTACTCACCGGCAACATTGTGAGTGGAATTGTCATACGCATTCGCACTTACAGCTGCGCCGAAAACAGAAAAAGCGGTGGTTCCTGCGAGTGCAAGAGCGAGAATTCTCTTTTTCATTTCGAATTTCATCCTCCATATAATATTTTGAGGTCACGCCCCGTTTCCCCCACAGCGGCGGGCTTTTTCGGACTCGCGTGTTTGTTTTCCCTTACATCTTCCCTTGTGACCGCTTTTTTCTCCGCCCGAAATGAAAAAGAAAAATGCAGGATTTTTTTATGATCCTGCATTTTAGCACTATATCATTGATGAATAAACTGATATATTCATTAGTTTTCTTTGCAATTCACTTTTCCACAGACCACTCGGTCGGTATTTCTTGTGCATTTTGACGAAGAAAAATCGCTGCTTTGGAAAGATTCGCCCCGGAGATTGACAAAACGGCAAAAAAGTGCTATGCTTTAAAGCAACAATAAACGAAAGAGAAGCGCCCGGCGGCCTCTAAACACCCGTGCAGGTTTATGAGCCGGGTTTACAGGCGGGAATGATAATGACCACGTTTAGCGGACGGTGCGCCTGCGGGAAAAACCTGCGGGCGCTTTTTGTTTGAAAGGAAGGGAACGTATGAAAACGCTGAGGGTTCATCTGAGCGAGGGACGAAGCTATGATATCTGCATCGGGCGCGGGATCCTGAAAGAGGCGGGGACGCGGATTCGGAAGGTCTTTTCCGGGAGCCGCGCCGCCATGATCACCGATTCAAACGTCGCGCCGCTGTATGCGGACGCGCTCGAGGCTTCGCTTCACGCGGCGGGATTTGAGACCAAGCGGGTCGTTTTCCCCGCCGGTGAAAAAAGCAAGAACCTTCAGGGACTCGAGCTTTTATACGACGGGCTTTTGTCGCCCGAACCGTTTACCCTGACCCGGAGCGATCTGGTGATCGCGCTGGGCGGCGGCGTGACCGGGGATATGGGTGGCTTTGCGGCCGGAAGCGTTCTGCGGGGGGTTCCTTTTGTTCAGATCCCGACCACCCTTCTTTCTCAGGTCGATTCTTCGGTCGGCGGAAAGGTCGCGATCGACTTAAAACAGGGAAAAAATCTCGCCGGCCTTTTTTATCAGCCGAGGCTCGTGCTGATCGATCCCGATACCCTCTCGACCCTTCCCGACCGGGTGTTCTTTGACGGAATGGGCGAGGTCGTCAAGTACGGCATGATCCGCCGCCCGGAGCTTTGGCGGCTGCTGGAGTCGGTCAGGGGACGGGAAGCGCTCGCGCCTTATATGGACGAGATCATTTATATCAGCTGCGACTGCAAGCGGGAGATCGTTGAGCATGACGAGCATGATACCGGCGAACGGATGCTTCTAAACTTCGGCCATACCGTTGGCCACGCTTATGAAAAACTCGGCGGGTACGAAAAATTCATGCACGGCGAGGCGGTTTCCTGCGGGATGTACACCATCCTCCGGATCGGTGAGCAGCATGGCCTCTGCAAGCCCGGTCTCGCAGCCAAGATGCGCAAAATGCTCGAGGGTCAGGGGATGATCTGGGACGCGGGAAGCGTTCCGGAGGACGCGCTCATTCAGACGCTTGCCTTCGATAAAAAAGGAAGCGGAACAAAAATCCGCCCCGTTTTCTGCCGGGAAATCGGCGACAGCTTCTATACGCCCGTCGAGCGGGAAGAGTTTGTCCGCTGGGTACTTGAAAAGGATCTCGTCCCCGAGATGCCCGACACTTCCGCTTCTCTTCCTCTTCCGAAGGAAAACCGGATGATCGCTCCATCGGCGCTTTCCGGCGTCGTTTCGATTCCCGCATCCAAGAGCATGAGCCACCGGATGGTGATCGGCGCGGCGCTTGCAAAGGGCGAGAGCGTGATCGGAAACCTTTCCCATTCGGAGGACATCGACGCGACCCTTCACGCGATGGAGCTTCTCGGCGCGTCGGCACAGCCTGAAAAAAATGCTGTCCGGATTGACGGTATCTCGGAAAAAGCGCCCGCCGGACTGACGCTCGACTGCGGAGAATCCGGTTCGACTCTGCGTTTCCTGATCCCGGTCGCTCTTGCGCTGACCGGCGGGGAAACGGTTTCCTTCACCGGACACGGGCGGCTGATGCAGCGTCCGCTCAAACCTTACTTTGAGCTGTTCGACCGGATGGGAATCCGCTACGAGCTTTCGGAAAATCTCCTGACCGTTTCGGGAAAACTCGTTCCCGGCCGCTATGAGTTAAGCGGTAAGGTCAGCTCCCAGTTCATCACCGGCCTGCTCTTTGCTCTTCCGCTCCTCTCCCCGGAAAACGGGCGGCTGGAGAGCGAGATCATCATCACCGACGCGCTTGAATCGAGAAGCTATGTTGATATGACCCTTTCGGCACTGCACACCTTCGGGATCGAAGCGGAAAACGAAGGATATGAGCGGTTTGTCATTCCGGCCGGCCAGTGGTACAAGCCCGCTTCCGTTCCGGTCGAGGGAGACGACTCTCAGGCCGCCTTCTTCCTCGCCTACAATACGATTGCCGAAATGCAGGGAGAGGAAAAGCGGGTCGTTCTTTCGGGGCTTTCTCCCGATTCGATTCAGGGCGACCGGGCGGCGAAAGAGATTCTTGAACAGTATGATGGCGAAAAACCGCTGACGATCGACGTCTCGGATATCCCCGATCTGGTTCCGGCACTTGCGGCGGCCGCTGCCTTCCGGGACGGTGCGCGCACCGAGTTTACCGGCGGCGCACGACTCCGCTTAAAAGAAAGCGACCGGATTCGCACGACCTGCCGGATGGTTCGGGCGCTCGGCGCCGGGGTCGAGGAATGGGAGGACGGTTTTGCCGTGATCGGAAAGATAACGCTTCCCGGCGGCGGGATTATTGACTGTGCCTGCGATCACCGGATCGCGATGAGCGCGGGTATCGCGGCCGCCCGATGCGAAAACAGCATCACCCTGCTCGGAAGCGAATGCGTCGCGAAATCTTATCCCGGTTTCTGGGAGGACTTTGCTTCCCTCGGCGGAAAATGGACGTGCAAATAACGCACAGTTAAAAGGAGGAGAACCCATGCAGCTTCGATATTCGATCTTCGGCGAATCCCATGGCCCCGCGATCGGCGTTGTCATTGAAAACCTTCCCTCCGGGATCCCGGTCGATATAGAGTTTATCAACAGCGAACTGGACCGGCGGCGGGCGAAAAAGGGCGGGCTTTCGACTCCGCGTCTGGAAAGCGACCTTCCCGAGATCGTAAGCGGCGTTTTTGAAGGCTTTACGACCGGCACGCCCCTGTGCGCGATCATCCGTAACGGCAACACCCGTTCGGGCGACTATTCCCGCACCAAAGACCTGGCCCGTCCGTCTCATGCCGACTATACCGGGCGGATCCGGTACGGCGGCTTTAACGATTATCGCGGCGGCGGACATTTTTCCGGACGGCTGACCGCGCCGATGGTGTTTGCGGGCGCGGTCGCAAAGCTCTGGCTGAAGGAAAAGGGCATTTTTGTCGGCGGGCATATCCTCCGTGTCGGCGAAGCGGAAGACCTTCCTTTTGATCCGGTGCATATCGTTCCTGCGGACTTTCAGAAAATCGCTTCTCGCACCCTTCCGACGATTTCGGAGGAGGCAGGAAAAGCGATGGAAGCGATCATTCAGCAGGCTCGGATGGAGCAGACCTCGGTCGGCGGCATCGTTCAGTGTGCCGTGACTGGACTTCCCGCCGGGATCGGTTCGCCAGACGAAAGCCTGGAAGGGATCATTGCCAAAAACATCTTTTCGGTTCCCGCCGTCAAGGGACTGGAATTCGGACTCGGCTTCGGATTCGGAAGCGCCTACGGACATGAGGTCAACGATCCGATGCGGATGGAAAACGGGCGTGTCGTCTCCTCTTCGAACAACAACGGCGGAATCCTCGGCGGGATCAGCAGCGGAATGCCGCTGATCTTTCAGGCGGCGATCAAGCCGACTCCTTCGATCTCCCGCCCGCAGGACACGATCAACATGGAAACAATGGAAAACGCTTCGATCGAGATTCAGGGGCGTCACGACCCCTGCATTCTTTCCCGCGCGACCGTTGTGATCGAGGCGGCGGCGGCGCTTTCGGTCATGGAAGCCATACTGGACAGTATGACGGACAGCGCGACGGACAGCACGACGGACAGCACGACGGACGGAAGGAGCTGAACCGAAAGATGGAAGATAAAAAGACCCGCGCCGCCTATTCGGGCGTACCGGGATGTTTCGCGGAAGAAGCGGCGATGAAGTATTTTGCTTCGGAAAGCCCGACCGGACTCTGGGAGGATGTATGTACTCTTGTTCCGACCGGTTCGTTTGCCGAAGCGATGGAAGCGGTCGAAAAGGGAAAGGCCGATTGTGCGGTGCTCCCGATCGAAAACAGTTCGACCGGTTCGATCCTGAATAACTATGACCTGATTACCGAATACGGCTTTTATATCGTCGGGGAGTATTCGATTTCGGTCAGCCAGTGCCTTCTGGCGAAGCCGGGAACGGATATCCATTCTCTCCGGGAGGTCTATTCCCATGAGCAGGGGCTTTCTCAGTCCCGTGATTTTCTTTCCCATTATCCCCAGATCCGTCAGACGCCGGTCTATAACACCGCCTATGCGGCGAAAATGGTTGCCCAGTCTGATCGGACGGACGTTGGCGCGATTGCATCGGTTCACGCGGCGGAGATTTACGGACTGGAAGTTCTTCAGTCCGGGATCAATTTTAAGGACATCAACCAGACCCGGTTTTTTGTTCTCGCTCCCGCGGTTCATCATTCGCCGGAAAACGATAAGGCATCGCTTATGGTGACCCTTCCGCACGTTCCCGGCTCCCTCTGCCGACTGCTTTCGATCTTTGCGCGGGAAGGGATCAACCTGATGAAGATCGAATCCCGTCCGGTTCAGAAACGCAACTGGGAGTACTATTTCTTTATCGATCTTCTGGGCGACCGGATCGACGCCCGTCTCGGGGCGATTTTGCAGGAGATCTCCGACCATGCCCAGGTAGTGCGGGTTCTGGGCTACTATAAAAAATTTACATCCAATGAAAGAGAGTAAACGATGCTGACCAAAAATATTGTCCTGATCGGGCTTTCAGGGAGCGGGAAAACCGCGTTCAGCAAGCGTCTGGCCGCCCGGTACGGGTTAACGCTGATCGATATGGACAGTGAGATCGTCAAAAAGGCGGGACGTTCGATTGCGGAGATCTTCGCTTCCGACGGAGAAAAGGCGTTCCGAGACATGGAGACCGAATGCGCGGAGGAATGCGCCGGGCTGTCGGGCGCGGTCATTTCGACCGGCGGCGGCGTTGTCCTTCGGGAAGAGAATATGAAAGCGCTTGGGAAAAACGCATGGGTGATCTTCCTTGACCGGAAGCCGGAGGAGATCATCGGCGAGGATCTTTCCGATCGGCCGCTTGTCGCCGGGAATCAGGAAAAGATTTTCCGCCTGCGTCAGGAACGGCTCCCTCTTTATGAGAAATACGCCGACGCAGTGGTGCATAACCGTAAGGAAAAGGACGATACCGAACGGGCGATCGTCGAAACGGTCGAACGGCTGATCCGCGAAGATCGTGAGAATACGGAAAACAGAAAATAAACGGGAAAACGGGGTGCGTCTCTGAGAAAAGGCGCGCTCCGTTTTTAAATACAGCAAAAAAGGAGCGGAAAACGATGGAACAGGGTAAAAACAGCGGACGCGGAGTGGTCCCCGATAATTTCAGCGCATTTTCGGATGCGCTTTCCTGCGAAGCACTCGGACGGCAGATGAAGAAAATCCGTGCGGAAGAAGGGATCTCAGCACAGGAGCTGGCCCGGCGGATGGGCGTCAGCCGTTCGACCGTGCTGCGGTATGAGGCGGGAAAGGTTCGGATCGAAAAGCCGTATATTCTCGCCGGAATCGCGGCGGCGCTCGGCGTCTCTCCCGCACGGCTGATGCAGACAGACGAAACGCCTTCTGTTTCCGGACGGATCCTTCCGGAAGCCGAACGGCTGATCCGCGCAGTCAACACCGTAAATCTCACCGGCGCGGAACAGGAAACGCTTCTGGCGGCGGTCGAATATACCCTGACGCTTTTTCGCGGGATCGCCGGAAACTGGGCGGAAAACGATGGCGAAAAGGCGGACGAAAAGCTCCTTGCGCTGAAAAAGCTCGCCGAACATCTTCCCGATCTGCGGACCCGGGGCGCCGACGGGATCCGCTCCCTCAGACGCTCAGACGGAAAAGGCTCGCTCAGAAACCGCGGCGGGAGATGGTACTGCCGGTACTATTTTTCCGACCGGAACGGAAGACGCATTCAGCGCGAATTCGCCGGCGGAAAGACCCGCGCTGAAGCAGAGACAAATCTCCAAAGGGCGGTCTATGAATACGAAAACGGGCTGGATCCGTCCGGAGCGCGGATGACGGTCAATGATCTTCTGAACGCATTTTTGCGGCAGAAAAGATCCGGCTCTCTTTCAAACGGAACGCTGATGCTTTACGAAACGGCGTCCGGACGCATCCGCTCCTCTCTCGGTCACCGCCCGATCCGTGGGATCACCCACGAGGATCTCCAGACCTTTCTCGATCAGCAAAGCGCCCTTCTAAGCGCCGGGTACCTTCGGGTCTGCCGGGCGGTGCTTACGGGGGCATTTTCCTTTGCGGTTTATCCGGGGAAACTATTGGCGGAGGATCCGTCGGGCGGGCTGATCCTGCCCAAAAAACGCCGCCCGCTGATCGAAAAGCCGAAGTCCTTCCCGCCGGAGACGCTGGACAGGATCGAGCGCGCGCTCCCGCCGGGAGTAAAGGAAGCGTTTTCGATCGCGCGGTATACAGGAATGCGTCTGGGGGAGGTATGCGGGCTGGGGTGGGAGGACGTGGACTTGGAGAAAAGGGTCATCCGCGTGCGGCGGAGCGTGCGGTACAACAGCCTGACCCGCCGGTACGAAGCGGACTTACCGAAAAGCGGGCGGGAGAGGGTGATCCCGGTGGGGGAAAAGCTGGCGGAGGTTTTAAGCGGGATTGAGCGCGGGCGGGAATTGGGCATTATGACGAAAAAAGAAGGCGGGCGGACGCATTACCTTCTCCTCCCGGAAAAAGAAGCGGAAAGCGCCCCTTTCTCGCCGGTCTGTCGGCGGGAAGGGGGCTTTTTGCATCCCCAGTACGCGGAGCGTGCGGTTCGCCGGGCGGGGGAAGCGGCGGGGGTCGCGTTCCACTTCCACCTCCTGCGCCACAGCTTCGCGACCGCGTTACTGTCGCTCGGCGCGCCGCCGCAGGACGTCCAGGCGCTTCTCGGTCACGCCCGCCTTTCGACGACGATGGACGTTTACGCCCACACGACCGCCGCCGCCCTCCGAAACGCCGCGTCGCTTTTAGACGGGGATAAGGGAGAAGCGGAGGGAATTTTGCCGCAAAACGCGCCGGGACGGGCAGGGTTATCCACAATCCCGGGTTGAGACGGTGGAAATACGGCAAAACGCCGAAGCGCTTCTGTTGAAAACTCGGTGGAATCGGTGGAAAAGCGGTGGAAAGAAAAGTGACGAAACGATGAAAATCGTGCGGAAGGGCTTGCAAAACGCCCCGGGATGTGCTATGATAAAGGCATGAAAAAAGGCCGTGCGGGTGTAGACCCGGCCGGAAAAATTGCCCCTAAAAATAATAAGTGTCAAAAAAAACGCCATCTGTTGCATCGAAAAATACGATTTGTAAATAACTTTCAAAAAAACTTTTTTTACCCCCGCCTAAAAGAAAAAACCGCCGAAATTGCCGAAAAGGGCTTTACGGCGGGCTTTTTTTTTGCTATAATCTAGCCATAGCCTTGAGGGGCCACAAGAACGCGGCTACCCCAACAGTCGAAGACCGACGCCTTGCAAGGCGATTTGTCCGCTCCATCAAAACCGAATTCGGAAAACGAGCGGGCTTCAAAATATTATATGGAGGATGAAATTCGAAATGAAAAAGAGAATTCTCGCTCTTGCACTCGCAGGAACCACCGCTTTTTCTGTTTTCGGCGCAGCTGTAAGTGCGAATGCGGCTTCTACCATTGATTCCGCTCAGGCTGTCACCAACAACGACCAGTATAAACAGTATACTCCTGTTGCTAAGGTTGTTGCTTCTACCTATAACAAAGGTACTGTTTCCAACACCAAGATCGACAAAACCAATGGCACTATGATTGGTGCTGACAAGACCTACAAAACTGTCAAAGAGTATATCGATGCTCAGGTTCCTACTCAGGAAGATTTCTACGCTCAGACCAATTACCTGATCGCTGGCGTAAACAAATACGTTCCTGCTTTTTATACTGATAAACAGAAAGCAGATGCACTTGGTATCGATGTCGTTCCGGATGCTGCTACCCCTACGATTGACAAGTATGTTACCGGTAACAAGCAGTACGATACTTATGCACAGGCTCTGGCTGCTCTTCTGGCTGTTGAAGGCAACAAAGAGGTCGAGACTGTTTATATGACCGATCATGCTGTTGGCACATACAAGCAGTGGGATTATATTACCAAAGCTGATTACGACAAGCTGTATGTATCTGATGCTGCATACGAAGCTGCTAACATTCT
>JALEHK010000075.1 GCA_022770625.1 Oscillospiraceae bacterium | reverse complement strand
CGGGAAACGCCGAGCTTTTCGGAAATGTAGGGAACGGACTTCTGATAGTCAAAGGCGTGCTGCCGCTGAAGAAGCTGCACCAGTTCCACCCGTTCCTTTTTCTTCATCGTTTCCGGCGCAACGCCGATCTCCTGCACACAGCTTTCAAAAATTTCCTCCAGCCGACGCTCCTTTGCCGAATCAAACGCCGATTCGAGGAAGTTGTCGATGCTCAGCTGTTCGGAAAGATATTCGGCATAGGCGACCGAGCGGGTGATATCCATGTTGATTCCCAGCCCCAGACAGTAATCCTCTCCCCGCACGATCATCGTTGAGCTTTTGATCTTCTGGCGTCCCCGGATGACCATCATGTTGACCCAGTCCTGCTGTAAGAGCTTGGAATCCAGTTCATCCTTTTTGCTTCCGAAAACGTCCTCGGTTGAACCAACCTCCCGGTGAGTGACATGACCGTTGAAGATCGCGAGGATCGGGTGGGTGCGCACACTTAGATCCTGGATCAGCGTTTCACAGTTTGTCCCGAAGGTCTGGGCGATCCCTTTTGCCAGTCCGGTCAACAGGACGAGCATGGCCTCTTTATCCATTTTCGCCCTCCTTCCTTACAGTGTCTTTTTTTATTATACCCCCCTCCCGGATAAAATTCAACCGTCTGTGGAAGCGTGAGCGGGAATTTCTCATATTCTGACAATCTGTGGACGAAGGCAGAAGAATTGTTGACATATTGTGTAAAAATTGCTATACTGTTGTTGAAAAATAAGCGGAAGGATGGCGGCCTTATGTGGATCAAAAACGTGCGGCTGATCGGAGCGCTTACCGGCGGGATCAAGTCGGAATGCGGAGCGGTCAGGGTCTTGGACGGAACGATTGCTGAAGTGAGCGCCGTTGTCCCCGCCGCCGTATGGCTGGATGGGGAAAAGGTTCGTTAAAAGCGTTGCCTCATATACGATGCTGCAAAACTCAAAAGGTACATATGCTGCAAAACAAGTTTTGCGGACGCTGACGAGTTTTGCTACGCAAAACTCCAAAAGGTACATATATTGCAAAACTCAAAAGGTATGTATGTAAAGAAAGGAACTTCTGTTATGAAAATCGTAGAAGCAAAAGAAGCAAGAGAAAGACTGGATACGGATACCTGTCTGCGGCTGATGCGTGAAGCGTTTGTTTCGCTTGAAAACGGAACGGCGATGCAGCCCCTCCGCAGCGTCAACACCATCCCGCACGGAAACTCCTTCGGTTTTATGCCAGCTTACCTTGGCGACAACGACTATTTCGGCGCGAAGGTCATCACCGCTTTCCACGGCAATATCGGCACCGAATATCCTTCCCATATGGGCTATGTCATGTTGTTTGAGTCGGTTCACGGGAGCTTTGTCGGTATGGCGGACTGCTCGGTCATCACCGAACTGCGCACCGGCGCCGTTTCAGGCGTTGCGACCGACCTGCTGGCGAGAAAGGACGCGCACGTTTTGGCGCTGATCGGCGCGGGTGCACAGGCGAGAAGCCATATGGCGGCGATGAAGGCGGTTCGTCCCGGCATCGATACCGTAAAGGTCTATGATATCCGCCCCGAAGCGGCCGAAAAGTTTGCCGCTGAGACCAAAGAAAAGTACGGCGTGGAAACGATCGTCTGCGAAAGCGTCGAAGCCGCTGTTAGGGACGCCGACATCATCTGCACCCTGACCCCCAGCAAAGACCCTTACCTCAAAAAAGAATGGGTCAAAAAGGGCGCGCATATCAATGCGGTCGGTACCTTTACCCCCACCACCCGTGAGGTCACCTCTGAACTGATGGCGGCCAGCAAGCTCTACGCCGATCAGATCGAAGCCCTGAAAAAAGAGGGCGGCGAGTACCTGATCCCGCTTTCCGAGGGACTGATCGGCGAGGATCATATCAAAGGCTCGGTCGGCGCGCTCCTGACCGGGAAGTGCGAAGGCCGTGCTTCCGATGACGAGATCACCCTTTTCGATGCGCTCGGTCTTGCGGTCGAGGACGTCATCTGCGGGCGCTATCTTGTCTGCGGCGAATAAGAAAAGGTTTTCTTGACAAATATTTTCCCGCATGGTACTCTTTAGAAAATGAAAAAAGGAGGGAGCATATGATGCGCATGATGCTGCTCAATTTTCAAGCTGAAAAACTTCATATGTCTCTCTCCGAAACGGACGGCGTGTAAAAGCGCCGTCCGTTCTTTTATGCGCTAAAACCAAAAATGCAAAAAACCGCAAATACCAAAAGCGAAAAAGTCAATGAAAGGGATTGAAGAAAGATGAAACTGTGTGTATATGAAGTCCGCCCGGATGAAGAAGAGATGCTCCACGCGCTTGAGAAGAAGCATGAGGGTCTTGAGATCGTAAAGACCGGAGAGGTGCTGAATGAAGAGACGATCGCGCTGGCAGGCGGCTGCGTCGGTATCTCCACCCTCGGGCAGTCTCACATGACCCGCGCGCTTTTTGAAAAGATGGCGCAGATGGACATTCACGCCTACTCCTGCCGCTGCATCGGCACCAATCATGTCGATCTCGAAGCGGCGAAATCGCTTGGCATCAAGGTCGCGAACGCCCGCTATTCACCCTGCGGTGTTGCGGATTATACCGTGATGCTGATGTTGATGCTGCTCAGAAGATATAAACCGGCGCTCTGGCGTCAGCAGGTCAACGACTATTCGCTCGGCGGCCTGATGGGACGGGAGTTGCGAGGGATGACGGTCGGCGTTATCGGCACCGGCCGGATCGGCCTTACCGTCATGCAGAATCTTTCCGGCTTCGGCTGCAAGCTCCTCTGCAATGACCTCTATAAAAATCCCGAAGCCGAAAAATTCGGAACCTATACCGACCTCGATACCATCTACCGCACCTGCGACATCATCACCCTTCATACTCCTCTGCTCGATTCGACCTGGCATATGATTAACGAGCGGACGATCGGAAAGATGAAAAAGGACGTCCTTCTGATCAACTGCGCGCGCGGCGAACTGATGGATATCGAAGCCGTGACCCATGCAATCGAGAACGAAGAGATCGGCGGCGTTGCCCTTGACGTTTTCGAAAAAGAGGACGGCATCTACCATCACGACTGCCGCACCGACATCCTGAAAAACCGGGCGATGGCCTATCTGCGCCAGTTCCCCAACGTCATTATGACTCAGCACGTCGCTTTCTATACTAAAGAAGCGGTGGACAGCATGGTGGTCTGCGGCGTGGAAAGCCTGCTTGCGTTCGCCAAAGGAAAAGAATACCCGACAGAAATTGTATAAAGCATCTATGAATAGATAACCGTTTCCGTCACAATGCCGAAATTTTTAAAAATGCTTGACTTAGAGTACACTCAAGGCGATATACTGTAACCAGTTCACGCGGCTTCGTACCGTATTTTCTCCAAAACGCTCCGCACAAGCGAAAAGCGTCCGGCCGAAGCCGTTTGACTGGAGAAAGGGTATGCGCATGGCGCTTTGTGGATTGTTGAATCGCAGACTATGAAAGACTGCTGTTTCCGTCAGAAGGACGGAAACGGCGGTCTTTTTTTTGTTTCAGAAAAATAGAAAAAACAGAAGGGAAATTAGAAAAATGGAAAAGACCTTGCTTACTCGGGTCGAGGACTACTGGAATACCCGCGCCGAAGGCTATTCGCTGGATGTACAGGCTGAGCTTTCGGGCGAAGATGGGAAAAGGTGGCTGACCCTTGCTCATGAATATCTTCCGAAGGACGTCTTCCCCCGCGGTCTGGATATCGGCTGCGGACCGGGATTTTTCTGCGCACTGCTTGGTGAAAACGGCTACCGGATGACCGGTATCGACTGTACCGAAGGGATGCTCCGTCAGGCGCAGGAGAACATCCAAAAGTTCGCTCCCGATGCCGCCCCTGTGCCCCGCCTTTTTCAGATGGACGCCGAAAGCCCCGCGTTTGAAGAAAACTCCTTTGATTTTATCATCACCCGAAATCTGATCTGGAACCTGCCCCATCCCGAAAAGGCGTATGAAAGCTGGGTGCGCCTGCTCCGAAAAGGCGGACGGATGCTGATTATGGACGGAAACTACTACCTCCATTATGCGCTCCCCGCTTACGGAACCGAGACTCCCGGCGCCAGCCATAAGCATATGGAAGGGGTCGATGTTTCGATCATCAACGGGATCGCCCGTGAACTTCCGCTTTCCTTTAAGCTCCGTCCCGACTGGGATATCGAAGCGCTTGAAAAGATGGGATGCGGCATAAAGATTCTCTCACGAACACTGGACACCGGAACGGACGGAAGCGAGATTGTCCGGAAATTTGTCCTTCTGGCGGAAAAATTATGACCGCTTTTCTCCGCCGCGCGTATCACAGCGCCCGCCGCAGCACAGCCCGTTTTTTTCAGCGCCACTTTTTCCTCGGCCGCCTGTTTCAGCTTGTGTTCATTCTCCTAGGCGTCACTTTCTTTACCTTTATCGTGACCTCGGCCGCTCCGAGCGACGCCGCGGAGATGTACTATCTTTCCCGCGGGATCACGCCGAGCGAAACGCTTCTCGCTTCGACCCGTGCGGAAATGGGATTGGACGCACCGGTGCTGGTGCGGTATCTGCGCTGGCTGATAAGCGCCCTGCAAGGCGATCTCGGTCAGTCGTATCAGTTCAGCGAGTCGGTTCTGACCCAGCTTTCCCGGAAGCTTCCTGCGACCCTGATTCTCGCAGGCGGGGCGCTTGTTCTCGCCCTTGCGGTCGCTTTTCCGATCGGCATTTTATGCGCGGTCAAAAAAGGCCGTATCCCGGACGTCCTGTTCCGGGTTATTTCCCTCGGCGGGATTTCTCTTCCAAACTTCTGGCTGGCGCTGATTCTGCTCTATGTTTTCGCCGTTCAGCTTCATTGGTTCCCGGTCATCGGGAGCGGGGACTTAAAGAGTATGGTTCTTCCGGCCATGACCCTTGCGATCCCGCTTGCCGGAAGCTATATCCGTCAGATACGGACAGCCACACTGGAAGAACTTGGGAAGGAATACGTTTCCGGTCTGCGCGCCAAAGGCATTCCGAGCCGGACGATCCTTTTCCGTCATGTTCTTCCCGGACTGATGCTGCCGATGATCACCCTGATCAGCCTTTCCGCCGGACATCTCTTAGGCGGTGCGGCAATCGTCGAGACGATCTTTGGCTGGCCGGGGATCGGAAGCATGGTCGTTGACTCGATCAGGGTGCGGGATTACCCTGTGATTCAGGGGTATGTCATCTGGATGGCGGTCATCTACCTGCTGACCGGGCTTTTTTCCGATGCTGTCTGCCGCCTGCTTGACCCGCAGTTCCGCGCAAGTCTCCGCATTGGAAGGCATATAAGAGGACGTATGCTTAGTCGCACGAAAAGAAAGGCGGCAAAAGAATGAAAAAGGGCGAAAAAATAAGACTGTATCTGTTCGTGCTGCTGGCAGTCCTGTTGATCCTGACCGCGGTTTTCGGTGAGCGGCTGGCTCCTTTTGATCCGTTGGAATCCGACTTTACCGCATCCCTTCTGCCCCCCGGAGGAGAACACCTCTGCGGTACCGATAAGCTCGGCCGGGACGTTTTCTCCCGGATCCTGGCGGGAGCCGGGCGGTCGTTTTTCCTGACCTTTTTGATGGTCGCGATCACCTTCCTGATCGGTACGACGGTGGGACTCTTATCCGGCTACCGGGGCGGCGCGTCGGATCATATCCTGACTGGACTGTGCGATATTCTGCTGGCGTTTCCCGACTCGGTTTTTGCGATCGCTGTCGCGGGGATTTTAGGCGCCGGGATCTTCCATACGGTTTTTGCGCTGGGTTTGATCTGGTGGACAAAATACGCACGTCTTTCCCGAACGCTGACCCTTTCGGTCGGGAACCGGGATTATATCTGGCAGGCAAAGTTCGCCGGAGCACGAACGGGGCGGATCCTTTTTAAGTATATCCTCCCCGATATCCTTCCGCAGCTGCTGACGGCGGCGGCACTCGACGTCGGAAACATGATGCTTGCCCTCGCAGGGCTGTCTTTTTTAGGTCTTGCTTCTCAGCCTCCCGCGCCCGAATGGGGCTATATGCTGTACGAGAGCCGTCAGTATATGCAGACCGCTCCGTGGATGATGATCTTTCCGGGACTGGCGCTTTTGCTCAGCGTCGGCGTTTTCAACCTTCTGGGCGACGCAGTCCGCGATGCCCTTTCGCCCGGACCCCGGAAAAT
This sequence comes from Oscillospiraceae bacterium, assembly GCA_022770625.1. GTDB lineage: Bacteria > Bacillota > Clostridia > Oscillospirales > Ruminococcaceae > Faecivivens. The sequence goes on along the minus strand of JALEHK010000075.1, from coordinate 7,894 downwards.
TGACACGTAATCCTACCTGATGATTCGTAATAACAAGAATAAGGAGAAACAAAAATGAAAAAGAAAAATCTCGGATTCCTTTCCCTCCTTCTTGCCGCTTTCCTGCTCGGCAGCTGCGGAAATACTTCCGGCTCGTCCTCAAGCGAAGCCTCCGCTTCGTCCGCTGAAAATACCTCTTCCGAGATTTCCGATTCGGATGCGGACGGCGGGCATTTAGGCGGGCATTTAAACGTCGCGATGTTCTGGGTCAGTACCGGCCTTGACCCGGCGGACGGCTATAACGGCTGGGTGCTCTCCCGTATCGGTGCCGGCGAAACGCTTGTCCGTCTGGATCAGAATGCCGAAGCGGAACCCGCGATCGCCGAAAGCTGGGAGCAGACAGACGACAACACATGGGTATTCCATATTCGCGAGGGCGTCACCTTTTCCAACGGCAAGCCGGTCGATGCCGCAGCCTGCAAAGCGTCGATCGAGCGCGCCTTTTCGATCAACTCCCGCGCCGAAGAGTATTTTACCCTTGATTCGATCGAAGCCGACGGTCAGACCCTGACCATCCATACCGCTGCTCCGACCGGCGCAATCGTCCATAATCTCTGCGAACCGCTCTTTACGATCGTCGATACCTCTGTGGATGAAGAGACGATGGATACCGCGCCGGTTTCGACCGGGCCGTATGTCGTTACCGCTTACTCGCCCGAAACGAGCGTGGAACTTGTCCGGAACGATTCCTACTGGGATGGGATGCCCGGTCTTTCTACGATCAGCGTCTTTGCGGTTCCCGATTCGGACGCGCGCGTTCTGGCGATGCAGTCGGGCGAAGCGGACTTGACGACCACGATCGATAATACCAACCTTTCCCTTTTTTCGGACGAGAGCCGCTACACCGTTTCTCTGACCCTCGGTCCCCGCACCAACGTGGTCTACTATAATAACGCCCGCCCGCTTCTGTCGGACGCGGACTTCAGACGGGCAGTCTCCTGCGCCGCCGATACCGCGACCTACGCCGGTCTGATCGGCTGTGCGCCCGGAAGCGGCCTGTACTCCGAAGCGCTTGCCTGCGGAAGGGACGTCGAAAATCCTTACGCCTATAACCCTGATATGGCGGCAGAGCTTCTGGACAATCTCGGCTATGTCGATACCGACGGAGACGGGGTCCGCGAGGCGGATGGTGAAAACATCTCGCTTGAGTACTATATCGCTGCCGACCACGGCTCTTCCGACTCGGCCATCATTGCCCAGGCCTTCCAGACCGACCTGAAAAAGGTGGGGATCGGCGTCGAACTGATCCAGACCGAAAATATGTCGGATATCCGCTCGGCCGGTCAGTATGATTTCTGCTCGGCCAACGACTCGACCGCTCCGACTGCCGATCCGGAGGTCTTTCTGGTTCAGCATTATCTGAGCGGCGGAAGCGCAAACTTTGAAAATTATAAAAATACCGAGATCGATGGGATGATCGAAGAACTGACCCACATCTTTGATCCGGACGAGCGCCAGCTGAAAGCCCGTGAAATTTCCGAAACGATCCTTTCGGACGCGGCGAGCCTCTATGTTGGCTATATCTACGGAAATACCGTCACCACCGCCAACGTCAAGGGCGCTCTCCAGTTCCCGATCGATTATTACATCATTACCAAGGACATTACGATCGAATGAGTGAAGAAATTCTATTGCAGGCAAAAAACGTTTCCGTCCGCTATCCGGGAAGCGAAAAAAACGCGCTGGAATCGGTCTCCTTTGGTGTCTGCCGGGGCGAGATCCTGATGCTGGCGGGCGGATCGGGGAGCGGGAAGTCCACTCTGCTGGGACTTCTCGCCGGTCTCCTTCCCGACGGGTGCCGGGTGACTGGCGAAGCGCTTTTTGCCGGGAAGAACCTCTGCGCCCTTTCGGAAAAGGAGTTTTTCCCTCTCCGCGGCGGAACGATCGGGACGATCTTCCAGTCTCCCGGCGCCTACCTTGATCCCCGGATGACCATCGGCGCGCAGACTGCCGAGATCTTTTCCGTCCATCAAAAAGTCCGAAAAAAAGAAGCCCGCCGTCTGGCTGAGGACGCGCTTACACCCTTTTTCGGCGAGGAATGCGGGCGGATTTTTGACAGCTTTCCGTTCGAACTTTCGGGCGGTCAGCTCCAACGCGCTTCGATCGCGATGGCATCATCCCTTTCGCCCTCGCTTCTCCTCTGCGATGAGCCGACGAGTGCGTTGGACGCCTTTTCCGCCGCTCAGACGGCTCAGCTGCTCCGCGCCCTCAGCCGGGAAAAGAACGTTTCCGTTCTCATGACGACCCATAACCTTCCGCTTGCCCTTTCTCTGGGCGACCGGATCATGATCCTTCATGAGGGAACGCTGGTCGAAACGGGAACGCCGGAAGCAGTTGCCCGTTCGCCTAAAGCCGCCTACACCAAAGCCCTTCTGCAAGCGGCTGATTTTTCGGAAAGGAGGGCTTCCGATGGAGAAAACCGTTCTCTTACTTGAAAACGTCAAAAAAGAATACGATAAGGACGGCGTCCTGTTCCCGGCGGTCAAGGGCGTCAGCTTTTCGATCCAAAAGGGTGAGATCCTGGCGCTGGTCGGTCAGTCCGGCTGCGGGAAAAGCACCCTTGCCCGGATGATCTCCGGAATGACGCCGGTGAGCGGGGGAGCGATTTTTTTGGACGGGGAGCGGATCACTTCGGAAGAGCACCGTCTCCCCGAGCGCAGGTGGCGGGAACTGCGGAAAAAGATGCAGCTGATCCTTCAGGATCCCCGTGCCGCCATCAGCCCCCGGATGACGATCGGGACCTTTCTTTGCGAGCCCTTTCTCTGCTTTTCCCTCTGCGGGAAGGCGGAAGCGCTGAAAAAAAGCGAAGCGCTTCTTTCACGCGTCGGTCTGGATAGGAGTTTTCTCGACCGCTTCCCGAACCAGCTTTCGGGCGGCGAACTTCAGCGGGTGGTGATCGCGCGCTCTCTGGCGCTTTCGCCCTCTCTTCTTCTCTGTGATGAGCCGACGAGCGCCCTTGATACCCTGACACAAGCCGAAGTCGTTTCCCTTCTGTGCGGGCTTGTCCGCGAGGAAAAGATGTCGATGCTTTTTATCACCCACGACCTTTCCCTGGCCGCAAAAATCGCTTCCCATCTCCTTGTGATGCATGACGGCGAGATCGTTGAGCGGCTTTCCGCCGAAGCGCTTCTGAGCGGAAAGGCGGTTCATCCCTATACCCGCGCTCTTCTGGAAGCGGCTCTTTTTTGACCTTTTCCACCGTCTGCACACACCCCCTGTGGAAAACTCTTTCTTACGCTCCCGGGATCCTTTTGGGATCCCGGGAGTTTTTCTCTGCCCATACTTTTTACTTCCCGTAAAAAACATATTCTCTCTTTTTGCCCGCCTTGCACAGCCCCCGTCCATCTGGTATAATAAAAGAAAACGGTAAAGGAGGAAAAACGGATGCGGCTGCTGCGTGAAGGAACGGTTTCCCGCTGGATTCAGCTTCTGCTTTCTCTGGCGGCACTGGCCGTCTGGGCGGGCGTGATCGCGCTGATCATCTTTTTCAGCGAACCGTTCACCGCTTCCAGACGCTGGCTTTTGGGGATCAGCACCTTTTTGTTCGGCGTCTCTCTTCTTTACTTTTCCCGTTACCGCGACAGCTGCCGCTACCGGCTGACGGACGAGTATATCGAATACCGGTGCGGGCTCCTGTACGAGACCTGTTCGCGGATCCGTCTGGATGCGGTGATGATGGTGACCGAGATCCGGCTGCCCATCCCGTTTATCCGCCGGACGTGCAGCCTTCTTGTTTCCGCGATGGGCGGGAGCATCCTCCTTCCGCTTCTCTATCCGGACGACGCACAGTTCCTTCTGGAGACGCTTTCCGAAAGGGACTGTCCTCATGTGCAGGAAGCCTCCGAAACAGGGGAAAATGATGAAAAAGAATGATTTTATTCGTCAGCATCCGGCGGCGATCGTGGACGGCTTCAAACAGTATATCGTCCTTTTGCTGCTGCCGCTGCTGCGTTCGCTGACCCTCTTTTTTGATGATTTTTATACATGGCTTTCGGGCGTGTGGATGGATGCGCTGACCCTTGCGGCAATCATTTTTTTCGGCTATCTGCAATGGTACTTTGTCCGCCTCTTTCCGGATGAGCGCCGGCTTGAGCACCGCTCCGGCCTTTTAGTCCGCCGGTGTCAGTTCATCCCTTTTTCCAATATCTCCTCCCTTACGGTAGAGCATACCTGGTACCTTAAACCCTTCCGCGCGGTGCGGATGCGGGTGGAGACGGACGCGGGCTATAATACTGCTTCGGATCTGAAGGTCATCCTCTGGAAAAAGGATGCCGAAATGCTGGAGCAAAAGCTGTCTGCGGTCATCCGCCCTTCCGGGAAAGGCGTGGAAGAACCGATCGTGCGGCGGTATGAGCCGCGGGGATGGTATATCGCGATCCTTTCTTTTATCACCTCCGACTCACTGACCGGCGCCATCTTCGCCGCCACCTTTATCTCCCAGAGCGGAAAAATTCTGGGAGAAGAGGCGGAGGATCGGCTGATTACCTCGCTGACCCATATCATGCGTCTGGCGGCCTCATGGCTTCCGCCGGTCGCGGCAGTCATTGCGGGTATTTTTCTGGGCGGCTGGCTGATCGACTTTATCGTGACCCTGATCCGCCACCTCGGCTTTCAGGCCATCCGCCGGGGCGGGGAACTGGATATTCACTGCGGGATCGTGACCCGCCGGGAATACACCCTTTCGATCGATAAGGTCAACTTTCTCCGCCTGCGCCAGAGCCTTCTGACCAAGCTTTTCGGCTACTACGCCGGAATGGTCGGCTGCACCGGCTACGGAAAGGAAAAAAACGAGCAGTCGGTTCTTCTTCCGGCGGTCGGAAGAGAGGATCTCAGGCGGAGTCTAAGCCTGATCCTTCCCGAACTCCGTCCGGCGGAAAACCGCTGGAAACCGCCTCTGCGGACGCTCTGGCGGATCGTCTGGCCGCCGCTTTTAGCCTGCGCGGCGGTGCTCTTTATCTGGCGGACAGCCTACCGCTGGCTGCCGAGCCTGCGGGAACTGGTGATCTTTTTAGGAATCATGCTGCTGATCCCGTCGGTCTGGTGGCTGCTGGTACGTGTGCTTTCCTTTTTCCATACCGGGATCGGACTGAGGGAGAATATCTTTACCTTCCGCGCCGTTTCCGGCTACCGGGTGCTGACCGTTGTCTGCCGGGCGGATAAGATCGATAAGCTCACCGTTACCCAGAATATCTTCCAGAAACACAATCACTGTGCCGACCTGTATATCTGGCTCCGCTCGGAAAAACATACCTGCCTGTTGGTCGGAAACCTCTCGCTTGACGACGTTTCCGCTTTTCTGGAGCAGTACCGCGAAGCCTGCCGTACACAGCCCGGGTCATAGGAAGAGCCGGTTCCGGACTGCTTTTAAAGTAAAAGTTTTGTGCCGTTCATAGAAAAAAAGAGTTGCAAAATCTGTGCAAAGACGGTATAATATTTCTATGAGTGGGATGAGTGCGCACATTTGCAGGAATCAATGTACCCTCTTCTCATGAAAGATCGTGAGCTTTGGAGGGGTCATTTTTGGAGTTTACCCATTTCAGCGTACTGCTTCAGGAATGCCTGGACGGTCTTGCGATTCGCCCCGACGGACGTTATGTGGACGGTACGGCGGGCGGAGCCGGTCACAGCCGTGAGATTGCGAAGCGTCTCACCACCGGCAGACTTTATGCACTGGATCAGGATCCGGACGCGGTTGCGGTTGCGACCGAGCGGCTGGCTCCCTATCCGCAGGCAACCGTCATCAAAACCAATTTCCGTGATATGAAACCGGTCTTGGAAAAAGAAGACGCACTTCCGGTCGACGGCGTACTGCTCGATCTGGGCGTCTCTTCATGGCAGCTGGATAACCCCGCGCGCGGCTTTTCCTATCGGGAGGACGCGCCGCTCGATATGCGGATGTCCCAGTCGGGAATGACGGCGGCCGAGCTTCTGGCGAGCGCGCCGGAAAGCGAGATCGCCCGTATCCTCTGGGAATACGGTGAAGAACGCTATTCCCGTTCGATCGCAAGAAATATCGTCCGCGCAAGAGAGAAATCCCCCGTCGAAACGACTCTGCAACTGGCAGAGATCGTCAAGTCTTCGATGCCTGCGGCGGCCAGACGGGATAAAAACCCTTGTAAGCGCACCTTTCAGGCGCTGCGCATCGCCGTAAATTCCGAACTGGACGCCCTGTCTCAGGGGATCGACGAAGCGTTTGACTGCCTTTCCCCCGGCGGACGGCTGGTCATCATCACCTTCCATTCACTGGAAGACCGGATGGTGAAGCAGAAGTTTGCCGCTCTGGCCAAGGGTTGTATCTGCCCGCCGGAGTTTCCGGTATGTGTCTGCGGACGGACGCCCGCAGCCAAGCTCATCAATAAAAAACCGATCCTTCCGGGCGAAAAGGAACTGGCCGAGAATCACCGCTCTGCCAGCGCCAAACTGCGGATCCTTGAAAAGATCCATGCCCGCAATGAATCAATAAAATTCCCAAAGGAGTAATGCTCTGATGCAGACCAATCTGGCAGCGAAGAAGGACTATAATTTTAAACAGTTCGAGGCTTCTTCCGCCGCACCTTCGATTGAACGCCTTCCCCGGCGCGAGCGGGTGGTTCATCCCGCACGGATTCTTGCAACGGCGCTTGTCCTGCTCTCGGTCGTTTTCGCGTCCCTTTACGGACGGGTCAAGATCGCACAGCTTAACGTTGATATCAACACGGCAACCGCTCAGCTTGAAGAACTGAACAGCGAAAAAGTACGGATGGAGGCGGAACTGGACGGTCAGATGTCCCTTTCTCAGGTCGAAGAGATCGCCACCGAAGAGCTTGGTATGGTCAAGCCGGACAACTCCCAGGTCACCTACTTAAAGGTCGCTCAGGAAAATAAGATCCAGACCTCGACCAAAAGCGAGTCCCTTCTGGATATCCTGTCGGACTTTTTCGCAGGACTCGGGATCGACTTTTGATGCATATAGAAACGTCTAATTGAATAGAGAATAGTAGGAGGTTGAGATGGTTTATCTTGACCTTCTGTTCATATATGGGCGGTTTTCGTAAATGTTTACAGATGTTTTTCATCCTGTCTATATTTACCGGCCTCCCATCCTGCCTTTACCCCATCCATAAAGGAGTGTCCCATGCGTAATCCACTGAAAAATATCGACCGGATGACCACCATGCAGCGGCTGATCTTTGTCGTCTGCCCGGTCATGCTGATCGTTCTGGTCTGGGTCTTGTACAATCTTTTTAACTGGTCGATCGTCCGGGGAGAAGAGATGGAAGGGCGTGCCGCCCGCCAGCAGCTCTCCGATACGACCATTTCCGCCGCCCGCGGAACCATTTACGACACAAACATGAACGTGCTGGCGCAAAGCGCGACCGCATGGAACATCATTATCGACCCCAAGACGATCGAGGACAATATTCCCGATACCGAAAAGACGGAAGCGGGCGACATTCCCGTCGATAAGGACGCCTACCGGAAGAATTTCGCACAGCGTCTGGCGGATGTGCTCGGAAAGGATCCCGACTATATCCTTGAGCAGATGAGCTATACCAACCGCAATTACCGCAAGGTCGCCGACCGTGTCGATAAAACGACGGTCACGACGCTTCAGGAGATGCTGAAGGAATACGGCTATGTCGGCGTTACGACCGAGGTTTCGACCAAGCGCTACTATCCCTATTCGACCCTTGCTTCGAGTGTGATCGGCTTCTGCAACGCCAATAATACCGGCGTCTACGGATTGGAAGCGCAGTATAATGACATCCTCTCTGGAACCGACGGGCGGGTCATCACCGCCAAGGACTCGCTGGGCGATACCCTCCCGACGACCTACGAAAAGACCTTTGACGCGGTGGACGGCTATTCGATCGTG
>JALEHK010000074.1 GCA_022770625.1 Oscillospiraceae bacterium | reverse complement strand
TGGGCGGAGGAAGAGTGGCCGGGGGTGTTGCAGGCGGATTCGTAGTACTCGAAGTCGCCCGTTACGCTGTCCAGAAGGGATTCTTTTCCTTCAAAGGCGCTCGCCAGAATCTCGGTCACGCTGTCGGAAAGGACTACGCTTGTCACGCGGTCAAGGCCGGTTAAGGGAGAGCCGTTTCCGATCGTGGTGATGCCGGAGGGGACGGTGAGCGTGCCGTCAAAGTTATCGCCGGGAATGATTCCGATCAGAGTCGTTCCTTCGGTCAGGTACATCGTTTCCTTCACGGCGGGGGTCTCGACATGGTCGGGGGTAAAGACGGGGTTTACCGTGCGCTCGATCAGCGCGCCGTCCGTACCAAAGCGGTAGGTCTTTCCGTCGATCTTCACCTTTCCGGTCACCATCAGGCCGTTTTCATCAAAGTAATAGGTTTTTTCATCGATTTCTTTCCAGCCGGTCGCCATTTCTCCCGACTCGTCCGCAGGCTCAAAGTAGCGCGTCCCCTCTTCCCTCTCGACAAAGCCGGTCAGCATCCAGCCGGTATCGGGAAGGTCATTAAAGAAGTAGTTTTTGCCGTTCATTTCGGTGAGACCGGTCAGCATTTTTCCGCTTGCGTCAAAATAGTACCACTTTCCGCCGTTTTTGAGCCAGCCGGTTTTCATGGCACCATTGCCGCGCAGGAAGTACCAGCTGCCGCCGTTTTTCAGCCAGCCGGTCTTCATTGCGCCGCTTTCGCGCAGGAAGTACCAGTTACCACCATCTTTGAGCCAGCCGGTGTCCATCGTTCCGTTTTCGGAAAAATGATACCATGTGCCGTCGATTTTCTGCCAATCGGTAAGGGGCGCGCCGGTTTCATCGTTATTATAGCGCCAAGTAGCCCCCCCGGATGGGGTGTTTTCCTTGACCCAGGCTGCGCTTACCGGAGCGGCCGTCATTCCCGCCGCCGTAAGCATCGCAAGGATCCATGCTGTCAATCGTTTATTCATCAAATTCCATCTCCGATCATCTGGATATGTGTTGGGATATACCTAAGTATAGTTTACAGAAAAATGCGGATTTTGTCAACGGACTATGATATTCAACCGCTCTTTTTACAGAAATGACGGATGTCAGTCAAGGATTTCGATCCCATATCCGCCGGAAAGCGGAACGGTTTTCGCGGAAAGGAAGGTGATGTTGATGTAGGGGCTTTGCTGAAGCTGCTGAAGAAGAAGGTCGATTTTCTCCTCCTCTCCCTCCAGTTCCATCTCGACTTCCCCATCCGGGAGATTTCTCACCCAGCCGGAAAGCCCCAGCGACTCGCCGAGATAATGCGTCCGGTAGCGGAGGCCGACGCCCTGAACCGCGCCGGAGAGGACGAGATGTTTTCGGATGATGTCAGGCATAAGCGTTCTCCTTTGCTTCACTATTTTTCTTTCGGGAAAAAGAGAATTGCTCCCTTTTGCTTTGCCAGTTCCCCTGTCCGGTACATTTCCGACACCACCCGCATCAGCTGGCGGTAGCTGCACCCAAGACACTGCGCCGCTTCGAGGTAGCTCCCGCGAAAAACGCCGCCGTCTGTCGCCGCTCGAAGATAGTCGGAAAAACGCGCCCGCAGCGGCTTTCGGGCGGCGTAAACATCGCTGGACGCCGAGGACATCTTCCACTCCATCGAGTGCGCGAGGAACTTATAAAGGAGAAGATCCCCCTCCATCTTTTCAAAATCGTATGCCACCCGGAGAAAAACGGTATCGCCGACCGACTCGACGTGGTTCGGGGCGGGTTCACGGCGCATGAATTCGACGTCTCCCAGCACCGCTGTTCCATACCGCGAACCGCCCCGGGCGGGGACTTCCCGTCCCGAATCCGCAAGCGCGATCTGGCGGAGAGCGCCCGATTCGCTCAGCGAATAAATGCGCATCCGCCCGCTCAGCAGAAAGAAAAATCCCGCCGGCATCTCCCCGGCTCTGAGCACCGTTTCCCCGCCGGAAAAAGCGATATACTCCCGGCGGTAATCCTCCCAGAAGGTAAAGCAGCCGCTGATCCCGAGACGGAGGGTCATCTCCGAAAGGGCGGCCGTCTCACGGATCAGTCGCATCTGTGGAGATAATGGTCAAACCACTCGGTGATTTCTTTCAGACGGCGGACACGATGTTTGGGCTTTCCGGAGCGGGAAAGCTCGTGGTTTTCGCCATGGAAGAGGCACATCCGCGCCGGTACGCCGTGCATCAGAAGCGCCTGGAGCATCTGAACCGCGTCTCCCATCCAGCAGCGATAGTCCTCGTCCGACTGGATAAACAGGGTCGGGGTCTTGACCTTATCGGCATAGGCCAGCGGAGAATGCGCCCACATTTTTTCGGGGCTGTTCCAGGGGTCGGCCTGAATCGCCGAGAGGTTATGGTAATAGCCGATGTCGGTCGTCAGGCACTTGCTGATATAGTTGGAAATGCTTCTCTGAGAAGCGACCGCCGCGAAACGGTCGGTGTGGCCGATGATCCAGTTGGCCATAAAGCCGCCGTAGCTTCCGCCGGTCATCGCAACCCGCGCGGGATCGATCTGCGGCACCCGCGCAAGAACGTGGTCGGTAAATTCCATCAGGTCGTTATAGTCCCGCACGCCGTAATTGTCGCCGTAAATATCGGCAAACGCGCCGCCCTTTCCGCTGCTTCCGCGGGGGTTGCAGAAGAAAACGATGTAGCCCAGTCCCGCCCAGTACTGCATCTCATGGAAGAAGCCTTCGCCGTAAGCGGTCTGCGGCCCGCCGTGCACATCAAAAATCGCGGGATAGCGTTTCGTTGCATCAAAATCTCCCGGGAAGAGCACCCAGCCGTCGATCTCGACCCCATCCTTGTCAATAAAGGAGAAATGTTCGGTGTGGGCGATCTCATGAGTCTCCAGATAGCCGGTATTAAAGGAAGAAATCCTGCGCACACGGTTGTTTTCTTTCAGGTACAGTTCCTGCGGAGCGTCCTTTTCCATGCCGATCAGGAAGATCGGAGCTTTTCCGCGCGCACAGCTTACGATACTCACATCATCCGCCAGTGTTTCCAGCATTCCAGCCAGCGACAGATGACGGTAGACCGAATGATAGCCGATCGTCTGGACAAAATAAACGCCCGTCTCGTCTCCCCAGAAGCTGTTCCCGCCGCCGGCGATGTCGCTGCCGACCGCGCCAAGGCTCGGGTCACAGTCGGAAAGGAGCGTAAAGATCCCGTCCGCTCCGCAAAGGTAAAACGCCGGGTTTTCACTCGAACCATATTTTTCACCGGTCGCCGCGAGGAAAACGACCTGCTCCCCGGCAAAGACCGCCTGATCCACCCGGTAGCGTCCGTTCAAGGCCACCTCGACCGGCTCTCCATCGGGAAGAGTGCGGATAAACATCCGGGATTTCTGGGTGTTCAAAGAGGTAAATTCGACGCCCCAGTAAACGACACGGGTATGCGCGTCGTTGACCGAGAAGCCGTGCAGGTCAAAGTAGTTATCGGTCAACAGCGTCTCCTTCCCCGACAGCGTATCGCAGAGGAAAAGCCCGTGACGCTTTTTATTGGTGACGCCGCGGCCGTTGATCCAGAAGGGCAGTTCATCAAATATCTCGTAGTCTTTTTCCTCTTCAAGCGCTTTAAGCGCAGCGGATTTTTCCTCACCGGACATTCCCGATAGGTCGGGAAGGGAGAGATCGCGCAGGCCGGAAGCAAGGTACAGCCCCTCCCCAACCGGCGTCAAATCGGAAGCGGGAAATGGAAGGACAAAAAGCTCCTCCGCTTCGCCGCCAGAGAGCGCGATCCGATTCAAAACGGTCCTGGAGACGCCGTTTTCGGCGGGATAGCGGTTTTTCCGGTCGCCGGGGAAAAGAACCGTGTCCTCGTCAAGGAACACCGGCGCTTTTCCATCCTCTCCTGCTGTCAGGCGGTAGAGCGAAGGGGTATGTCCTTCATCCCAGACCCAGATGTCGGTACGGTAACGGTTTTCCCCCACGTCCCCTGAGGTCACGCAGAAAGCCGCCTTTTTCCCGGAGGGAGAAAGGGTGAGCGAAGAGAGCTTACGAATTTTTACAAAATCGCCGATCGAAACTTTTTCCATATAAATACACTTCTTTCTTGATACGAAACAGGGTCAATTTTCTTCCAAAGCCAGCCGTTCGCGGATCTTGGCCGCGACGATATCGAGTGAGACCGGATTCATGCCGCCGTTGATGACAAAATCCGCCTTTGCCTTGGACGGTTCAACAAACATATAATGCATCGGCTTCACGGTCGCGAGATACTGGCGCATAATATCCTCGATATCCCTTCCCCGCTCCTTTAAGTCGCGCATTGCCCGGCGGAGAATCCGTTCATCCGCGTCCGCTTCGACAAAGATCCGGATGTCAAAAAGATCCCGCAGACGTTGATCCGCCAGTACAAGGATTCCTTCTACGATAATAATCTTTTTCGGCTCGACCCGAATCGTCTCCGTGGTGCGGTTATGCTGAGAAAAATCATAAACCGGAGACATGACTGCCGTTCCGGAGCGGAGCTTGATCAGATGCTCGACCAGAAGCTCGGTCTCCAGCGAATCGGGATGATCGTAGTTGATCTCCCGGCGTTTTTCCATCGGCACACCGTCATTTGAGCGATAATAGTTATCATGGTACAAAACGGCGATATCTTCTCCGAACATCTCTTTCAGCCGGTCGGTGAAGGTGGATTTTCCCGAACCTGTTCCCCCGGCGATCCCGATCATCAGCGGTTTCATCGATAAAGACCCCTTCCAAAGCTGTACTCTTATCAATAGAATACAGCATTTGCCCCTGCTTTTCAAGAGTCAGCGGCGGAATTTTTGATGGGCAGGAGGAAAACGGAGCACGGACGCGGCGGTTATGCACTGTATCCGGTGGGTTTGGGAAAGTTAAAGAAACTGCGCAGTTCTCAGAATGATGAGGACTGCGCAAAGGTGATTTATTCTAACGTTGTTACAGCCAATGAAAAGTCCCTACTATATTTTACCCCTTACATATATTCTCATTTCTTGCAGATACTGTCATCGAAGCAGGCTGTACCGCAAAACGTCAGAAAAGGAGATCGATATGAAAGCTACCGGAATTGTACGAAGGATCGATGAACTTGGGCGGATCGTTATTCCGAAAGAGATCCGGAGAACCATGAGGATCCGCGAGGGCGACCCGTTGGAGATCTATACGTCGCCAGGCGGAGAGGTGGTTTTTCGGAAATACTCTCCGATCGGCGAACTGTCGGGATGTGCCGGAGAGTATGCCGATATTCTTTACCGGATCTCCGGGCTTCCGGCGGTGGTCTGCGACCGAGAGCAGGTCGTTGCCGCAGCGGGCGTCTCCAAAAAAGACTATCTCGCCCGGCGGATCACGCCGCAGCTTGAAAAGCTCGAGCTTTCCAGAAAAAGCTATTTTAAGGAAGAGCCTTCTGCGCCGCGCTTCTCCCCGGCAGAAGGGCTGGAACAGGGAGCCTGTGCCGCGATCCCGGTGATTGCCGACGGAGATGTGACCGGAAGCGTTCTTCTTCTGGGCGACGAGCCGGTGACCGAGGTGCAGGCAAAACTCGCACAGGCCGCCGCCTCTTTTCTCGGACGGCAGATGGAAATCTGACAAGCATAAAAATTCCCGGGCAGTTCACATTTCGTGGCTCCCGGGAATTTTTTACAGATTTTACAGGGCACGGACCGCGCCGTTACCATTTTTCCTTATACTGAACAGGGGAAATATGCGTTTCCCCTCAAATTCTACCGACGAGGGATGTTCTCACCGACGGTTTTATGCTATACTTGAGTCAACATTTCAACAGGAGGGACTCTATATGAACCAGTCATCCATCGGCCTCTACATCGCACGCAAGCGCCGCGAAAAAAACTTAACGCAGGAGCAGCTTGCCGGGCAACTCGGCGTATCCAACAAAACTGTTTCCAAATGGGAAAACGGGAAATGTATGCCGGATTACAGCATCATCCAGAAACTCTGCGATCTGCTCGGAGTAACACTTGCGGAGCTGATGGATGGTAAAGACGCAGCGGAAGAGAAGAGCCATGAGAACACGCAGATCCTCGATCTGCTGCGCCGCACGCAGGAGCTGGAGCGGCAGAAAAACCTGTCCTATGGCGTGATCCTCATTGTTCTCGGCATTGCTTGCAGCGCCCTATCGGGAACGGTCGGAGGAACCAATGTGCAGGACTTTTTCTCAGGTATTCTGATGGGGCTTTCCGTAGCGGAAATACTGGTGGGCATCGGGATCATCGGAAAGCATATGGCCGGAAAATAAGATACGTCCGACGAAAAAACAGCCGCTTACTTTGAAGCCGTCTCCTCCCCAGCCGAAACGGTTTGCAGCGCCGCTTCCAGTTTCAGGAGATTTGATTCGATCCGTTCGGTATCCTTTCCGCGAAGGGCTTTCCGCAGGCGCCGCTCCCCTTCTTCAAGAAGCCTGCGCTGATCACGGGAAAGCTGTTTTCGGCTGAGGATGGACGCACGGCCGAGAATGGCCTCCGCAGAATCCCGAACGGCCGCCGTTTTCTTTCGAGCCGCGTCCTCCCGCGCATAGACCTGCGCATCGGCAATCGCCCGCTCGATCTCGCCGCGGGAAAGATTGCCGGAGGCAGTGATCACGATTGCCTGTTCTTTTCCGGTCGCCAGATCGCGTGCGGAGACATGAACGATTCCGCTCGCGTCGATCTCAAAGGTGACTTCGATCTGCGGAACGCCGCGCAGTGCACGCTTGATCCCACTCAAGCGGAAATTCCCAAGCAGTTTATTTCCTCTGGTCATCTGCCGCTCGCCCTGAAAGACCTTGATCTCGACCGAAGACTGGAAATTGGAGGCCGTCGTATAAACCGCGCTCTTTTTCACCGGAATGGTCGTGTTGCGGGCAATGATCGGCGAAAAGACACCGCCCATCGTCTCGATCCCAAGGGTCAGCGGGGTGACGTCCAAAAGCAGCAGACCCTGAACCTCTCCGTCTAAAACACCCGCTTCCAGCGCCGCGCCTTTTGCGACACTCTCATCGGGGTTAAGTCCCACAAAGGGTTCCTGCCCCATCATCATCCGCACCGTCCGGCGCACAGCCGGGATCCGGGTCGAGCCGCCGACCAACAGCACCTTTCCGATCTCCTCCGGCGTCAGATGAGAGTCCGCGAGAACCTGCCGCACCGGCGCCAGTGTCGCATCAATCAGCGGCCGGATCAGCGATTCAAAATCCTCGCGGGTCACGTCCGTCTCAAAATGAAGGCTTTTTCCGTCCGTCTGGATCAGAAACGGGATTGAGATATGAACGCTCGTAAGGCTTGAAAGCGCGACCTTCGCTTTTTCCGCTTCGCTGCATATCCGGCTGTAGGCCGAAGGATCGCGGGAAAGATCCACGCCGTATTCCGCCCGGATCCGTTTGAGCAGAAGTTCCGCCAACAGCTTATCGAAATCATCGCCGCCGAGACGGTTGTTGCCCGCGGTCGCCAGAACTTCGATCACTCCGTCACGGATGTCCAGTACCGAAACGTCAAATGTTCCGCCGCCGAGGTCATAGATCATGATCCGGGAAGGCAGTTCTTTATCCACCCCGTAGCTTAATGCCGCAGCGGTCGGCTCGTTGATGATCCTCCGGACGTTCAGTCCCGCGATCACCCCGGCGTCCCGGGTCGCCTGACGCTGAGCATCGGTAAAGTAGGCGGGAACCGTAATGACCGCGTCGGTCACCGGCTCTCCCAGAAACCGTTCGGCATCCTCTTTCAGCTTCCGCAGAATGATCGCCGATATTTCCTGCGGAGAATAGCTGTGTCCATCGATCCGAACCCGAGCCGCACTTCCCATCTCCCGCTTGATCGAATAGATCGTCCGCGAAGGATTCATCGCCGCCTGACGCAGAGCAGGTTCGCCGACCAGTCTCCGTCCATCCGGCATAAAAGTGACAACAGACGGCGTAGTGCGCTGGCCGGTCTCGGTCGGGATCACGGTGCATACGCCGCCGTCCATAACCGCTACGCAGGAGTTTGTTGTTCCAAGATCAATACCGATCAGTCGTTCCATCTGTCTGTCATCCTTTCTGCCGGAAGATCTTATTTCGGCGTAGTGTGAGCATACTTTAGGAAGGAATCCCCTTCTATTTCTCTATTTTAATCGCACGCTTTTTCATCGTCAAGGACTTTCATACAAATGTAACAATAAATTTGCGTTTTCACATTCTCCATTCATAAAATAAACAAAAAGGCCGCCCGCAGCAGCATCGCCACGGGCAGCCGGCTGTCTGAGACAGCTTTTCACCGGTTATTTATAAAGATTGGGTTCGCTCTTAATGACCGGGTGCGGACGCTTATGAAGCATCTCGGTCGAATAGGCGATGTTCATGACGCCGCCGTCCAGTCTCTGGAAGCGCTCGTTCTTTTTCTTAGCGTAGACGCAGGGACGTCCGGTATAATCAGTCGCAACCGCGTCATCCGTCCGGGCAAGGATCTCGCCGCAAAGCTCGATTCCTTCATCGATCACGGTATTCGGAACGCTTCCGAGGCCGTGACCGCCCCAGCATACGTCAAAATCCTTCTGGTGCTCTTTGAAGTGGAGCAGGCTTTCCTTATATTCCTCAATGGTCGTGGAGCCGGGAAGGAAGAGAAGGGTGTTGACGTTGCAGCAGTCGCCGGTATAGCAGGCACGGTTATCCTTGTCAACCAGTGCGATCGAACCGTAGGTATGTCCCGGAACGTGAACGACCTCAAGGCTCGTTCCGCCGAGATCAAAGATGTCTCCATCGTAAACCGGATAGGTCTTGACCGGGCAGGCCGGGATCACATCTTCGATCGTCGGTTCAGTGCGCAGCGCACCCATTCTTTTGCCCGAAAGCGCGAAGCCAAGCCGCCGCTCTTCGGAGGAATGGAGAGGCGAATACATCAGCGCGATATCGTCCGGATGGATGTACCCTTCTCCGTATTCGTAGATCGCGGGAGCATGGTCAACGTGGCCGTGGGTGATAACCAGTGTGACCGGAAGTTCGGTCAGCTCGCGGACAAAAGCTTTCAGGCTTCCGACACCCGAAAGCCCGTCGATCAGAAGCGCCCGCTCACTCCCCTCAACCAGATAGCAAAGCTCTCCGCCCATCCCGGCGATCCGGGTCACGTTCGGATAGATCTTTTCTGCCGAAAAGAATTTGTTCTGCATAGGTTTTCCTCCTCAGCGGTAAAGATTGGGCGCGTCCTTGATGACCGGGTGCGGACGTTTATGGATCATATCCTTCGCGTACATGATGTTGCAGAGACCTCCACAGACCGGAAAGTAGTTTGTTCCCCTCGCCGAACCAAGAAAAGCGGTTCCGCCGTCAATTGCAGGGGTTTCGACCGACTCATCCGTTCCGGCAAGAATCCGTTCGCACATGGCAATACCATCGTCAATAATCGTATTCGGAACGGCCGCCGCGCCGTGTCCGCCGTACATCACGTCAAAGTCTTTCTGGAAAGTCTTGAAATGAAGAAGGCTCTCTTTATACTCTTCGATGGTCGTCGAGCCGGGCAGGCAGAGCAGCGTGTTCGCATTGCAGGCGTCGCCCGAGTAAACGACTCTTGCCGCGCGGTCAAGGAAAACGACCGTGCCCTGAGTATGGCCGGGGACCTGAATGACTTCGATTTGGATCCCACCAAGATCAAAAATATCGCCTTCGTAGATCGGATAGGTCTTGACAGGCCGCGGCGCAGGAACGTCGGCAAGGGTCGGAACCGTCCGCTTCGGTTCTCCGGTAAAGCTCGGAGCAGAGGCAAAGCCGAGCCGCCCTGCCGGCTCCGAGTGATGAGGAGTATACATCAGCGCGATATCGTCCGGGTTGATGAACACTTCACCGTATTCCCATGCCGCGCCGACGTGGTCGATATGTCCGTGGGTTGCAGCCATCATGACCGGAAGCTCGGTCAGTTCCCGAACAAACGCTTTCAGGCTTCCAACGCCGGTCAGACCGTCGATCAGAAGCGCCCGCTCATTTCCTTCGATCAGGTAGCAGAGTTCCCCACCCATTCCGTGGATCCGGGTCACCGAATCGGACAGTTTATCGGTAGAAAAAAATTTATTCTGCATTAGAATCTCTCCTTTTGAAAAAAGCGGCGAAAATGAGATTCCGCCGCTTTGGTTGCGCCTTTTCAGGCTGTTGTTTTATTCAAGACCTGCAAGGTAATCTGCGAACTGTTCTTTGACGTGAGCGATAATTTCCTGACGGCCGGCGGCGTCCTGACGAGCCAGCGCATCATCAAGCGCTTCATCTACATTATCCATTGCACCGCGGATGACCGGCCACTTATACTGCTGAGAAACTTCGTTGTTGGCAGTCTGGAGATCGGAGTATTCGGTGTAGTCCTCGGGGAAGTTCTGGAAAACATTCTCGATCAGATAAGGCTCGATCGCTTCATCATAGTAATCCAGTACCCACTGATAAGACTTGGTATAATGTTTCGCGTCCTTATTGAAAAGAGAACTGGTCAGACCAAGACCGCTCTGTACGTAGCCAGGGTTCGTCGCATCATTCAGAGAAACATAATGTCCTTCATCGTCCAGTTCATAGTGTGTCCCTTCGATACCGCAGTCATAAATGTTATACAGCTCATCGTTGGTCAGAATGCTGTAAACCCACATCAGCGTTCTCTCCGGATTCTCAGAGGAAGCAGGAATTGCATAGGACATCTGAACGGGAGAATCCCAGTAGGTCCACTGATACATCTCGCCGTAGCTCATATAGTCAACTTCCCAGCCAAGAGCTTCTGCCGAGTCGATCAGGCGGGGCATATTGCCGGGGGTATAGCAGACGGAACCGGCGTATTTACCGGTCAGAATGCCGTTGGTAGAGTCATCCGTCGTAGAGCCGATGTCAGGCTGGCAGTAACCCTTTACGATCCAGTCACGCATCGTATGGCAGTATTCGCGGAACCAGTCGGTCGTATCCCACTGATACAGCTCTTTCTTGGCAGGATCATAGCCGACGCCGTAGCTGAACTGCGGGTTGCCCAGACCGATAAAGGTATGGGATTTTTCAGAGAGCGAATGGAACAGACCGCCGGAGGCAGATTCACAATACGGGATCATCTCAGGATGGTTTTCAAGAATCGCCTGTGCATATTCTTCCATGCTCGCCATATCGGTGATCTCCGAGCAGCCCATCTCTTTACGGAGGTCTTCGCGCCATGCAACGCCCCACTGAGAGTTGCCCATATTCATAGAAGGAATTGCGTAGTCCTTGCCATCGATTCTGCACTGTTTCCAGGAATCTTCGCCGATCAGATCACGCAGTTCGGGAACAGTCTCGTCCACCATATTCGTAATATCGTACCATGCGCCGTCGTAAGCAAAGGGCTGATACTGATACCACATCGCTGTCCAGATCAGGTCGATCTTTTCGCCGGAAGAAAGCGCCAGATTATAGCGGGTCCTCCAGTCGTTCATGACCTGAACATCAACGGTCGCATTAACCAGTTCCTCATTCAGCTTATTGGCCGCGTCATTAACCATATCTGTATCGGTTCCGCCGCCGCCGAAAATGGTATAAACCGTTAAATCAACGTGCTTGGAAATATCGATCTCGTCACCATTGGCGTTGACCCAAACATCACCGTTTCTTCCGACGGTGACTTCCCCGCCGGATTCTCCGGACTCAGAAGTTGTGGTCGAACCGGAACTATTGTCTTTGGATGCAGTGGACGAACCGCTGGAAGAGTTTCCGCAGCCAGCAAGTACCATCGAGGTTGTAACCGCCATTGCCGCGACAATTGCCGCCAGTCTGGTAGACTTTTTCATTTTTGTTGCCTCCTGTTAATAAAATAATATCGTATTATTTGTGGACGGGATGCCGTTCGGACGGAATCCCGTCTGATAAACAAATGGAATCAGCCCTTGACAGCGCCGATCGTGATACCCCGTACAAAGTACTTCTGAACATAGGGGTAAAGGAGAAGGATCGGACCGGTCGCAACGACCGCCATCGCCATCTTGATCGATTCGCCGGGGAACTGTACGCCTTCAACCGCCTGTCCGGACTCCTGAGCCGACTGAGCGGAGGTCAGGATGTTGTAGAGGTAGTACTGGAGCGGATACATCTTCGATTTGGTGAGGTAGAGCATGGGAGTGTACCAGTTGTTCCAGTAACCCAGCGCGAGGAACAGGCAGACGGTTGCAATGCCGGGGCCTGCGAGGTGAATGACGATCTTGACAAAAATCTGGAAATCGTTCGCGCCGTCGATCGTCGCCGCTTCAATCAGCGCGTCCGGGATCGACTTCATAAAGTTGCGCATCAGGATAATCAGGAACGGGCTCATCAGACCGGCCAGAATGACCGCCCAGTAGCTGTTCTGAAGATTGAGAACGGTAACCATCAGGATGTAGCTCGGAACCATGCCGCCCGAGAAAAGGGTCGTGAAGTAAATATAAAAGGAAACATGGTTGCGATAAGGAAAGTCCTTGCGGTTTAAGACATAGCCCGCCATCGTCATGCAGGTAAGTCCGATAAAGGTGCCGACAACCGTAATGCCGATCGTTACGCAGTAGGCGCGGAAAATCTGTTTCGGCGCCTTAAAAAGGTACTCATAGGCAGCGACGGAAAGTTCGGACGGGAACAGCTGATAGCCGTTGACCGCGATATAGGAGTTATCGGTAAACGAGGTGATGACGATCAGCCAGAACGGGATCAGGCAGGACAGCGTGATCAGTGTTAAAAGCGGATACGCGATGCAGTTGAAAATCTTCTGGTCGCGGGTGGTTTTGATCTTGGTTTTTGATTTTGCCTTCGGGGCAGTATCTGCTCTTGTCATAAATATCCCCCTCTCAGAACAGCGCGTACTCTTCGTGGTTGCGCTTGATCGCCCAGTTGATGAACATAATCAGGCAGAAACCAACCAGCGACTGGTAAAGACCGGCAGCGGAACCGATACCGACATCAAAGCTGACGCGCAGCATACGGAAAACGAAGGTGTCGAGAATGTCGGTCGCTTCGTAAAGCTGACCCTGGTTGCCGACCAGCTGATAGAACAGCTCGAACTGGCCTCTCATGATCTGGCCGAGCGCCAGAAGGAGAAGGACGATAAAGGTCGGAACAAGCAGCGGGATGGTGATGTAGCGGATCTGCTGCATGACAGTCGCGCCGTCGATCTGCGCCGCTTCATAATAGTCGTCTCCGATCGAGGTGATCGCCGCCAGATAAACGACGGTGCCGTAACCGATCTGCTTCCAGAGGTAAACCAGAACGATGATGTACTTCCAGATACCGGGCGTCGAATAAGGAGCGAAGTTCGTGTTTCCGGTCAGAGAACGGATCATCATCGTGACCATGCCGGAGCCGGAGTTGAACAGCGCGTAGGAGAAAGCCTGTACAATAACATAGGATACAAAATACGGGAGAAACATGATCGTCTGATAGCTCTTCTTCATAAACTTATTGGTCATACGCGAGAGGACGATCGCCGCCGCGATCTGCAAAAAGTTTCCGAGGAAGATAAACGCTATGTTATAAAGAACGGTGTTTCTTGTCAGGTAAGCGATCTTTCCCTGATCCCAGAGGGTTTTAAAGTTCTGCATTCCGACCCACGGGCTTCCGAACAGGCCGCCTTTAAAGGAAAAGTTGGTAAACGCCAGATAAACGCCCGCCATCGGAATATAGTTGAAAATAAAGAAGAAAACGATGACCGGTACGAGCATCAGCCACATAATCCAATGTTTTCTGAGGTCGTAAAGCAGTCCCTTCTTTTTCTTTACCCGCGGCTTGACGCCTGCGGCCGTCGCGGCGGCTTGTTTCATAAGAAAATCCCCTTTCAATAATTGATTGTCATTCTGCACAGATTTTCACGTTCTTCAGGCGTTTTCCTGTGAACGTCATTCTGCTGCTGTTGTTCATATTCTAGACTTGATTTCGTAAAACTTCAACTCAAAATTCAGCAGATTCATGCTCGATTCTATCCTCTCACACCTGAAAATATTTGTCAAAACTGTACTTTTACGCCTTTTCACCCAATTTTTTCATAGCGAGAGCCGGTGAGGGCCGCATTTTTATTGTGAAAAAAGAATGCCAAAGTCGCAAAAAGATATTTTTAATACAAGAAAAGATCACTTTGAAATTGATTTTTATATGGAATCATGATAAAATAAGAGCAATCGATTGAATTCCATGAATTTCATTCATGATAACGTTATACAACTTTTGTGAGGCACAAGATGACAAAATCGGGTTCTGAAAAGCAGAAAATTCCTTTATCCAATATACTGGAACGACGGATGCGGTTTGATCCGCTGTTTTTGCACAATCTTCGTATGCTCCTGACCATCGTTACGGTGCTGATGCTGTCGCTGGCCATGACCCTTTTTATCTCTTTTGAACGGATCTCTCGCCGGCGCGCCTACGATCAGGCGCTCGAGCAGCTCGAACAGACCGCCGTTTCGACTGCCGATCTTGTGGAAACCATTCAGCAGATCACCTTTCAAATTCAACAGGACTCGACGATTAGCCCGATCCTTCTCCACAATCAGGCGACATCGGGCGAAAAAGCGATCGCCATCCAGCAGCTTTCCCGTTACCAGTACATCATCCAGTCGCTTAGTTCTATTTACATTTATAATGGACGAACGAATACCTGGTATACCTCCTGTGCGATCGACGGATATAACAACCAAATCATTCCCGGAGAAGCTTTCCCCGACCAGACGGCTGTACAACTGGTCGATGAATATCTGGATTATCAGGCCTATCGCGCTGTCCCGCGAAAGTTCGGATCCCAAAGTTACTATACCTTTTTAGGATACGGGTTAACCCATAAAGGCACCGACGGGAATCTGAACTGCGCGGTTCTGGTCAACGTATCGGCGAGCTGGCTTTCCGACGTGATCGGCTACGGAAAAGGCGAAGGCGAAACAATTGTCATGGACAACAAAGGCTGTATCTTTTCCGATTCCCCTCGTTTCCCGATGCAGTCGGATTTTGCCGAGCTTCTTCCGGAAGCCGCGGACATCATCCACTGTGAGAAAGCCGGGTTCATGCTGATTAAGTCCTCTCTGACCGGCGAACGGTGCCTGCTCACCTATACCGCTCCGGACAACATGGGCTGGCAGTATATCCGCCTGATCCCCTACCGCCTGATTACCAAAAGCATCGACCGGGTTCGGGATA
Source organism: Oscillospiraceae bacterium (assembly GCA_022770625.1). GTDB lineage: Bacteria > Bacillota > Clostridia > Oscillospirales > Ruminococcaceae > Faecivivens. The sequence continues at coordinate 3,736 of JALEHK010000074.1, read as the reverse complement.
TGACCGTCCTGATCCTGTTCATTTTTTTGATGGCAGGGCTGGGCGCAGGCTGGTTTTTGAGTCGTCTCATCTACCGCCCGATCGATGAATTTAAGGAAAGCATCTCCCGTCTGGAGAACAACGAACGGGAAAACTTCTTTACCCTCCGAAACACCTACCTCCGTACCTTACTGTATACTCCTCCCTCCGGAGCGGATCTCTCGGAAAAGATCAAAGAGTACGGACTTCATATCCTCCCCGACCGTAAGGTAATCGCCGCCTACCTGCGTGCCGACCACCGCGCCGATATTCAGCAGATATCCGCCGCCGGACACTCGGCGCTCCTTTACGCCGTCATCAATATTGCCTGTGAGGTTGCGGACGAGATGTTTGCGGCAGAAGGAATTGATATGCAAAACGGACAAATCGCGCTAATTTTAAGCGCCAGCCGTTCGCTTCCTTCTAAGGAGCAGCAGCAAATGCTCTTTGCACGCATGATCGATATGATCGAAAGCGCCCTTTCTCTTTCGATCAGTATCGGCGTCAGCGACCCCGGAGAATTTTCCTCGCTTCCCGCTCTTTTTGAAAGTGCAAAAGGAAACTGGTTCCAGCGGCTTTTTACCGGCGACCATTCGATCATCATCGGATCGGATAAAAACCGGATCACCGATTACCGTTATCCTGAGAAAAAAGAAAAAGCGCTGGCGGACGCGCTGATGCACGGCAGCTATGAAAAGGCCTGTGCGCTTTATCTGGAGATCATCGAAGAATGCACCGGTGCGCCGCTTTACGTTGTGAATACGACCGTTCTTCGGCTGGCGAGTATGTGCAACCAGACCGCTGCAAACTTTCCCGCCTTTAAAGAGGCGTGTCCCTTTTTCATCAACCTTTCGCTCTACGAATCGGTCGATCAGCTGAACCGTTCGTTTTACTCCTTCTTCCGCAGCATCTGTGACGCCGCCATTCAGCAGACCGGCGGCAAAAACAGTCAGCTGGCTGAAGCTGTCAACCGCGAGATCGCAAAACATTTCTCTGATCCTTCCCTCTCGGTCGATTCACTTGCCGATACGCTCGGTCTGTCCGCAAGCTATCTGGGAAGAGTTTATAAGACCTCTACCGGGCGGACGATCCTCGATTTTATCCTCGAAACCCGGATGAGCGAAGCGCGGCGGCTGTTAAAAGAAAGCCCTCTTTCGATCTCGGAGATCGCCAGGCAATGCGGCTTCTCCTCCGACTCTTATTTCTATAAGCTCTTCCGTCAGGAGCACGGCATGACCCCCGCCGCCTACCGAAAAGCAAAATAAACGCAAAAATCCCGCTCACCGGAAGTTACCGATGAGCGGGATTTTCTCTATTTAGTGATTATTTTTACGTTTCTTGCGAAGGAGCATCGCAACCGCCGCCGCAAGTACGCCGGCCGGAAGCGCTTTTCCTGCAACGCCCGTCTTAGGCACAGATGCAAGCGGAACAACCTCGTCGATGATCTCTTCCGCCGGAGCCGAAGGAGCCAGAGGCGTCTCCTCGTCCGGGATCTCGATCGTCTCGTCTTCCGGAACATCGGGAACAGGAACCAAAGGCGTCGGATTATCCGGTACGATGATCGTCGGATCGTCCGGCGTAGGATCAGGGCCAGGAGTGGGTTCAGGATCGGGGCCAGGCGTCGGAGGAACCGGACCAGGAACCACGGTGTCCAGCCCGACGATCGAAGCCGTATTCTGTGCGATCACGGCGGTATTGCCGTCAAATCCGGGCACCGGGTTCTGACGTTTGCCGTCCAGTTCTCCGGTTGCCCAGTCGATTCCGTTGCGGTTCAGATTGGCGGAGGGCTTATTGCCGAGCGTCGCAAAATTTACCGATTCGCCGCGAATGATGACATCGGTACCTTGCTGAATATTCTGCATAAATGCCGTCCATTCTTCGTCGGTCATGTTTTCGAACGTCTTGCCCTCGGGGAGCGCGTTCTGATAATAGTAGGAAAGGATCACAGCCGGAACCCATACCGAAAGCTTTTCGTCCGGGCCGTATTTGCTGAGATCGACCGTATACCAGTCCGCATAGTTTTCACCGAGCGCGTCCACCAGATCCTTACTGTACGCGACCGCCTTCCCGTCTTTCCAGCCATAAGCATGGATCAGCGCGTGAAGCTGATCGCGGGTCAGCTGGAAGTTGACAAGCTTCTCGTTTCCGTAGGCAGAGCCGTTGGTCGGCCAAAGCCCCATCCCATCCAGTTCCTTATCGTACAGTTTCTCGTAAGCGTTCTTCGTCAGCCCTTTTCCTTCGGTCGCCCGAAGGTCAAGCGTACCGCCGATGACTACGATTTCGCTCTTGCCATAATCTGCTTCTCTGTATTCCCAAACACGATCCAAGATTACTTTAGCATTGTTGCGAATTTCAATTTTACCGGGAGCATATGACTGCGGCCAGTTGGAATAGAAATAGACCTCTCTGGCATCCAGCGTCGCATTTTCAACGATTACATTGCTTTCTGAATAGATAGCAATCGTACCGTTTTTAACATTTACTGATGCACCGTCGTAAAGGAATAAATCCTTACCATAGTTCAGATTGATCGCTCCATTTTCCGGAGCAACATCAATAGTGACAACAGTATCTCTTCCGCGGATAATCAAATCCTGCATTCTATTGGTGTAGGGATTTTTAACGGCATTATTTGTTCCCATCTGAATACCCTGATAGCCGATATTCGACAGGTCGATTTTTGCACCGTTTTCAAAAGTGAGATTCGTGTGATCCGCCACAATCCCACTTAATCCAACATTGTTGATCTTTACAGAAGCGGCGTCTACCGTCATATTCTCTGTACGATCGACAAGGTAGCTTTCATTATAAATGCCATAACCGGAAACATCGTGAATGTCAACACTCGCACCGTCACTAACAGTAAACGATCCGGTATTGGTATTGCCGGTATTTACATTGTTGGTGATACCGCTTCCCTGACTTCTGCCAATATGACCGCCATGTGAGCTGTTTTTATTACCGGAGATTTCAAGGTCAGCATCATCTGTAACCGTCAGGTCGCCGTAGTTTGCGATCCCGTTTCCGGAAATCGTAGAATTTACCTTCAGCGTGTTCGAAATCGTGATATCCAGAGCCTTAGACGCTTCGATCGCGTCATCGACTCCGTTTCCGTCGATCGTAAGATTGCTGTCCCGGCGGACAACGACCCCCGCGCCAACGCCGTCGATGGTCAGAGAAGAATCTTCCTCACCGGTCGTGATCGTAACATCCGCCTTCGTCGCACTGGAATCATCACCGGCTTTTCCGCCGATCGAAATGCCTTCCATGTTGACTGCGGTGTTGGTGCTGCCGTTGATCTCATCGAGAATGTTATCATAACCGTCTTTGGTGGCCGCACCCGAATGGATCTTGTTCTTACCGTTAAAGGTCAGCGTCGCATCCGCGCGCGCGTCTACCGTTACGCCGGACGTACCGTTTCCGTTGAGCGTAATATCCGTATCCTTGATCGTGACATCCGCTTTCGCGTCCTTTTCGATCGTGATAAACGCGCCGTCATCAACTTTGGCGTTTACGTTGTCAACCGTCACATCAACCGCTGTTGTGTTGCCCGAGATGCTGACTTTGTTATCGGTCGTTTCTCCATCGGCGTTTTCTATGACCGGCTCCGTTTCAGCACCGTCGATCTCGATTTTCCCCTGAGAGATGTTCAATTCGTTATCGACTTCGCCGGTTTCTTGATTGGTATGCTGATATTTATCGTTGATCCTTTCGTACT
>JALEHK010000071.1 GCA_022770625.1 Oscillospiraceae bacterium | reverse complement strand
GAGAAGTCCTGCTCCATCTGAAGAAAGAATGACCCCATACACAAAAACGCTCTGCTCTTACAAAAACGTAGGAGCAGAGCGTTTTGTGCGTTTAATGACCGAAGATGGCGTTGCTTCCGACCGCGCCGTAAGGAGTATCGGGGTCGGTCGGATCCCAGTTCCGCTTTTCAGCGTCCGAGGTATCGAGCTTGATCCCGTCCGGTTTCCCGAGCGGGCCGGGGTTTTCGGCGTCATCGTAGATCACCGTCATCGTTCCGGTCGGGAGGTTATCATAGACCCACTTGGCATCGATGACCGAGAGACGGACGCAGCCGGCGCTTGCGGTCGTACCGAGTTTATTGAACTCGTCGTACTCAAGGCTGTCCTTCTGACCGCTGGTGTAATACGGAACCGAATGGAAGAGAATCCCATCGTTGGGGGTGATGCGGGAGATGTACTGACCGTAAACGTTCCCGTCCAGAAGGTGCCATTCAGCCCGGACGATCGGACGGGCTGGCGATTTATCTGAGGTCGGCATATTCCAGACACCACGCGGGGTGTTCTCCCCGCCGGTCGAACAGATCATTGCGCAGTAGGGTTTATAATAGTTGCCGTTCCCGTCATCCTCATAGATCGTGACGGTATTGGCGGCGCGGTTGACGGCGGCAAGGTACGGGTGTCCGGCGGTGACAGACGCGCTGAAGGGAACGCTTGTTTCCAGCGCGGACATCTGGGCGGCAATCGATTCGATCGCCGCTTTTCCGGCGGCCAGTTCCAAAGTGGCCGGGTCTTCCGAAACGGCATCAGAGCCGCTTTCAGCGTCAGAATTTTCCTCAGAAGGAACGGAATCGGATGAGTCCGAAGCAGAGGAATCCGAAGCGGACGCTGAATCGGAAACGGAAGATGAGGACGTACTGTCTTTCCCGCTTCCCGCGTCATCCTTCCGGCCGCCAAGGAAATGAACGGCGAGCGGAATCAGGATCACGAGCGCCAGAAGGGTATAGACAAGCACTAAAAACTGAGGGCGGAATTTGCGTCTGCGGCGGCGAACCGGACGCACCGGCGGACGGCGGTTAGGGGTATTGGGCATAAATAATATCGTCCTTTCTCAGCAACCGGTTCATGAACCGGAAGAAAGTTCTTCCTCAAAAAAGCCGCATATCGCTTTATAGTAAGCATTGGCGGCGCGCATCGTTCCTTCCCCGCCCGATAGAAGGGCAACATCGGAAGAATTGGTGACAAAACACTGTTCCATCAGCAGGGTGGGACAGCGGCTTTTTTCCAGAAGTCCGAAGGAGGGATCGGAATGAACCGAAGTATCGCTCGATTCGGTAATGTACTTTTCATCATTTGCGTCGTAATAGGCGTAGCGGATGCCGTTTTCACCACGAATCGGTACGCCCAGTTCGGTAAAGGCGTCGATGGTGAGAGCGGCCATGCGGAGGCTTTCCTCATGGTCTTTCCGGCCGGGCGGGATCGGGTAGCACTCAAACCCTCTCCCCTCTCCGGCCGGATCCGAGTTGGCGTGGATCGAGATCAGAAGATCGGGGTAATGGGCGTTGGAGGCGGCATAGCGTTCCTGAATGGCCGCGCCCTCGCCGGGGGTATGGGTATAGAAAACCTGAAAGCGACCATCCTCGGTCAGGATTCCAAAAAGCGCCCGTGCTGTATCGGCGGTGAGGGCCGATTCATCGATCAGCCCCTGTGCGCCGGGATCCTCTCCGCCATGCCCCGCGTCGATCACAACGACCGGACGGGAATCCCGAAGATGGGAGAATTTCTTTCCGGCAGCGTAGGCGAGATCCGAAAGAAAGTCGGGGTTATGCGCGCCGACCTTGACGCCGCAAACAAAGATCGCCGCCGCCATCAAAAGGATCAGAAGCGTCCGTCCGCAGCCGCCGCGGGACGTTTCCCCTCTCATAAGCGCTCCTTTCCGGGCGCGTCAAAGCGGGTGCGGTAGGAGCAGTGCTTACAGAGCGGAAGGGTCGCCTGACGGTTATAAAAGGCGGCTCTTGCCGATGAAAACGGTTCACCCGAAAGGATCTCCGAAAGCGGAATCTCAAAAAGGTTTCCGAGCGGTGCGGCGCCGTCTGCGTCCAGACAGCAGGGCACGACCGTTCCATCCGCCAGCACCCCGATCATCTGACGCAGGCCGTGGCAGAAGCCGGTATCCGAAATAAACGGATCGGTCAGGTGCGGCCAGGAAAATTCCTGATCGAAGCTGACGAAGATCCCCTTTCCGAGAGCAACCGAGCGCTCCCGGAGCCTTTCGGCGAGCGCATCGGTTCCGGGAAACGCCTTTTCGATCCGGGAAAGGATCAGAAGTGAACCATCGTCCGCCTCTCTCCCCTTTCCGAGCGTCCAAAGCCGGAGAGTCGTATACCGTCCCCGGCGGGAGTTTTCTTTTGCAAAGGCAAAGCAGGCGTCAAAATACCGGTCGGGATCAACGCCGGTGCGTTCGGGAAAGCTGTGGAGCGAAAGGTTGACCTGACGGAGCGCCGGAGCGTTCAACAGGATCTCTCCCTTTTCGGGGAGGAGAACGCCGTTGGTCGTGATGGTGACGCGAAAGCCGCGCGCGTCCGCTTCCCGGAGAAAGGACTCCAGAAGCGGATGGAAAAGCGGTTCGCCTTTGACGTGAAAATAGAGGGAATCGGTATAGGGGCGGAGCTGCATAAGCGCCGAGGTAAACTCGGGAAGGGTCATCTGCCGCGCCGGGCGCGTCCGGGGGGAGCAGAAGGAGCAATGGAGGTTGCAGGTATTTCCGATCTCGAGGTAGACCCGCTTGAACAGCTTTGATGTATCAGGCATTTCCCTTCCCCCGTTTCAGCTTTCCTAAGACCTTGTCCATCAGAAAACGGAGCATCGGGTCTTTCAGCAGAAGCAGTACGCCGAAGTAGACCGCCATGCAGATGATGACCGAAAGGATGGCTGTCCAGATATAGCCCAGTCCGATCAGGCGGATCAGGAGGGTGATCGGAACAAAGGTCAGCGACAGCAAAACATAGCGGAGGTTTTCCCGGCTCAGGAAATGGAAAGGAATCGAAAGCCGGACGCGGATGTGCCAGAAGAGCACCGCCATCAGCACCACCTCCGCGATAAAGGTCGATGCGATCGCGGTCAGGGGGGTGTACAGGCCAGCCAGCACCAGCAGAATATCCAGACCGGCATTCAAAAGCCCGCAGGCCAACAGGATCTTAACAAGGAACTTTTCCTGATGGAGGACGTAGAGAATCTGGTTGGCGCAGATGGTATAAACGGCGCTTTCGGTCGTCCGGATGGCGAAGAGAATCAAAACCGGGATCGAAGCATCGTATTTTCCGCCGCCGTAGATCCACATGATCTCGGGCGCCAGACAGGCCACGCCGGTGCAGGCGGGGAAAACGATCAGCATAAAGCTGTGGTAGCTTTTATCGACCAGCTTCATAAATTCATCCATCCGTCCGTTTCCGCTGTAATAAGCCAGACGGGGAACGGCGACCAGTACGATCGAAGCCAGAAGCTGACCGATCATATAGGTGATGTCCTGCGGGGTCTTATAAATGGTGACCTGCACCTTATCGGCGACCTGACCGAGGATCATCTTATCCAGTGAGGTATAAAGCAGGTTGACGTTGCTGATGATGAGGATGCTGATGAGGGGGATGAGGTGCTTTTTCCACTGAACGCCCTTGAAGGAAAGGCCGATGCGGCGGGTGACGTAGATAAAGCTGACGAGGTTGTTGACAAAATCGGTCAGCACGACTAAGAGGGTATATTTGAGAACGTCGTCCGGCTTTTTGATGAAAACGAAGATGCCGACGAGGTACGAAAAGCGGACAAGGATCGTTTTGATCGTGATAAAGCGGTAGTTTTCCCCTGCTTCATTGAGCCATTCGACCATAAAGACGTTGGCGAGCACCTTAAAGCCGAGCGCCAGATAGATCGCGCGTCCCGCTCCGTCCACACGGAAAAAGACGAACGCCGCATAAAAGATCAGGACGGCGATATTTGTGCAGAGTCCCATTGAGAAGAGACTTGCGTAGAGATTTCTGACCTTTTCCCGGTCGTCACGGACGGCGGAAACCTCGCGCACCGCATAGGTATAGATGCCGAATCCGCCGAAAACGAGCGCCAGATCGACCCATGTCGAGGCGTCGTTAAAGCATCCGTAGAGTTCGACATCGAAAAGGCGCTGAATATACGGCCCGACCAGAATCGGGACGATCAGCCGGAATACCTTCAGGACAAAGTTATAAATCGAGTTTACTGTGATCGATTTGGACATTATCTTTCCTCCGCGGGAGCTGCGGCGTTGGACGCCATGCCGGGATGGTACTCATGATTGAATGAGAGGTACCAGAGCTTATGAACACTGACCTGCTGCTCCTTGGGAGGCGGGGTCATATAATCGCCGTAGCAGACGGTAAGACAGGCTCCGGCGTCCTGCGGGATCGGGAAGGAAAATTCATCGTAATCCACATAACGGGGCGTTCCGAACCACTCCCGCTTAAAGTCATAGCGGTGGGAGTTGGTGAAGGAGGCGATATCCGAGCACATCGTTTCGTCTTTTTTCAGTTTCGGGAACACGCGTCCATACCACCAGCGGAAAATCTTTCCGCTTTTGAACAGGCGGTTGGTGATCCGGTAGACAGCGCGCGCCTTTTTGTTTTCGGGAAGGTACTGACGTTCAGCGTTATAGTCAAACATCGTGATGTACTCGCCGATCCTGCGCAGGAAGGCGTTCTTCACATAATCGTCCAGTACAAAAATATCGACGAACATCCCGTGGTGCATCTCGCAGTCTTTGACCTGCGGTTCGGCGTAGGCGGTGTTCCGTTTGCGGATCTTGGTGATCTTGATATGATACCCGGGATCGGTCGAGGTATCCTGATAAAAATAGCCGTCCACCGGGTGAGACGCCCAGTAGCTTTTCAGTTTTTCAAAATCCTTTCGGAAAAGGACGATATCCGCGTCATCGTCCCACGGGATAAAGCCGTGGTGACGCACCGCGCCCAGCGCGCTCCCGTAAAAAAGGTAATAGGGCACGCCGCAGGCTTTGGCCTGTGCATCGATCACAAGCAGGATCTCCTCAACGGTATGCTGCACGCGCTTTAAGGTCTCTGGTTCCAAGGTTCAACCTCCTGATAACGTAAAATATGGATGCTTCCCCTCAATCGTCTGAGAGGAAACATCCAAAGTTTTTTCTGATCAAACAGCTGCTTTTTTCGCGGATTTCTTTACGCGGGCAGCCTTCTTTTTCTTTTCGATGCGGAAAGCAGATGCATCCGCTTTCTCCCGGTTGAAAATCCGGTCGTGGATCATGGCGACAAAGGGCTTCCGGCCGGCGGTGAACTCGCTGTCGGCGAAATACATGACAGCGGAAAGGTAAGTCCAGAACACCACGCCCAGATAATAGATGCCGTAGATGATGCCGGTATCGGTCATGGTGCGCAGAACGATAATCAGCACCACGCAGATGCAGGAAACGGCAAGCGGGTTCAAGCGGTGTTCGCGGATCATCCAGATATAGTAGCGGATCACCCGCTGGATCACCAGCACGCCGAAAAGGGCAAAGATGCCCAGTCCCACAAGGCCGGACGCCGCCGAGATCTGGAAGAAAAGGTTATGCAGGCCGCCCGAAACGCCGGGAAGGTACACATCGTCTCCGTAGGCGGTAAAATAACGTGCGGCATAGCGGTAGGCTTCGGTCGGGACGTTATCGCAGCCGACACCGAAAGCGGCGTTGTTTTTAATCAACTCAATGCCCGACTGCCAGAGGAAATACCGGCCGCCAAACTTGGTTCCGAAATCCTCGCGCTCGAGTGCGACATCGCCTGCGGTAATGGTGGCAGTGGAGGAGGTATTGGTGACCTCTTCGATCGTTTCGTTGAGCGTTTCGGAAAGAGAGGTCTTGAGGACGAAGTTCGGAAGAATATCCAGTGCGTAGGTATGCGTTCCGAGAAGTGCTAACGGCAGAACGACGGCAACAAAAGCGGTGCGGCCGATCTGCTTTTTGCGGGCGGGTTTATCTTTGTTCCAGAGGATGTCCGGAAGCTTCATCAGAACGACTAGAACGACTACATAGAAGCAGACGGTAAAGATACTCGTGCGGGAATTGCACAGGAAAAGGATCAGCATCTGAACAACGTTGTTGACAACGTAGAAGATCTTTTTTCCGCGGCCGAGCGATTCCTTCTGGATCAGAACCGAAACGACCGTCAGCATCAGGTTGATGACGGTAAAGAAGCTCGCGGCGTTGGGGTTGGTGTAAAAGCCCCAGATTCGTCCGTCGTAGACGCCATAGTAATAAACCACGTCTCCGACCCGGTAGGCAAACGCGATTCCGAGGAAGAAGGTGACGAGGCTGATCAGCTGACCGGCAAAGGTCGCGATCATAAAGGTATGGTTGAAGCGGAGCAGTTCCCGCTTGACCGTACCGGGAGATTTTTTCAGGTCATAGCTGTACATGACCAGCATATTGCTGATGATATACGCCCACATGACGAGGCTTCGGGCAAAGTTCTGGTCGCGGTTGACGAGTGCCGTCACGCCGTAGGCGATCAGAAAGAGATAGAGAACGCCCCGGAAGCGGTTGGTCATGAAAAGACGCTCGGTGAACAGGTCTTTGAGCAGGATCAGCGCCGACCAGAGAAGGGTGAATTTAACAAAAGGGCCGATAAACGGGTTTAAAAATGCACAGGTGCGCACGACAACCATAACCAGTACCACAAGCCGGTACAGGTTGTGATCCAGAAGGGTATCCAGCGCCCGCCGAAGAAACGATTTTTCCACTGATTTAACCACACGTTCCTTTCTCATTTCTGTAAGGCAGTCTGATAGAGAACCATCATTTTTTCTGCCTGTGTTCCCCAGTCAAGCCCTAAAACAGCAAGTTCTTTTCCGCGGCTTTCCCGTTCTTCCACCGGAATCTCCATCGCGAGAACCGTATCGGCCAGCGTGTCAAACGTTCCGTCTAATGGGAAAAAGGCAACCGCGTCGCCGAGCTTTGCTTCCCGAGTGATATGGTCGCTCAAAAGCACCGGAAGTCCCGAAGCATACGCTTCAACCGCTGTCAGCGGGAAGCCCTCAAAGAGCGACGGGAGAAGGAATGCGTCCATCGCGCAGTAGGCGTCCTGGGGGTTGACGATATTTCCGGGGAAAAAGACCTTTTCGGAAAGTCCCATCTCCTCCGCTTTTTTCCTGACGCTCTCCAGTTCCGGGCCGTCTCCGCAGAGAAGCAGCACCGCGTCCGGGCGCTTTTTCAGCACCGCTTCCAAAAGAGAAAGCAGACAGGTCTGGTTCTTGACCGGAACAAAACGGCCGATATGACCCAAAACAAACGCATTTTCCGGGATGCCGTAGTAGCTTCTGAAGCGATCGCGCCGCCCCTCGTCCCAGTAAAACCGGGTCAGGTCGATTGCGTTGGGGGCAACGGTGTACTCTCCGCCCGCGTAGCCGAACTTTCCGGCTTCTTCCGAACAGGCGAGCCGTTTGATCGGGAGCTTAGACAGCTTCGGCGCGCCGAGCTTATGAAGGAAACGGGCAACCGCTCCCCCTTCCGCACCGGCAGAATGGATATGGGAGATGACGAGCGGGATATTTTTTTTGACCGCGATCCGGATGGGATCGATATTGGAAGCGGTCGAAAGGTGGATATGGCAGACGTCAAAGGACTCCTCTTCCATGATCTTTCGGATCGCCTTTTTATGGGCAAAGGGATGGCGGCGGCGGGAAGGGATCACCTTAATCCGGCCATAGTGATCCTTGATCTCCTTTTCAAAGAAAGGGTGCTCCGATGTCGAGAGGAAGGTAACGCTCACGAGTGATTCGGGAAGCGCCTTAAAGAGATTGACGGCGTAGGTGGACATTCCGCCGTTTCCGTCTCCGATCACGCCGGTCAGGATCCGAATCGGGCGGGAGACCGGGATACGGCTATGGTCATAGAGGTCGTCGATATCCACGTTTTCATCCCAGGGGCCGGCGGGTGCTTTCTCTTCGGGCATGCTGCCAAAAGGCATACCCGGAGCGCTTTCGGAAACCGATTCGTCCCCATCATAACCGGGGAACGGGATTCCTTCAGGGCCGGGATCCATTCCGGGGAAAAGTTCATTCTGGTTCATCGGCGCGCCTCACTTTCCGTCTTTCTTTGCGGCAAGATCTTCGGTAAAGAGATCCTTTTTGATCTTGGTGCTGGAAATTTCGGGGGTGCGGGGAAGATAGACGACCTCGCAGTAGTCCTTGAGGAAATCGAACTTTCCCTTCCAGTCGTCGCCCATGACAAAGGTATCGACCTTAAACTCCTTTACGTCGTCGATCTTCTGCTCCCAACAGGTCTCGGGGATGACCAGATCGACATAGCGGATCGATTCGACCAGCATCTTGCGCTCCTCGTAAGAAAAGTAGCATTCTTTTCCCTTCCCGCGGTTGAACTCATCGGTCGAAAGCGCCACGATCAGGTAATCGCCCAGTTCTTTGGCACGGCGGAGAAGATTGATATGACCGTAATGAAGCAGGTCAAACGTTCCATAAGTAATAACTTTACGCATAGCGGTACCTTCCTTTTTGGATTCGCTTAAAACTGACTTCCGGAGAGAATCCCCGCCAAGCGCAGGCAGCGCTCAGCGTCCTTTCCTCCGGGGTATTTATTGACAAGGGAATTTACTTTACAGCGTTTTTCGGCGTATTCGTCCTTCCCTGCCAGCAGGTTTTCGATAAAGGTCAGAAATTCATCGGGGGTATTGATAAAAATTCCCGGCATCAGCGGATAAGGATCATCCACGACAAACCCTCTCCCCTTCCGGTACTCTTCGATATCATCGACGGTAAAACCGATCGGGCGGTTCAGCAGCAGATAGTCGAAATAGACCGACGAATAATCGGTAATCAGCCCGTCCGAAACGCCAAGAAGCTCATACAGGTCGCAGCCGCAGCGCTGCATCTCATCGTTGGTCAGGACGCGGAGATTGGAGTAGCCGGTGGTATCGATCAGCGACAGATCCTGCGCCGGATGGATTTTGACCAGCATCAGCGCATTCTTTTCTTTCAACGCGGCGTTGACCTTTTCCATCTCTTCCTTTGATTCCAGAATCGGAAGCCCGGTACCGGATTTTGCGGCGGTATCGTTGTCGCCGAGGAAGGCGGACTGGCGAAAGGTCGGAAGCCAGAGAATCAGCCGGTCGTACTTCGGAATTCCAAGCGTTTCAAGCGGATCGCCCGGCGCAAACATCGCATCGTTCCGGGGGTGGCCGCAGACCACGACCTGCTCCTTCCGGCAGGAGAACGCCTTTTGCATGATCGGGACAAAAAAGTCGGAGGCGGCGAGAACGGTCGTAAAGAAGTTCTGGTCCTCATCCGACTCGTAGTTGCCGATCTTTTTCAGCGGAGAGCCGTGCCAGACGTTGACAACCATCTGGTCGGGAGAAGGCTTGATCGGGTATTTCCCGAACGAATAAAAGAAATATTTCCCGGTCAGAAAGGAAAAGACTCCCTTAACCGGCGTCGTGAACCGGACGTTTTCGGGATGCGGTTTTCCTTCCCAGAGCGCATGGTCATTGACCGCGCAGACGATCTTATACTCCTTCATCTCCGGATGGCGCAAAAGCTCGTCGTAAACGGCTTTTACGTTGTCCCGAAAGCCCATATTGCTGTAAAAAACGACCTTCTTCGGTTTTTTCGGGATCAGGCGGTTGACAAAAGATAAAACGCCGGTCATCCGGCGGATAAGCTGTTTATTCATGAACGGATTCTCTTTTCTGGGGGATTATTTACGCAGAACCTTCCGGTAAAAATTCCCGCGCGTTTTATTCGGCATCAGGCTGACCAGCGTCTGACCGGCGGAGGCGTAGAGAAAATCGAAAAGCCCGGAGACGCCGATTTTATGGATCGCCCAGCGGGCATGGATCGCATCGCCGACATAACTCCAGCCGCCGCGGCGCTGATAAACCTCTTCGCCGGCGCGGAAATAAAGGATGAAGTCGGAGAGATTGATGCACTTATCCCCGGCCGCGAGCATCCGCGCCCAGAGGTAGTAGTCTTCAAAGTAAGGCATATGCTGATAGCTTCCGGCCGCTAAAACCGCGTCCTTTTTGAACATGACCGAGGGGTGGTTGAAGGGATTCCGGCGGCGGGCATAGCGCAAAACATCCTCGTATTCGGTCGGAACCAGCTTTCGCCGGAGAACGTTATCGGTGCTTCCCGAAAACTCGAGAACCTGTCCTCCGCAGAGCGCCAGATCAGGATCTTCTTCAAACGCCTTTACCTGACGCTCAAAGCGGTCGGGAAAAGCAACATCATCGGTGTCCATCCGGGCGACAAGGGGGTAGCTGCACTTCAAAAGCCCGTCGGCCAGCGCTTTTCCCAGTCCGCGGTTTTCTTCATAGCGGTAAACGGTCAGCTGCGGGCAGAGGTTTTGAAACTCCGAAACGACCCGTTCCAGTTCATCGGTCAGCTTTCCGTCCTCGATCAGAACGATCTCGTCCGGCTGAAGGGTCTGTTGAGCAAGGCTTTTGATGCACTCGCTGAAGTAAGCCGGGTTTTCCTTTTTATAGATGCTCATTAAAACAGAGAATTGCATACCTTTCCTCCGTATCTTTTTTCAGTACATACATATTGGTATTATACCAATATTCCCATTTTCGGTCAAGATATCTTTCGTGAATAAATAGGCGGAAAAGGGATTTTGTGGCGATTTTATGCAAAAAAAGGAGAGCTGAAAGCAGCTTTTCAAAGGCAAAAGAAAGAGCCTGTCCCCTTTTTACGGGAGACAGGCGGGAAAAAGGTCACATCAGCGGGGCAAAGATCTTGAGCAGGGTCTGCATCAGCCGTTTCAGACACGGCCAGTTGCGGCATTCTTCAAGGGTCACTTCCTGAGAAACTTCCTGAGTAGCCTCAAAGTCGCCCTCGATCTTTCCGATACAAGAGGAACGGTAGAGCCATGTCGCGCACTCAAAGTGAAGGTAAAGGCTCCGGTAATCGAGATTGATCGTGCCGACGACCGCGTACAGTCCATCGACGACAAAGCTCTTGGCGTGGATAAAGCCGGGGGTATACTCAAAGATCCGCACGCCTGCTTCAATCAGCTGGGTGTAATGCGCCTGAGAAACCATATGAACATACCATTTATCAGGAATATGCGGGGTGATGATCCGGACATCCACCCCGCTCTTGGCGGCGTTGGTGAGGGCGGTCATCATCTCGCTGCTGATAATCAGATAAGGGGTGGTGATATGGACATACCGTTCCGCTTTATTAATCAGGTTCAGATAAACGTTCTCACCGACCGGTTCATCATCGAGCGGGTTATCGGTAAAGGGCTGGATATAGCCGTCCGAGGGGAGCTCTACCTCCTGATGGACATGAGGACGGTACAGCTCATAATCGGTCTGTTCGCCGCGGATAAAGTCCCACATGGTCAAAAACATAACAGTCAGGCTCCAGACGGCGTCGCCTTTGAGCATAATCGCAGTATCTTTCCAGTGGCCGTGGATTTCCTTGACGTTGATATATTCGTCGGCAAGGTTGATCCCGCCGGTGAAGCCGGTATGACCGTCGATCACGCAGATTTTCCGGTGGTCGCGGTTATTCATCCGGAGATTGATGACCGGGATGAAGGGATTAAATACGCAGGTACGGATGCCGTAGGACTCCAGAGTCCTATCGTAACCGTCGGGAAGCTTGAAGATGCTTCCGAGATCGTCGTAGATGATCCGGACGTCTACCCCCTCGGCTGCCTTACGTTTCAGGATTTCAAGGATCGGATCCCACATCCTTCCTCGTTCAATGATAAAGTATTCAAGGAAGATATAGTGATGCGCCTTTTCCAGTTCCTCCAGCATCCGTTTCCAGCTGATCTCGCCGAGCTCATGGTATTCGCAGGCGGTATGGTCATAGACCGGACAGAGCGCTCCCTGTTCGATGTACCGGGACTGAAGGGATGCAATCGGATTTTCCTCCGCGAGTTCATCGCTGACAGTCCGGTTGGGTGCGGCGAAACGGCGGGTGTTGCTGCTGATCTCCGCCATCTTTTTCCGGGTGTGGCGGGAGAGCTTGTTGAAGCCGAAAAGCAGATAAAACGGCCCGCCGAAAACCGGAAACGTCATAATCAGGACGATCCACGCAATTTTATAGGCCGGATTAGAGCGGTTGGAGAGAATCGCGAAAACCGCGCAGAGGCTTGCAAAGATAAACGCAGCGTAAAACCACGTAGATTGGGCGCTGAAGCGCATCTGGATCACGATCAGAGCGACGATCTGAACGACGAGCAGAAGCGCGACGATAACGACCCGCCTGAATATAAACTGGAATATTTTTTTGAGTTTCATGTAACCTGTCCTTTCAACAGCTTTCCGATTCTTTCTCGGGCAGCGCGCCGCGCTTTTTCAGGCGCTTATAAACCCATTCGCGCGTCAAAGCGTAGAGTACCGATGAAAGCGGGATAAAGAAAAGCATACCCACGATACCGAACAGACTCCCGCCGACCATGACGGCGACCAGAACCCAGATCGCCGGGAGGCCGACGGCGTTTCCGACGACATGGGGATAGATAAACTGGCCCTCGACCTGCTGAAGGACGAGGAAAAGAATGATAAACCAGATTGTTTTCTCCGGCGCGGTCATCAGGATCAGAAACGCCCCGACCACGCAGCCGATAAAAGCTCCAAAAACCGGAATCAGTGCGGTAAAACCGATCAGAACGCCGCACAAAAGCGCATACGGAAAACCGCAGACGGTCATGGCTATTACGAACATCGTTCCCAGAATCACCGCTTCGGTACACTGGCCGGAAAGGAAAAGGGAAAAGACGCCGCTGGTCAGCGAGGCAATACGGACGATCTCATCAGAGACTTTTTTAGGAAGGAAGGCGTCGAGGATCATTCTGGCCTGACGGCCGAGCGTTTCCTTCTGCATCAGAATATAAAAGGAAAAGATCAGGCCAACCGCAGCGGTCGTTACCCCGCCAACGAATGAAGAAGCCGTTCCGTAAAGGTTTTCAAAGACACGGCTTTCCTTTAAAAAGCCGACCAGTTTTCCGCTCAGATCGGTCCAGTCAAACTTCAGCCCCGCCAGATATTCCGAAAGCTCCGGATTTCCGGCCACCATTCCAGTCAGCCATTTCTGCGCGGCGGTGAAATAACCCGGTAGTTCCTCGGTCAGTTTTCCGACCGTCCGGGTCAGCTCGGGAACCACCATTCCGAAAACTAATGCGATTACTGCCAGTACCAGAAGGATGGTTACGGCGACGCTGATCGGGCGCTTGAAGCGGACGGCCTCGGCGCGGACATTGCGAAAGGCAGGCGCGGACTTCCCGGATTTTCCACTTTTTTTGTTTGAACCGGCAAGGGACGAAAGGAGCGCCCCCTCCGCTTTTTGCTCCTCCAAAAGCACCGTCTCAACAACCGACGGTTTTTTCTCAGGGAACAGAAAGCGTTCAACCGCTGAAAGCGGAACGTTTAAAATGAAAGCGGCGACTGCGCCGAATAAAAACGGGCGGGCAACCGAAAAAAGAAAACGAACCGCTGTCCAGACAAGCGAAAGATGCCCCAAAAAGAAGTTAAGAAAAACGCCGATGACAATCAGCACAAGCCATTGACGAAAAGGTGAACGATCAGAACGCATAGTTTCCTCCCAATGAACGGATCAATTGATTCCTAAAAAAGTCAAAAGAAAGACTTTCTTTTTTCATTATACACTTTTTTGGTCAGGTTGTCACCACCGGAAGAAAAAATCTGCGGAAACTCTGGTCTGAGTCTCCGCAAAGATCGCTTTTTACCGCTCATCCAAAGCCGCATAATTGCGGTTTTCGGCAATGCTGATGTAGGAGGGACGGATAATCTTATCGACGTTAATCAGCTCTTCCAGACGGTGGGCGCTCCAGCCGACGATACGGGCGATCGCGAACATCGGCGTATACAGTTCCTCGGGAATGTCCAGCATCGAATAGATCAGTCCGGAATAAAAGTCAACGTTGGCGCTGACGCCCTTATAGATCCGGCGGTTTTCAGCAATGACCTTCGGGGCCAGCCGCTCGACCATCGTATACAGGTCATAGTCCTTCCGGCGTCCTTTTTCCTCCGAAAGCTGACCGACATAGCGCTTGAAGATCTGGCAGCGGGGGTCGGATTTGGTATAAACAGCGTGTCCCATCCCGTAGATCAGTCCCTTTTGATCAAACGCTTCGCGGTTTAACAGCTTCAAAAGATAAGCCGCAACCTCATCCTCGTCGCAGACATCCTTAACGTTTGCTTTCAGGTCCTTCATCATCTGGACGACGCGGACATTTGCGCCGCCGTGCTTGGGGCCTTTCAGAGAACCGAGGGCGGCTGCAATGGTCGAATAGGTATCGGTGCCGGACGAGGAAACGACATGGGTGGTAAAGGTCGAGTTGTTGCCGCCGCCGTGTTCCATATGAAGAACGAGGGCCAAGTCGAGAATCTTTGCCTCAAGAGAAGTATATTTTTTATCGGGGCGGAGAAGCCGCAGGAAATTTTCCGCCGTCGAAAGGTTCGGATCCGGACGGTGGATATACATACTTTTCCCTCGGATATAGTGATTATAGGCGTGATAGCCGTAGACCGAAATCATCGGGAAAATGCTGATCAGCATCAGGCTCTGGTGCAGAACGTTTTCAATAGAAATATCGTCCGCGCGTTTATCATAGGAAGAGAGCATCAGCACGCTTTTGGACAGGCTCATCATGATATCCCGACTGGGGGCTTTCATAATGACATCGCGGGTGAAGTTGCGCGGGAGGGTGCGGCAGCAAGCAAGCGTCTTTTCAAACGCTGTCAGCTCTTCCGGATCGGGAAGCTTTCCGAAAAGCAGCAGATAGGCGCTCTCTTCAAAGCCGAAGCGGTTTTCCGAAAGGAATCCGCCGACCAGATCCTCGACGTTGATACCGCGGTAATAAAGTCTTCCCTCGCAGGGCACCCGCTCCCCGTTTACGTTTTCAAACGATTCGATGCGGGAAATATTGGTCAGTCCGGCGCGGACGCCGTCTCCGTTTTTATCGCGCAGTCCTTTCTTGACCTGAAAGCGGTCGTAATCCTCGTAAGGAATGGACGTGGTTTCGCGGCAGATGGCCGCGTAGTTTTCGCAGCGGGCAGTCAGGTTATCCATCCGTTCTTTCCTCCTTATACCTGCTCTTTTGAGCAGGGACGATCGTTTTAGACAGGTTCAACTTTTACCTGTTCCTCTTATTTACCTTTCTATTATATCAAAATTCGGGAGGATATATTGGAAATTTTTGTGAACAAATAAATGAACCGATATGAAAATTTCATTTCGTTTACCCAAAATAAAAGAATGCCCGGGAAAGCGTCTGCTGCGGGCTTTCCCGGGAAATGAAAAATGTTATTCAGCCAAAACGGAAATCGCTGCTTCCAGCCCCCGCTCGATCTCCTCGACCGGGAGAGAGAACCATTCGGGATGGCTTTCGGTCTGCTCCGGGATACAGGGAACGTGGATAAAGCCGCTCTTTGTTCCGGAAAGCTCGGTATGGCAGGCGTAGAGGATACGGTACATGACGTGGTTGCAGACATAGGTTCCGGCGGTATTGGAAACGGAGGCCGGAAGTCCCGCCGCTTCGATCGCCTCTTTCATCTTTTTGACCGGAAGGAGCGAAAAGATCCCGTCAGGGCCGCCCGGAACGACCGGCTGCTCATCCGGCTGGAAGCCGGCGTTATCGGGAATCGACGCCGACTCGAGGTTGATCGCGATCCGCTCGGGGGTAATAGCCTTTCGTCCTGCGGCCTGACCGACCGAAACGATATAATCGGGATGGAGGGTGCGGGCAAGAGCAAGAATCTTTTCAGGCGCATGGTCAAACTCGGTCGGGATCAGCAGCCGGGTAATCTCCGCGTTCCCGATCCGATCGGGCAGACGGCTGACGGCTTTCCAGGCGGGATTCACGCTCTCTCCTCCGAATGGGTCAAAGCCGGTCACGAGTATTTTCATGTTCATCGTCCTTTCACAAAACTTTCAGCAGTTTTCCAAAATTTGAAACACGCCGGTCATATTCTGACGGTTTCTTCTATCATAGCAGATAACTTTTCCGAATGCAACCGGTGCGCAAACTGATAAAACACTTCTGATCTTGCTAATAACCATTCTTTTATCGGTTCGGAAAATGATAGTTTCAGTGCGGATTTTGCTACTTGAAAAAAAGGCAGACAAATGTTAGTATGAAATCAGTCGATAAACGAGAATGTTTTTAGGCATTTTCACATAATCTGTTGTCAATTCTGTGAATGCCGTTTCATTTTTGTTTACAGCGATAAGGAACAGGTATCTTAAACGTTTTACAATACTTTTTCCTTATCAAAATCAAAAAACTTTTTAGTAGGAGGATTTTTTATGAAAGTCAAAAAGTCACTTGCACTGATCCTGACCTGCGCTCTGGCAGCAACCGCGCTTGCTTCCTGCGGCGGCAGTTCCAACAACAGTTCCTCTTCTTCCAAAGCGGAAGAGAGCAGTTCTGCTTCCTCTTCTGAGGCCAGTGAAAGCAGTTCCGAAAGCTCGACACCTGAAGTCACTGCTGAGACGGTTGACGGCGAAGAGAACCTTCAGACCTATCCGCTGACCGATTCTCCCGTTACCCTGCGCTACTGGTATCCGAACGCCGGTTCGATGGCTGAGCTGGGCGACTTCAACGATTCCTATTTCTTTAAATGGTACGAAGAAAAGACCGGTGTGCATATCGACTTTGTCGTTCCCGCAGCAGGCTCTGAGGCCGAGTCCTTCCAGCTGCTGTTTGCTTCGGACAATATGCCCGACATGATCTACGGCTATCCCGCACAGAGCGCCTACTCCTACCGCTCCGGTCAGGACAAGGCAATCGACGACGGATACTTCATCGACGTTGCTGAATATCTGGACTATGCGCCCAACTATTCGTCGTGGCTTGCAAACCACGACGATCTCCGTCAGGCTTCCTACTCGGATACCGGTAAACTCTACGGTATGTGGGGCATCTGGTCGGGCATGGATTCTGAGCATACCTATGCGGACTACGGTCTGTCGATCCGTAAGGACTACCTCGACAAGGTTGGTCTGGACGTTCCTACGACCTATTCCGAATGGGAAACCGTTCTGACCGCGTTCAAGGATCAGCTCGGCATCAAGGCTCCTCTCTATACCTCCAAGTACGGCATTGATACCGGCGAGATGATGGCCGGCTATGGCACCGCTCCTTACTTCTATCAGAAAGACGGCAAGGTTCAGTATGGTCCTCTCGACGACAGCTATAAAGATTACCTGACCCTGCTCAACGACTGGTACCAGAAAGGACTGCTTGATCCCGACTTCGCGACCCGTTCTTCCTCCGGTGTTACCGCAGACAACGATATGATCCTCAACGATCAGGTCGGCGCGCTGATGGACTACGGCACCCGTCTGGACAACACCTACGTTTCCCGCGGTGCTTCCAACCCCGATCTCGTTTACGTCGGTGCTCCTCAGCCCACCAAGGACAAAGACGATCCTTCCTATGTTGAACCCGCATGGCGCGACAACACCTACTCTTCGATGCTGCACGGCGGCTGCAACTGCATCTCCGCTGAATCGGACAACATCGAACTTGCGATCCGCTGGCTGGACGGCTTCTATGCAAAGGATGTCGCTCTCAACGCCAACTACGGCACCGAAGAATATGAAGGCACCGTATGGCATGAGGACGCTTCGACTTCTACCGGCCGCATGATCGACTACGATTACCGTTATGCGAATCCCGACGGACTTTCCTCCGGCATGGTTCTCGTTCAGTACTCCGCAAAGAACCCGCCCATCCGTTACGAGGGTATGCAGGTTGAGTGCGCGACCGAGATCAAACAGGAAGGCTACTCGATCTGGAAACAGTATGAGCCTACCAACACCCTTCCCACCCGTATGACTATGACCTCTGAAGAAGGCACCGAGTCCGCTTCCATCTACACCGACATCGAGACTTATGTTCAGGAATGCAACGTTAAGTTCATCATGGGTCAGATGAGCCTGGATGATTACGATTCTTACCGCGACACCATCAAGAGCATGGGCATCGACCGCGTTATCGAACTGAAACAGGCCGCTCTCGACCGTTACAACAGCCGTACTTTCTAATATCCTCCCTTCTGTTTGCCCCGCAGTGTCCTCAAAAAGGCGCTGCGGGGCAATACAAAACAAGTTTGTACCGACTAAAGAGGAGGATTTTTCATGACAACCAATGCAAGCCCAGCTTCTCTGACCGAAAAGCAGAGAGAAAAGGCGATGAAGCGGCGGCTTATCAAGCGTGACTGGCGGATGAACAAGGCAGTTTACCTGATGGCGGTTCCTGTTATCGTCTATTTTATTATCTTCAACTACATCCCGATGGGCGGCATCCTGATGGCGTTCGAGGATTATTCCATTAAAAAGGGTATCTTCGGGTCAACGTGGGTTCATTTCGACAACTTTATCCGTTTTTTCAACTCGGTATATTTTTGGAGATTGATCCGCAACACCCTTCTGATCAGCTTTTACGGTCTGATCTTCTCGTTCCCCTTCCCCATCATCTTTGCGCTCTGCCTCAATGAGATCCGCAACGTAAAATTCAAGAAGCTGACCCAGACGATCAGCTATATGCCCTACTTCATCTCGATCGTCGTCGTTGTTTCGATCATTTACGATTTCTGCTCGTCCGACGGCGCTCTGACCAAGCTCGCAGCGGCATTCGGCGATACCGGCGGCGCGCTGATTGCGCGTCCGGAATGGTTCAGGACACTATACATAGGTTCGAATATATGGCAGCACCTGGGCTATAACTCGATCATCTTTATCTCGGCGCTGGCCGCGATCGATCAGGAGCTTTATGAAGCGGCGGTTATCGACGGTGCTTCCCGCTGGAAGCAGACGATCTATATCACCCTTCCCGAACTTTCCTCGACGATCGTTGTCCTGCTGATCCTGCGCCTTGGACAGATCATGAACGTCGGCTATGAAAAGACAATCCTGATGTACTCGCCCGCGACCTATGACACGGCCGACGTCATCGCGTCTTACGTCTACCGCGTCGGTATCATTGACGCCGACTACGGTTATTCGACAGCCATCAACTTCTTCAATTCGATCGTCAACTTCATCGTGCTCTTTGTTGCCAATACGATCAGCCGGAAGCTGAGCGAAACAAGTCTTTGGTAAGAAAGGAGGAAACATTATGCTTAAACGTACAAAGGGCGAAAAGATTTTCGCCGTGTTCAACTACATCGGCATGGTTCTCCTTTCGCTGATTTTTCTGATTCCTGTCTGGCACGTTTTAATGGGTTCGCTTTCCGATCCCCTGAAGATCAGCGCCCATACCGGCATCATCCTCTACCCTCTGGGTGAGGCGACGCTGGGCGGCTATAAGCTGGTCATGCAGAACAACTTCATCCTTCGCTCCTACGCGAACACGATCCTGGTCGTTGTCGCATCGACCGGCATCGGCACCTTTCTGACGATCCTGGCCTCTTATGTCATGAGCGTCAAGGGACTGTACTGGAAAAAGCCGTTCAATTTCCTTATCACCTTCACGATGATTTTTAACGGCGGTCTGATCCCGACCTACGTTGTTGTCCGCAATCTCCACATGATGGACACCTACTGGAGTCTGATTATTCCGGGATGCTGTATCGCGTATAACATCATTATCATGCGCACCTCCTTCAGCCAGATCCCGGATGCGCTTTCCGAAGCCGCCACGATTGACGGCGCGGGACATTTCCGGATCCTCTTCCAGATCATCCTCCCCGTTTCCAAATCGATCATTGCCGTTATCGTACTGTTCTATGCGATCCAGAACTGGAACGCATGGTTCAACGCTTCGATCTACCTTCAGAACCGCGACCTCTATCCTCTCCAGCTGACGCTGCGCGAGATCGTCCTCAAGTCCTCTGAGAACGCGATCATCGCCGACGCAGACGGTGAGACGGTCGATATCTTCCGCCCGCTGATTAAATACTGCTCGATCATGGTCTCGATCATCCCGATGATGATTATCTACCCCTTCGTTCAGAAGTATTTCGTCTCCGGCGTTATGATCGGCTCGGTCAAGGGTTGATCGGTCAACAAAAGCTGTGCGGCCTTACCGAAAGGTGAGGCCGCTGCATTTTAAGCAAAAAGTGAAGAGCAAAAACATCCTGCTTTTGTTTTTCACTTTTTATTTAAGGCGGCGTTTGCTTTCCGTAATTTGAAGACAAAAGGATGTGTATCATATGCTTTCTTATATACTCACACAGGGCGACTATCTCCTTCGGGTGCTCGTCGGGGCGCTCTGCGGAATGGTCATCGGATACGAACGAGAATCCCGTCTGAAGATGGCCGGTATCCGCACCCATACGATTATCGCCATGGCGGCGTCGCTAATGGTTGTCGTCTCCAAGTACGGATTTTTCGACAGCGTACAGTTCGATGCTTCGCGTGTCGCGGCGAGCGTTGTATCGGCACTCGGATTTCTCGGCGCCGGCATCATATTAAACCGCAAAAACGGAATCAGCGGCGTTACGACCGCAGCGGGGACATGGGCGACCCTCGGAATCGGCATGACGATCGGCGCCGGGATGTGGACGCTCGGAATCGGGAGCACGCTGATGCTTCTGATCTTCCAGTACTTTTTCCACAAGCAGCTCCGGATCTTTAAGGACAACAACATTTCCCATATGGTTCTTCATATTGGAAAGAACGAATCCAAAGTCCGTGAAGAGATCATCGCTTCCCTTACGGATCTACAGATCCAGATCGTCTCCACCCACTTAAACATCTATGACGATGAAAGCATTGAAGCAAACCTTGATGTGATCTTCCCGAAGGACTTCTCGACCGATGAGATCATCGCTCTGATGAGCCAGTACCGAGAGATCGCATCGATCGATACCTGATAAAGTCTACAGCCGGTGTTCCTATGATCGGGAGCACCGGCTGTAGACTTTATTCACTTACTTTTTCACTGTGGCTGGTGCGGTATTCGGTCGGGGTCTTTCCATCCTCCAGCCGCTTAAACGCCCGGATCAGAGCCAGAGAGTTTCCGTAGCCGACCTTCTGAGCGATATCCCCTACCGTTTCATCGGTGGTTTTTAAAAGGATCTTCGCTTCGTTGACCCGGCGGCGGTGGATATAGTCGGAGACCGAACAGCCGCTCCCTTCTTTTTTGAAGGCGCGAAGCAGGTAGGACTGGCTGACGCCGAGATATTCAGCCACCGACGCGACCGAAAGCTCGGGATCCATATAATTTTCTCCGACGTAACGCGCCACCCGGACGCTGTACGACTCTTCCTTTGTTTCATCGGCGGGGCGGCAGAGCGAATAAACGACCTCTTCCGCCTGATGGATCAGCTTCTCCAGATCGTGCAGATCACTCGCCTTATTCATCGCAAGTGAGATCGCGCTCAGCGTTTCGGTATGCTCGGTCAGCTGGCGGGAACTTAAAAGGCTGGACATCAAAAGGTCGTACAGTCCCATCGTCTGCACACGGATCGCGGAGAAGGAACGCTCAAGCTGGAAGATCCCTTCCTGACGGAGTTCCCGGTACAGCCGGTCCGCCTCCTCGATGTCGCCCGCGCCGACATCGGCGATATACTGGCGGCGCTTTAAGGCAAACGCCGAAAAATCGGGATCAAAGGAGGATTCGAGCTGGCTGTGCAGCGTATCCCGGCTGGCAAGCGCGTCCGGGCGGTCAAAACCGATCACCTGTTCCAGACCCCACTGCACCTCTTCGTAGCTGCGGCGGATGCTTTCGGGAGCCGTTCCTTCCTCAGAATCGTACAGCCCACTCATGTAATAGCAAAGCAGCAGCCCCAGACGCTCACGGATAAACGATTCAGCTTTGGCACAGATGCCCCAGATCTTTTCCTGATACTCTTTTTCACTCATCTCATCCGGAACGGATAAAACGGCGTAAATCCGTCCGTCTGCCGCGCAGAGATAGCCGGTAAAGGATTCCCGGATCAGTTCTTCGGTCACCGAGATCGTAACGTACTGGGCAAGCTCCTGCGTTTTTTCGTCATTGGCCGCTTTTCCGTCAAAGAACAGGTTATGCCAGTCGCGGATCAGGATCCCGACCGCGGCGAACCGCTTCCCTTCAAATTTCAGCCCGTAATCGGTACAGGCCATGCGGAAAGCCTCTTCGGAATAAAGGGTTCCTTTCATCGTCCGCACGAGCGAACTGCTCAGGAGGGACTTTTTCTGGCGGTCGATCTCCCGCTCATAGTCCTGTTCCTTCTGGATCAGGCGGGAAAGGTTTTCCTCGATCTGTTCAAAAACGCCGCTGCTTTCAGAAAAAGCGCTGTCCTGCGCGCCCGGCTTATTTCCCTGCAACAGATCGGAAAGACGCTTGATCGGAGAGTAGTTCTTCTTGGCAAAGAGCGTAGAAAGGATGATGCCGACGCCCAGACAGAGAGCCAGATACGCCAGATACCACCGGCGGATCGCGCCCAGCTTTTCCGAATAAAAGGCGGTCGAGGTCGCCGAGATCATCTTCCATCCCGCCATTCCGCTTTCGGCAGAGGACAAAACCAGTTGTTGGTCACGGATCGCGTCCTGTCTTCGACCGGAAGAAAGGTAGGGAGCGGTCTGGTCGATCAGCTGCTGCATCCGATCCGGATCGATCCCGGAGGGCGAGATGATCAGCCCGTTATCTGAAACCGCCCATACGACCGGAGATCCGGACGAATCTTCGGCGGCCAGAAGCGAACGGAAATAGCTGAGGTTGAGTTTAAAGACAAGGATCACCCGCGGAAGATTTCCGACCGCTTCCATATCCATCACGGCGTACAGGCCGGTCGCTCGGGTATCCCCTTCCCCACCGATCAGGAGAATGTGAAAATCGCCCTCTTCTTCGACCGAGAGAGTTTTGATCTCGTCATAGTCCAGTCCCCAGACACTCGAAAACTGCTGGCGGGCAATCGCCTCCGAATCGTAAAAGCCCTCGGTCGAGGTGCAGACTCCGCTCTCGGTAAAGATCATCGCGATCTTGTCGATCCCCTGATGAAAATTGACCTTGAGGGAAAGAGCTTTGTTGAGCTGACTGATCTTGATCCGCTTGACGGTATTGATCTGGCTGCTGTACTGGATCGAGAGCACCTCGTCCCGGGTCAGCAGTTCTCTCCCTGCCGCCCGCACATCCTCCATCGACCGGTCAACGGTCAGAAGGGTCTGCTCCAGTACGGCGTCGCACATCTCGGCGGCGTTCTGCTCAGACAGGCGCACCGACTGGCGGTAAAAAAGCTGACTGATAATCAGCGGAAGGATCAGAATGACCAGATAGGAGATCATCCAGCTTCCGGAAAGCGGGATATGCCGGGAAAGAGACTGGAAAAAGTCTTTGATACTTCTTTTTTGAGTGGAATTGGTGTTCATGTATTCTCCATGTTCTTACGTAAACATTACATTTTATTTACGTTCCTTATGTGAATTCACCTTTGTAATAAGGAAAAGCACAATTGTTTTGGCTATAAGGTACAATTCACAGTATAACGCAAATGAAGGAATTTGGCAAGTTATTTGGTGAGGAGTAGTAATAAGTTGCAAGGTTCAAATGAGACTTTGCAACTTATTTTTTTACCACGGAGAACCCTAAAAATGAAGAATTGGCTGCTTTCGCTTCTTCTCAATTTTCGATGTCAGCGGAGCAATCGTGATTGTCGGCGCATAATAATTACTGACATCATTCTGAAGAACCACAACAGGACGAACACCGCCCTGCTTTGATCCGACCGGAACACCGAGATTGGCGAGATATAAATCACCTCGCCGATAAACCCAATTTTCTTTCATTGTTGCTCGGAAATCCAAACCTTCTTCCGTCATCAGAATGTCACACGCTGTTCCACCAATGATGGCATATTGTTCTTCACTTCCCTTAAACCATTCCTTCCAATCGCTTTGATTTTTTTGAGATGTTTTTCTACAAGCGCATATACTGGCGTTGTTCTCTCAAGGAAGCCGCTCTGGTGGCCATGTGATGCTTGCAGATCAACAAAATACTTGTTTCAACATCTCTTGACCTTTCTTTCTTTCCCTCGTATAATAAGAAAGAACAAGAGCGGTGAATTGCATATCGCAAAGATGCCGTTTGAATGTTGCACTAATTTCTCGACTTGCGATAAACGATTTTTGGAAGGAATATAATCATGTCGAAAGATGAATATTTGATCACAGATCCACCCCTTAAAGCGCTGACTGTTTTTGCGATGCCGATGATCCTTGGCAGCTTTTTTCAACAAGTATACAATATGGCCGATTCCATAAT
>JALEHK010000069.1 GCA_022770625.1 Oscillospiraceae bacterium | reverse complement strand
AATCCTGGCTGGACGGCGCACTCCCCGTCTCCCACGTCCCGCCAGTCCCTTAGTGAACGCTCCATCTTTCAATCCTCCCTGCGCTCTGCGCATACCGTACCTTGTGGCGGCGTCTCATAAAAACCTGACGCGCTTCGCGCTGTAAAAAGCTTTTTAAGCTTTTTAACAGGTTTTAGTATGACAGCGCCGTATACACAATGGGCCCGGGAAACCAGTATGGTTTCCCGGGCTTTTCGCGTATTATCCCAAACAATCCGGAATGTAAACTAAAATAAAAAAGAAGTTGACAATAGAGGCGGCGCATGGTAGAGTGGTCTCGATCATTTTGGGAAAAAGCGGCGGAGCGGCCCGAATGTGCCTGTCCGCCCTCGCCGGGAGAAAGGAATGACTGCCATGCAGGCGGAAAAAAGCAATCGGATGAAAACGAGAGATCTGGTCTACTGTGCCGTGTTCGCGGCGCTCATCGCCGTGTGCGCGTGGATATCGATCCCCATGACGGTGCCCTTTACCATGCAGACCTTCGGCGTATTCGCCACGGTGGGGCTGCTGGGCGGCAAGCGGGGAAGCCTGTCGGTGCTGGTTTACCTGCTGCTGGGCGCGGTAGGTCTGCCGGTGTTCGCCGGCTTTAAGGGCGGCATCGGCGCTCTGATGGGTACCACCGGCGGGTATATCGTGGGTTTTCTGGCCTCGGCTCTGGTGATGTGGGGGCTGGAGCGGCTGTGGGGCCGGAGCCCCCGGGCGCTGCTGGCCTCCATGGTGCTGGGCCTCCTGGTGTGCTATGCCCTGGGCACGGTGTGGTTCATGGCGGTCTATGCCAGCACCACCGGCCCGGTGGGGGTGGCCACCGTGCTGGGCTGGTGCGTGTTCCCCTTCCTGATCCCCGACGGGGCAAAGATCGCCCTGGCAATGCTGGTGAGCGCCCGGCTGGCGAAATACCTCCGTTGAGCGGGCCGATTTCGACGGGATTTTCGGCCTGAGCCTTGCAGAGAACGGTGTGGTTATGGTAGGATAAGCTATCACAACTACATTAGGAGGGACTGCAATGAAGCAGGACATGATCCTCATTCTGGACCTGGGCAGCGAGGAGAACCCCCGCCTGGCCCGTGAGATCCGCGCCCTTGGCGTGTACAGCGAGATCCATCCCCATGATATCACGGCGGAGGAGCTCTCCGCCCTGCCCAATGTGAAGGGCATCATCCTCAACGGCGGACCCAACCGGGTGGTGGACGGCGTGGAGATCGACGTGGCAAAGGAGATCTACAACGCCCCCGTCCCTGTGCTTCTGGCCGACCACAAGGGGGACGCTCCCTGGCCCGCCGATGAGACTGCCCGTAAGGAAGCCCTGTCCAACTTCGTCTTTGGCGTCTGCGGCGCCGAGGCCAATTGGAACATGGAGAACTTCATCGCCGATCAGGTGGAGCTCATCCGCCGCCAAGTGGGGGACAAGAAGGTCCTGCTGGCCCTCAGCGGCGGTGTGGACTCCTCCGTGGTGGCCGCGCTGCTCATCAAGGCCATCGGCAAGCAGCTTACCTGCGTCCATGTGAACCACGGCCTGCTGCGCAAGGGCGAGCCCGAGCAGGTGGTGGAGGTGTTCCGCAACCAGATGGACGCCAACCTCATCTATGTGGACGCGGTGGACCGCTTCCTGGACAAACTGGCCGGGGTGGCCGACCCGGAGAAGAAGCGCAAGATCATCGGCGGCGAGTTCATCCGCGTCTTTGAGGAGGAGGCCCGCAAGCTGGACGGCATCAAGTTCCTGGGCCAGGGCACCATCTACCCCGACATCATCGAGAGCGGCACCAAGACCGTCAAGGCGGTCAAGAGCCACCACAACGTGGGCGGCCTGCCCGAGGACCTGGACTTCGAGCTGGTGGAGCCCCTGAAGATGCTCTTCAAGGACGAGGTCCGCGCCTGCGGCAAGGCCCTGGGCCTGCCCGACTCCATGGTGTACCGCCAGCCCTTCCCCGGCCCCGGCCTGGGCGTGCGCTGCCTGGGCGCCATTACCCGGGACCGGCTGGAGGCCGTCCGGGAGTCCGACGCCATCCTGCGGGAGGAGTTCGCCAAAAACGGCCTGGAGGGCAAGGTGTGGCAGTACTTCACCGCTATCCCTGACCTGAAGAGCGTGGGCGTGCGGGACAATAAGCGGGCTGACGAGTGGTGCGTCATCATCCGGGCCGTCAACACCGTGGACGCCATGACCGCCACCGTGGAGAACGTGCCCTTCGACCTGCTCCAACACATCACCGCCCGTATCACCGCCGAGGTGAAGGGAGTCAACCGCGTCCTCTTCGATCTGACGCCCAAGCCTACCGGCACCATCGAGTGGGAATGATTTCAGAGGTCGAGAAAAGCCCGTAAACACTGGACTTTTTGAGCCTTTGTATAACGAGTAAACCTTCGAAAATAATAGCCTGTCCAAGATAATATGAGCAACGACCTGACTTCGTTTTGAAATCAGGCCGTTGCTTTTTTTATATAGCCGACAAAGTCTCGCCGATATCTCCATTGATAACGATCGACTGGTTTTCGATCTCCTTCGGGCAGACCGCCTGTCCACGATTCAGGCAGACATATATGGCGTCGGGGTTTCCGGCCGTCATCCGCCAGAAGGGGTACTTGATAATGACCGGTGTATTGTAGCCGACGCCCAGTTCGAGAAAGAGAATCTTCTGTCCGGAACGGGTACGGAGGAAGTTTTCGTACCGTTCGGCGGCTTTATGCCAGCCCTCGTCCTCGACAAACTTCTGATCCGCCCGCAGATTTATCGTCATCGGCCGCCCGCAATGAGGACATCGGGGCACAAGCCCGGTCGGAATGTCTATTTCCTGATATTCCGGCCGTTCTTTTAACAGCGACCGGATCAGGAACTGTCTGCGCTCGGTCTGGTTCATCGTTTTTCCACCGTCCCTGTTCCCTTTTCGTTTCTTCGGGATCCTGTTGATATCCCCTCTGTACTTATTATTGTACTCACAATTTTTCTCCGCGCAAGTACGCACTTTTTTATGCCGTAGTTACAAAAGAGTAACCAAACCGCCACTCTCCTCTTGACATTGCCGAAGGATCGACATATAATTATCGTTAGTAATTATCCGCGGTAATCAAAAAGGAGAGAGCTTATGGTAAGCACCGATAAGGTCAAGCGAATGCTGGATGCCTGTTATCTGGCAAAAAGGATTCGGGAACTGCTTCCTCCGCTTCCGGAGGGGGTAACGCCCGCGTACATCCAGTACATGGACGTGATCCATTCGCTGCAAAAAGAGGGAAAAAAGGTCAAGGTTTCAGACATCAGCGACGCGATGAATCTTCCAAGACCCGGCGTCACCCGAACGGTGAAAGGGATGGAAGAAAAGGGGTATCTTCGGAAGTATTCCTCCGATGAGGACGGACGAGTGACCTATATTGCCATCACCGAAAAAGGCGAGGCGCTGTCGGAAAAATACGACAAAAACTATTACGACCATCTTGCCGAATATCTGGATCGTGTTTCTGGAACGGAAATCGATATTTCGGAGGCGGAAGCGGACTGTATGATCCAAACGATCCAAAAGTTTTATACGATCATGAAAGAAGGGGGCACTCATCTTGAGTAATTCAAAAGCCGATTTCACACAGGGAAGCATTTTAGGAAAGCTAATCCCGTTTATGATGCCGATTTTAGGCGCACTGGTTCTTCAGGCGGCCTACGGCGCGGTCGATCTTCTGGTCGTCGGGCAGTTCGGAACGACCGAAGGACTGTCGGCTGTATCCACTGGAAGCCAGATCTTAAATCTGGTCACCTTTGTCATCACCCAGTTCGCAATGGGCATCACCGTCCTGATCGCGCGGTACATCGGCGAAAAGAAGGAGCAGCATATCGGGCCGCTGATCGGCGGTTCGGCTCTTGTGTACGCCCTTATATCCGCCGTGCTGTTTGTCGTTCTGGTATGCTTTCCCCGCCAAATCTCTGCGTTAATGCAGGCTCCGCAGGAAGCACTCGGTCTGACGGCCAGCTATGTACGGATTTGCGGCGCGGGCATCTTCTTTATCGTTGCCTATAACCTGCTTTCGGCGATCTTCCGCGGACTCGGCGACAGCAAATCCCCGCTGATGTTTGTTGCGGTGGCGTGTGCCGTCAACATCATAGGCGACCTGATTCTGGTAGCCGGGCTGAAGATGGACGCCGCCGGAGCGGCTCTGGCCACCGTGCTCGCACAGGCGATCAGCGTTATTTTTGCACTGGTGCTGCTTATGAAGCGTCAGCTCGGTTTCCGGATCACCAAGCATGACTTCCGGATCAATCCACACTGCCTCCGGGCGCTCAAGATCGGCCTTCCCCTCGCTCTTCAGGAGTTTCTGACCCAGGTATCCTTCCTTGCTCTCTGTGCCTTTGTCAACCGGTTGGGACTGGAGGCTTCTTCCGGATACGGCGTTGCCTGCAAGATCGTCAACTTTGCGATGCTGATTCCCAGTTCGCTGATGCAGTCGATGGCGTCCTTTGTCTCCCAGAATGTTGGCGCCGGAAACGAAAAGCGCGCCAAGCAGGCGATGTTTTCCGGAATCGGCGTGGGTCTTGTGATCGGCTGTGCGGTCTTTGTCCTCGTATTCTTTAAGGGCAACCTGCTCACCGGTATTTTCACAGCGGACGCCGGCGTTGTCCAGAAAGGATATGAATACTTAAAGGGCTTTGCGCCGGAAACCATCGTAACGGCAATTCTGTTCAGCATGATCGGTTACTTCAATGGCCACGGCAAAACGGTTTGGGTCATGATCCAGGGGCTGGTACAGACTCTTCTGGTTCGTCTGCCGCTTGCTTATTTGATGAGTATCCAGCCGAACGCAAGCCTGACCAAGATCGGACTTGCCGCCCCGGCCGCTACCCTCTTCGGCATCATTCTGAATGTCATTTTTTGCATCTGGAACAACCGAAAAGAGAAAACCGCTTAAATCCCGGAAATGAACGAACCCTCCGCACGTTTTTGTGCGGAGGGTTTTTCACGTTTTATAAGGTTTTTTCATACCAGTCGAGAACGGATTTCAGAGCTTCCGGGGAAACCATAAAGTCTTTCCTTGACCTGAATATGATTTTTATCAGTATAACACAGCCCGGCCGCCTTTTCAACCGCATATAAAAAACCAGCCGCTTCTCCCAAGCGGAAAAAGCGGCTGGTTCCTGTAAGCATCGAATGACCGGTTATCGAACCCGCTTGAAAACAGGGATCGAATCGATTGGCGCGGGAGAAAGGAGCGTCTGTCCGCCGGCATAATGCTTGCCATCGCGGGTATCCTCCCATTCGCCCGCCGGGAGATAGACCTCACGCTCGAACTGGTTCAGTTTCAGAACCGGCGCAACCAGAAGCTCGCTTCCGAACATATACTGATCCTGAAGTTCCCAGCAGTGCGGATCCTCCGGGAACTCATAGAACATCGTCCGAATCAGCGGCGAACCGTTTTCGCTCGCTTCCTCATACAGGCTCTTGATATAATCATGGAGCGAAAGACGGATATCGTAATACTTTTTCATGATCCGGTAGTTCTCTTCGCCGTAGCTCCAAAGCTCGTTTGGTTGACCGGTATACAGGTATCCGCCGCCCCAGTCGCGGTCATCCAGAGGCGGGATGGTCAGCGGGCCGCGGCAGCCGTGCATCCGAAGCACCGCCGAATAAACGGCGAACTCGTACCAGCGGATCAGCAGCTGCTGGAAATCGGGGTCGTTTACATCGTCGGTCATAAATCCGCCTACGTCGGTGGTCCACCAGGGGATACCGGCAAGACCCATGTTCAGACCGGCCTGAATCTGGTCATAAAGGGATTCAAAGGTACTCGGAACGTCGCCCGACCAGACAACGTTTCCGTATTTCTGGCTTCCTGCCCATGCGCAGCGGAGAAGGTTGACGATATCCTTCTGGCCAAGCTCCTTCATGTTGTCATAAAAGACGCGGCTGTACAGCTGAGGATAGATGTTGCTGCAAGAGATCGCCGGGCCTGCCATATAGCGGTAATGATCGAAATCATAAACGCCGAAGTCCGGCTCCGAGTTATCCAGCCAGAACGCATCGATCCCGAGATCGTAGTAATTTTTCTTGCAGACGTCCCAGACGTATTTCCGCGCTTCGGGATTGAAAACATCGATCTCTACACAGTCGCCCTGATAATCATAGGTCTGCAAAGCGCCCCGTTCCGTCCGAATCAGAAGTCCTCTGTCCAGCATCGGATAAAAGTTCTCGCTCTTGCGGTCAACCGACGGCCAGACCGAAACGACGACCTTGATGCCCATCGAATGAAGCTCATCCACCATTGCCTTGGGATCCGGCCAGTATTTGGTGTCAAATTTCCAGTCGCCCTGAACCGTCCAGTGGAAAAAGTCGATGACGATCTGGTCGATATGGATGCCTTCCGCCTGATACTGTCTGGCGACCGAAAGAACTTCTTCCTGCGTGCGGTAGCGGAGCTTGCACTGCCAGAGTCCCATCCGATCCTCCGGGAAAGCGGGTGCGCGTCCGGTCACAGCGGTATAGTTTTTAAGGATTTCCTTCGGAGTATCCGCCGCCGTTACCCAGTAGTCCATCTGCTTCGTCGAAAGTGCCTTCCATTCGGTATAGTTTTTTCCGAACGAAACGGTTCCGACAGCCGGATTATTCCAGAGAAAGCCATAGCCGAGACTGGAGACCGCAAAAGGAACCGAGATCTGGGAGTTGCGCTGAGCCAGTTCCAGCACACAGCCCTTTAAGTCCATATATTTCTGCTGATACTGACCCATGCCGAAGATCTTCTCTTCATCCCGCGCTTCAAACTTGACGTCCAGCGTATACTCGCTTCCGCCTAAAATTCCCTTCCACTCGCGGTTGACGACCTTCAGGCAGCGGCTTTCCCGGCTAATCGTTCCGTCATAGCTGCGGAAATATTCCCGCAAAATCTCGGTGTCATCCCGGAAGAAGGTGATGACGCCGGCGAAGTTTACCTCTGCGCGGATCCGTCCGTTCTGAATCGACGCGACCTCTCGCTTGCAGGGCAGCCCGTTAAACCCGATGGAGTCAACCTGATAAATCTTTACCTCACTTTCGGTGCTCTCGGGCGTCTCGACCAGTGCCCATCTTTCGTCGGAAAATTCGGGCTGCATAACCGCCCGTACCCGAAGCGAATCCTTGCCCCACGGCTCGAGCAACAGCTTTTCGCCGTTTTTCTGAACCTTCAACCGGCCGTTTTCATTGTAAAACTGCATATAAAATCCTCCTTTTGACAAAATCGATTCTGAACGCTATACTTGTATTATAACGATAGAAAGCCGAAAAAACTTGATTATTTTTCGCGGTTTCTAACACAATTTTGACAATTTGCTTTTTATCTGTTGGCTGAGAAACCGTGGGGAGGGAACAAAAGGGAAACCGATGTCAGTGAAACATTCACCCACACATTCCGAAGAAAATTTGCTCCGGCGGCGCGCCGATTATGCACAGATGCACGAGACCCGCCCGCACGGCAGCCTTCGTTTCCACTTCCAGCTGTACGAAATTCTTCCTGACCCCCGCTGGCCCGCGCCGATCTCTCCTCACTGGCATGAGGAATACGAGCTTTTGATGATCACCGGCGGGAAAGGTACCGCTTTTCTCGGAAACCGCCGGATCGAAGTCGGCTCCGGTGACATCCTTTTTATCGACGGCGGGATCATCCATTCCCTTTTCACCGCCGAGTCCGAGTCGGATCCGCCCCTTGCCTTTTCGGCGCTTGTTTTTGGGCAGGATCTTCTTTCCAGCTGTGGGAGCGACGACATCCAGCAGCAATTTTTCTCCCGCCATCAGTCCGGGGAACTTGTTTTTCGGGAGATCATCCGCCCATCCGACCCGGTCTGGGAAAAAATCCGGGACGCGTTTGACGAGATCCGTTCTTTTGAAGGAAAGGAAGAGGAAAATAAGCTGCTGATAAAAGCCGGGCTGCTGCGGATCTGGCATTTTCTTGCCCTTTCGGCCTGTTCCTCCCGTTCGGACGAAAAAGAATCCGGCCGGAAGGCACTGCTCATCAAAGAAACGCTTTCCTTTATCCATGAAAACTATGGACAGGATCTGACGCTGAAGGAGCTTGCCAACCGTGTGCATCTGAGTGAAGGACAGTTCTGCCGTTTCTTCCGTTCGGAAGTCGGGATGACGGCGGTCGAATATCTGAACTTCTACCGAATCGGGATCGCCTGCACCCGGCTGATCCAAAAGCCGCTTCCAATCTGGGAGATCGCGCTCGACTGCGGGTACAACAACATCAGCTATTTTAATCGGACCTTTCGACGGTATATGCACTGCACACCAGGAGAATACAGAAAAATGCAGTCCGAGCTGCGGTGAACTGTATATACGGAAAAAGCAGCCTTTCAATAAAAAGGCTGCTTTTGTTTATTTCTGTATCCACGCTCCGTCTTTTCCGAGCATTTCTCCGTCTGGCGTTAAAACGTCTGCCGCCATTCGGCCATCGGGATAAAAATAGTACCACTTTCCACCGATCAGTGCCCAACCGTTCTTTTTCATCGCTCCGTTTCCGGAAAAGTAATACCAATTATTTTCGATTTTTAACCAGCGATCGGTCAGCATTCCGCCGCCCTCGTCAAAGGCGTAAGTCTTTCCGTCTAGGTCGGATATGCAGTTTATATGCATTTTCCCGCTTTCCGGTGAAAGATAATACCATACGTTTCCCTCTTTCACCCATCCGCGCCGCTGCACGCCGTCCGTTCCGGTATAATACCAGTGGCCTTTTGCCCGGATCCAACCGGTCTGTTTCTTTCCGCCGCGGTAATAGACAAGCGTACCTTTTTCCTCTCTCCATCCGGAAACGGGGAAAATCTCCTGCGGCGGCTGAACAACCGTTTCGGGTGATTTTTCTCCGGGAGCAGGCTTCACTTCTTTTTTAATAAGACCGGCGACCGCCCCAAGAATCCGTTCCGCAAACCCATCGATCTCCGACTGTCTGGATGATTCCCATCTCGCATAATCGCTGCCGAGATTTTCAAGAATTGTATCTAATTCACGTACACTTTCATCCGTGTACCCCGATAGATCTTTTGGGATCAGCCGCATGACCGCTTCCAGTTCGGTACAATCAACCGGGAAAAACCGCAGTTTCAACCCACCGAGCGCTTTTCGAAGAGCATCGACCTGCCGGTCCAATTCAGCCTGCTTCCGCTTCGGAAGATTCATTCGGATATTCTCACAGGCTTTTGTCAGTGCCGCAAACGATTCATCGGTATACTTTTCTGAATCGCTGGGAATATCCTTCAAAGCCGCCTCATATTCGGAATAATCAGCCGGTAAATCAACCAGAGTTTTCACCGCCGTTTCGAGCTTTTTCTGATATTCGTCAACAAAAATCTGATCTAAAATCGTGTATCCGCGATCCAGATGTTCTTCAAGAACTTCCTGCACTCGCGCCGCCGATTCAGCGGTATAAAATTCGCGTTCCGCTTCAAAATTCCGGATAATCTCATCGACCCGGCTGTAATCCGCTTTCCGCAATTCCAGCTGATCCGGACTTGCAGCCTGATAAATAGCCGCTGAAAGCTTATCGATCGTCCCTTCCTGCAAATAGGTCATATTGCGGTCGATCGAATGAGCCTGTTCCAAAAGTGTCTTTAATTTGCTTACACTTTCATCAGTATAATTCTCAAGCTTCAGCCCTTTTACCCGATCGCCTTCAAGTACTTTTTCAAGTTTGGCGTAACTTGCCCGCGTTACAACGTTGATCGTCACCATATAAAAAGGTGCGCTCTCTTCTTCCTTATAAAAAGAAAACTGAATCGACGAACCGCCTCTTTGAGAAACCTTATATTCATCGAGCTTTGCCTGAACGACCGCCCCTTTGTTATGGTCAGCAAAAATATCAGCCTTAGAGACAAAACGTTCCGCCTTCTGATCCTCTGCGCCAAAGTCAACCGTAAACTGTAAAATGTCATTTTGATCGCGCAAAATCGTCATAGAATCGGATATTTCTTCCCCATCCAGACGAACCGACGGCTTCCGATCCTCTTCTTTGATCCGAAAAGAAACTGTATATTCTTTCACGGATCCGTTTTCAGCGGTCACCGAAATTTTTACCGTTTGTGCCGTTCTACTCAGCGAAAGCGCCTTTTCTTCGGCGGGATAAACAATTAAAGTTTTTGCTTTTTCATCCGCGGCAGCAGCCAAAACCGTCAACAAAGTCCCTTCTTCCGTTTCGGCCGGAAACGAAATTTCATATGTAGTTTCATCGGTCAATTCAATCGCTGTTTCTGCTCCGCCAATGCTGTATTTAAGCGCCGAAAGGCTGTTATTTCCGCTCTTTTCCGGTTCTGAGGACGCGATTTTGACAGTGAAAAGGTAGCTATAAACCGTTTCTTTTTCTGAAGATCCCGATTTTATAATCTGTTTTAAGGAAAACTTTACCGTTTTTCCAGATACATCCTTGCTTGGAGAATAGGTCAGGTATGTCCCGGAAGTGTCAACTGTACCATAATCAGTAATACCATCTATCGTCTCAAAGCTCACAACAAATCGAATATGGTTGTTTTTAATAAATAAGCATTTCCCCAATTCCCCCGTGCTTCCAAAAATCGGATATTCATCATATTGATAATATTCGGCCGTATCGATTTTTATAGTTTTAACCGGAAAACTGCGTTCGTTTATCCCTCTGTAATTGAATTTTGCATCCGCTGCAGACACCATATGCACCTGCGAACAAAAACATACTCCCACGATCAGCATAATCCAAGCTAAAATCCTTGCCCAACCTGCGCTTTTCCGGACATTCATTGGTCCGCCTCCATCCATTATTATTCGACAGAAAATGACACATATCGACTATAAATGAAAAGAACGCTTTTGTCAAGCACTTATGAGCAAAAATAGCAACATACACATTTGATTGGTAAAAACTTTGTCTGAAAAATATAGAGATTCCTACATAACAAAAACTCCCCATCTGCAAACCAGACAGGGAGTTTTTCATTTGTACCGGCATCGCTCTATCTTCCCAGGCCGTCGCCAGCCAAGTATTTTCGACACTGATGAGCTTAACTTCTGTGTTCGGTATGGGAACAGGTGTGACC
>JALEHK010000035.1 GCA_022770625.1 Oscillospiraceae bacterium | reverse complement strand
TGCATCCCATCGACAAATAAAATTGCTACACCAAAGTATGAGTGCGTTTTGGTTGATCCAAATGACCTGAATCGAAAGCATATTTACATTCAGGTAAAGAAGGGCGATGTTGATCTCAATACAGATGACTATTCCAGCCTGAATGGTGAAGTATATTTGCTGACAACAGAAGGAAACGTTCAGAATGCACAGAAATATACAAATGTGAAAGTAGCAGATCCAACAGTTATTTATGAGTTTGCGATCAATCCGGATAAGTCCCATATCATTCCGGAGAATGTTTTATACTGGGTGAAGTTTCTGACAGAAATAGAGAATAATCGTTTGAAGTTTTCTGCGTGTAAGGGAATTATGTTTGATACGAATATCTCGTATTCAGATACAAACGAGTCTGAGATGCTACTTGGAAACAAAATAGCGGCATATGGAGATGCAAAACGGTATATCGACAGCTTCCGCAAAGATGACTATGCTCTTTTTTATTCTAAAGGAAGAGGAATTATTGCGGTTGGACAGATTGTCACAGACACGCCAACGGAAGTGGCTGATGAAAAATATCACAGTGTAAGAATGATTGTACCGGAAAAATTCAATGGAGATGTCAAAGCCCTACCTGCGCTTTCTCCGAATGAGATTAAAACAATTTTGAAGCGGAATTTTTATTGGGCATCGACAATCAAAACACCGTTCCTTACAGGAGCCCAGGTTGAAATGTTGATTCGTGAATTGAAAAAGAAGCATGTTTAACGAGGCGGCAGAAAGGGGAAAATAAGCAATGCCCTTACAGATTATCAGAAACGATATTACAAAAATGAGCGTTGATGCGATTGTCAATGCTGCCAACACGTCTCTTTTGGGCGGCGGTGGCGTGGACGGCTGCATTCATCGTGCTGCCGGATCAAAACTGCTTGCGAGTTGTAGTACGCTGCATGGCTGCGAAACCGGCAGCGCAAAAATTACAAAGGGATACCATTTGCCCAGACACAGGAGATGCTCGGAAAGGCAGGGTTTACCCTTTCTCATTCGAGCAAAAATGAAGAAGAAAGAGCTGCGCGAGCTTTTCGGAGTCAGCGCAAGTACCATTGGGAAAATGGGGCGTGGAGAACCTGTTTCTGTTGAAATGGTCGAATTAGGTATAAGAAAACCCCGGAAAACTTTGATTTTCCGGGGTTTGTAAGCATTTTCGTAAGAGAAATTATCTCTTGGAGAACTGCGGAGCGCGACGGGCAGCCTTGAGGCCGTATTTCTTACGTTCTTTCATACGAGGATCACGAGTCAGGAAACCTGCTTTCTTCAGGACAGGACGCAGTTCAGCGTCGAACTGAAGGAGAGCGCGGGACAGACCATGACGGATCGCGCCAGCCTGACCGGTAACGCCGCCGCCGGTAACGGTGCAGACAATGTCGAACTTGCCTTCGGTCTCGGTAAGAGCGAGGGGCTGACGGACGATGAGCTTTAAGGTCTCAAGGCCGAAGTAATCGTCGATCGAGCGGCCGTTGATGGTGATGGAACCGGTTCCGCCCTGGTATACTCTAACACGGGCAACAGAGGATTTTCTTCTGCCGGTACCGTAGAAATAAGGTTTGGATTCGTACATTTAAATAGCCTCCCTTCGATAATTACAGCTCGTATTTCTCGGGCTTCTGTGCAGCGTGCAGGTGTTCAGCACCAGCGTAAACGTGCAGACGGTTTCTCTCTTTACGGCCGATGACGGTATCCGGGATCATGCCGTTAACAGCAACCTGCATAGCCTTCTCAGGGTTGTTCTGCATAAGGGTGGAGTACTGGACTTCTTTCAGATGTCCGATCCAGCCGGTGTGCCAGCGCAGGAATTTCTTCTCGAGCTTCTTGCCGGTCAGGACAGCCTTTGCACAGTTGATGATGATGACGTTGTCGCCGCAGTCAACATGGGGAGCAAAGGTGGTTTTATGTTTGCCGCGGAGCAGGGCAGCAGCCTGCGCAGCGACACGGCCCAGGGGCTTGCCCTCGGCATCGATCACATACCAGTTGCGGCTGATTTCAGCAGCTTTAGGCATAGTAGTCATAGTCTTTTACCTCCAGTAATATTTTCATGAACGTCGCCGGAACCTTTTCCTCCGCAAGAGAGGCCGTTCCGTCTACTAAAACCGGGTCAAGTTTCAGTACGTTTTTCACAACGTGTCCTATTATACACGAGCGCAAACGGTTTGTCAACCGGAAATTGAGCGTTTTTTTGATTTACGCGGGTAATTCTCTCTTTTTCTCGCCGTTTTGCTTCTTTTATCTCACTTTCTCAGTTTTCATTTCACTTTTTGCATTTCCTTTTCTTGTGCAGATAGCTATATAATAGAAAAAGGCGGGTGCGTTTTTTGTTATATTGAACAGGAGGGGACATCGGATTTTTGTATCCAGTCCTTCTGATCCGGCGAATACCGGGCTTTTCAGTGAAAACAAAGCGGCATCGCACATTTTTCGATTTTTTGAAAAAATAGGGGTTGACAAAGTTTTTCTTTCATGATATAATACAAAAGCTGCAACCGAACAGGGCAGTAAAAAAGAATATGCGCCACTAGCTCAGCTGGATAGAGTGTTTGACTACGAATCAAAAGGTCGAGGGTTCGAGTCCCCCGTGGCGCGCCAAAGCAGAGCGTACTGAAAAGGTACGCTCTTTTTGTTTTCACCGGAAAGAAGGGAGAAGTTCGAGTGCTTGAGACTATTACGCAGGCCGACTGGGCGATCCTTCACGCCATCCGCCATCTGCAATGCGGGACACTGGATTTTCTGATGCCGAAGATCACGGCGCTTGGGAATCTCGGAATGATCTGGGTCTTGGTGGGAGTCTGCATGATCGTTTCCCGGCGGTATCGAAAGTGGGGGATCCTCCTACTTGCGTCATTGCTGACCGGGGTGGTTCTGGGAAGCGGGATCCTTAAACCGCTCGTGGCCAGAGCGCGCCCCTGCTGGTTGGAGCCGGTCGTCCTTTTGGTCGGGACCCCGCAGGACTATTCCTTCCCGTCGGGTCATACGATCGCTTCGGCACTCAGCGCGGTGATCATCGGCCGCGCCAACCGGAAGTGGGCGCCGTTTGCAGTCATGACTGCACTGCTGATCGCCTTTTCGCGGCTGTATCTGTATGTGCATTTCCCGTCGGATGTTTTGGCAGGTGCGCTGATTGGCCTTGTGATCGGGATGGCCGGTTCCCGGATCGCCGAAAAATGGGAACAAAAAACTGAATAAAACCAAAAGAGCCTTTCTCCGTATTCAAGTGGAGAAAGGCTCTTTTTGATTCATTTATCGGCTTTCACCGCGCTTTTTCGCCAGCAGAAGTGCGCTTCCGGCTGCTGCGGCGGCAAGAAAAGCGGTTTTACTGCCCGAAGCGCCGGTCTTCGGAACGCTGTCAAGCGGCGCGGCCTCCTCAACCATAGCCGTCTCTTCGTCCTCCGAATAAAGGGCAATATCTCCCTGGGTTGTATTGTTGACGCCATCTTTATAGACATATCCGGTTTCAGGATTGGTTCCGTTCTGACCGTCGCCGGGAGAAACGACCGTATCGTCGGAAGGAAGCTCTTCGCCTTCGGATAAGAGCATAATATCACCCTGAACAGTAGCGTTGACGCCATCCTTATAGACGTATCCGGTTTCGGGATCGGTCCAGTTTTCGCCGGACGTTTCGGTAGAAGCGGGAGTCTCATCCGCGGCGGAAACAGGGAGAGCAAAAACAGCAAACGCACAGACAAGTGCAGCGAGGATCATCAGTCTTTTTTTCATCATCATTATATCCTTTCTTTTTGGGGGAGTACCCTTTTTCTTATCATTTCATAATCAATACACGCGGAAACAGAAAAAGGTTGCAAAGTTCCGAAAAAAATTTTTACCCCGCTCCAAACGCGCTCCAAATGGTTCTGGAAAGGAGCGAACAAGCATATGATGAGAGCAGAAAACCAAAAGGGAGGATCTGAAAAA
Source organism: Oscillospiraceae bacterium (assembly GCA_022770625.1). Classification (GTDB taxonomy): domain Bacteria; phylum Bacillota; class Clostridia; order Oscillospirales; family Ruminococcaceae; genus Faecivivens. Next base: position 35,962 of record JALEHK010000035.1, on the reverse strand, counting down.
TGACCCAGTGTCAGGTATTTGCCCTTTCCTGTCTGCCGTCGGGACTCGCCCGCGCGTTTGAAAAAGTGCTTGCATCTACCTCTGTTTCAGAACTGCGGCTGCGGGTCGGGCGTCCGGTCCAGCTGATCTGCGGCTGGGAATCTTTCTGGCTCAGCCCCAATGGGATCAGCCGCTTTCCGGGGGACGGGCTGACGCTCAGCGAAAGAGAATTGGACGAGATCCTCTTTCGGGCAAGCGGAGAGTCGATGCAGAGCGGGATGGATACGATCGCAAAGGGGTATCTTCCGCTTCCGGGCGGGGGAAGGCTCGGTGTTGCCGGAGCGGCGCAGTTAAGCGGAGAAACACCGGTCTCGGTTCATTCGGTCGGAAGCCTTGTTTTCCGTTTCCCGGAGCGCTTTCCGAAGGCTGCTGATCCGATCCTGCGCACGGTTCGTTTTCCGTCCTCTCTTCTGATTGCCGGGCCGCCGCTTTCGGGGAAAACGACCCTGCTGCGCGCGCTGATCGGGAGGCTGGCGCAGGGAACGCGGATTGCGGTGGCGAACGAGCGGGGAGAATTTTCTCCGCTGCCGAAAGAGGCCGTTTCAGCAGATCTTCTGACCGGCTATCCGAAGGCATTGGCTATCGAAATCGCTGTTCGGTCGCTTTCCCCGGAAATGATCGTGTGCGACGAGCTTTCGCCGGAGGAGGAAAAGCCCGTCATGGCGGCGCTCTTTTCAGGCGTGCCGCTTGCCGCAAGTGTTCATGCCGGAAGCGTCGATGAGCTTTACCGCCGGGAGTGGATCAGACGGATGATCGAAGCGGGCGCTTTTCAGACGCTTGCTCTCGTACAAAAAGGACAGGTAGAGGAGATACGGTATGTGGGGGATCGGGCTGCGGATCCTTTTCGGGGGAATGCGTGTTCTGGCCGGAACGGGAGCGGGGATCTTTTTGGCAGGACAGGTTCACGCGCGGGAGGAACAGCTCCGTTGTCTTTTGACGCTGACCGTTCGTCTGGAGCAGATGGTTTTGTCCCGGCTTCCGACCGGGGTCATCCGGGAAAGACTGGTTCGGGAAGGAACGCCGCTTCTGCCGCCGGATAAGGAAGAAAAAACGCCGGAGGGACAGATCCGTTCCGAGATTCTGGCGATTCTGGGAAACGGAAGCGGCGAGGAGCAGGCGATGCTTTTTAAGCTCCTTGAACAGCGGCTGCAAGACCTTTTGGAAACGGCGAGAAAAGAGTCGCTGGAGAAAGGACGGCTTTTTCCGATGCTCGGATTTCTTTTTGGACTGTTCTGGGCTGTGATCGGTTAGGACGAAAAAACAGGGAGGAAGGGAAAATGGACGCTGGACTGATTTTCCGGATCGCGGCGATCGGGATCATTGTTGCCGTTTTGAGTCAGGTTCTGATCCGTTCGGGGCGGGAGGAACAGGCGATGCTGACGACACTGGCCGGACTGATCGTGGTGCTCGGTATGCTGGTGCAGGAGATTGCCTCCCTTTTTTCCACCATCCAGCAGCTTTTCGGGCTGTACTGAAGGGGGAAGGGAAGATGGATTTTGTTTCACTGGCGGCAGGAACGATGGTCAGCGCCGGGATTCTGCTTCTGCTCAAACGGGAACGTCCGGAACTGGGGCTTACCGCTTCGATCGGATGGCTGGTGCTTCTGACTGGATGGGCGGCAGTCAAAATGATACCGATCACCATCGAATTGATAGGAATTTCCGAGCAGGCGGGGATCGAAACCGATTATCTTAGACTGATGCTGCGCTGTATCGGGATCAGCCTGATCACCGGTATGGCGGAAAACGTCTGTAAGGAATCGGGACAGCTTTCTGCCGCCGCAGGGATCGGAACAGCCGGAAAGGTATGGATCCTGGAAAGCTGTCTTCCGGTTTACCGGGAACTTTTTTCGATCGTAAAGACGCTGATCGGAGGGAGCGGATGAAAAAAGGATGGAAGCGGGCGGCAGCGGCATTTTTTCTGATCGTTTCAGTATGGTTCCCGGTGTCGGCGGCTGAAACGGATCCGACGGACGGGCTGATCGAGCAGCAGCTTTTGCAAAGCGGCTATTATTCGCTTTTGGATCAGCTTCCGGAGGGGGTGGAATCGGTCGATTCGGAAGCGTTTGAAGAAAGCTCTTTTTCCGACTGGGTTCATAAGGGAATCGAACTTGTTCGGGAAAAAGCCGCCGCTCCGCTCCGTCTGTCCGGAAAGCTGCTTGGAACGGTGCTTGTAACAGCACTCCTTTCGGCATGGGAAAGCGAAAAGGCGAGCGGTGTGAAACTCGCTTCCAATCTGGCACTGGCGGCGGTGACCGGGCGGGTGCTGATTGATTCGGCGGAGGGCGCGGTCAAGCTGATCGAAAACGTGACCCGTTTTATGGCGGCATTTTTACCGGTTTTCGCGGCGGCAGCGGGCGCTTCGGGAAAACCGGCTTCCTCAGCGGTCTGGTACGGGGTAACGCTGGGTGCGATTGAACTTTTTTCCGCTTCGGTAGGAAAGATCGTTCTGCCGCTGACCATGATTTTCACGGCGGTCGGGATCAGTTGTACGGCGGCGCCCGAACTGGGCGGTTCGGCGCTGATGAAGCCGGTCAGAAACACAGCGCTTTGGGTGCTTTCGCTTTTTCTCACCCTTTTTCTCGCTTTTCTGACCGTCAAGACCGGTGTCAGCGGGATCACTGACGGTGTCGCGGTCAAAACGGCTAAGTTTCTGCTCGGAAGCACGGTTCCGGTCGTCGGAAGTGCGATCGGTGACGCATGGAGCGCCCTCAGCGGCTGTCTGTCGGTCGTAAAGGGAACGATCGGTGTTTTCGGGATATTGGTGATCGGCGCGGTTTTTCTTCCGCAGCTGACGTCGCTTCTTCTGACGATGGCGGCTTTCTCGGCGGCAGGCGCGGCGGCGGAGATGCTTGGGGAAAAAACGGCGTCCGAGCTGATCCGGACGGGAGAAAGTGCCCTTTCGATCCTTGCAGCGGTGCTGATCTGCTGCGGGCTGATGCTGTCGGGCGCGGTCGCGATGGTGCTTCTGGCCGGAAGCGGATAAGGGAGGTGAGCGGATGAGTATGCAGTCGGCCGCTTTGTCGGTCTGCGGGGCGATGATCCTGTTGGGAATGTTGGGTGCGCTTGTGCGGGAGAAAGATCAGGCGATGCGGTTTGCCCTGCGCATCTTTTTCCTGTTGGCACTGGCGGCGCCATTTCTCGGCGGTATCGAATGGGACAGCTTTTCGGAAGAGATAGAGATGTCCGGAAAAACGGTCGATCAGGCCGCGCAGGAACAACTCCTCTCGGCCGCTGAAAGGCTTTTGAAGCAAAAGGCGGAGGAACTCCTGAAAAAAGAGGGGATTACGCCTGCCGGAATCGAGTTTTCCCTGCATACTGATGAAGATGGAAGCATAATGATTACCGGACTGACCGTTACGGCCGCACCCGGCGCGCTTCGGGAAACGGCGTCTGCGTCCGGCATACTGGTGCAGGCTTTCGGCATAACGCCGGAAATCCGGGAGCAGCGGGAAGAAAAGAAGGCAGGGGACGGTGAATGAAGATGGAAGGACTTAAAAGGCGGCTGAAGGATCCGAAGTGGCTGACAGCCTGCGGGGTCATCGGGATTGGACTGCTGATCCTGCCCTCGATCATTCCCCAAACCGTCTCGCGGGAATCCGTACAGGATTCGGTTCAGGACGCAAAAACGATCCAGTCGGAGATCGAACAGCGTTTGGCCGATGCGGTCGAGCGGATCGATGGGGCAGGGAAGGCGTTTGTCCTCGTCAGCCTTTCGGATACCGGAACGGAGAGTTTTCTTCTCGAAACGGATACGGATGAAAGCTCCGAAAGCAGACGGGTCAGTGAAAATGCCGTGATTGCTTCGGGTTCTGCCGTTCACGTTGCCTCCAGTCCGCCGAAGGTCTCGGGCGTCGCGATCGTCTGCGAAGGGGGCGGGGATCCAAAGGTAGAGGAAAAAATCGATGCGCTGATACGCGCTCTTTACGGACTTTCGAGTACGCGGATCAGCGTCTCGGAGGGAAATCGAAATCCATAGGCAGGGAAAGGAGCATTTTTATGAAGATGAGTGTCATCCTTGGTAAAAAACAGATCATTCTGGCGAGCCTTGTGACCATTCTCGGGATCGCCGTCTACTTAAACTACATCTTCACCGACACCGGAAACGCAGATCTTCTGACCGCATCCTCTTCAGAAACGACCCAGAGCGGTTCTGAAGAGACCGAAAGGTACGGGGAAGCTCAGCTGACCGGTGCAGAGGTTTCGGAAAGCGATTATTTCACCGAAGCACGGCTTTCCCGCCGGAAGGCCCGTGACGAAGCAATCGAGACGCTTGCCCAGACGCTTGGCGCGGAGCAGACAGATGATGGGGAAAAGGAGCTTGCCGCCGAAAAAGCACTGGCTGTTTCGGCACAGATCGAGAGTGAAAATAAGATCGAAACGCTTGTAAAGGCAAAAGGGTTTACAGAATGTCTGGCGTATGTCGATTCCGGTTCGGCGCGTCTGGTCGTACAGACCGAAGGGCTGACCGCCGAGACCGCCAATCAGATCAAGAATATCATCCTCGAAGAGACCGGACTTTCGGCTGAAAATATCAGCATCGAAGAGATAAACGGATAGGTGTTAACCACTTTCGAAAACACAGGTTGACAAACAGCTTCATCTCTGCTATACTCCATTAGTGTAAACCTGATGTAAAAATAAAGGTTAACGTAAGGAGTATGAAAAGATGAAGAAGAACAGTATCCTGACTCTTACCCGCGTGGCGCTCTGCGCCGCTTTGATTATGGCGTGCAGCTATATCGTGATTCCGATTCCTTTTTCGACGGTTCCGGTTACGGCACAGACCCTTGCGATCGCGCTGACCGGCCTTCTGCTCAAGCCCAAGGAAGCGGGAAGCGCAGTCGTCGTTTATATCCTGCTGGCGGCGGTTCTCGGAAGATTTACCTTTGGCCCGTCGATCGGATATTTTGTCGGCTTTCTCGTTTCGGCCGTGGTCATCTCCCTCATCAAAGGCCAGAAGAATAACGTCCTGCGCTTCTTCCTCGCGGCAGCCGCGGCGATCGTCATCACCAATACACTGGGTTCGCTCGGTATGATGTTGGTTGCGGGAACTCCGATCGGAACCGCTTTCTTCACCGGCTTTGTCGTTTTCCTCCCGGGAGACATCGTAAAGGCGATCGCGGCGGCGCTCATCGCCGTTCCGGTCAGAAAAGCCCTTTCCCATACGGCGGCGCTTGTATAAAAACAGCTTTCAGAAAGCTGCGGAAAATGCTCCTTACGGACGTTTCCGCGGTTTTTTTCTTTTCCATGAATTGTTCACATTCTTTTGCTTGATTGCGGCTTCAAGCGTGCTATATAATGTAAATAGAAGAATGGATTTTAGAGAGATTGGAGAGAAAGGTGAAGGAATATGAGCTATGTAGAGCTGAAAGACGTCTATAAGCGCTACCGGATGGGAGAGGTCACGATCACCGCTTCCGACGGGGTTAGCTTTGCAATCGAAAAAGGCGAGTTCGCGGTCGTTGTCGGCGCATCGGGTGCCGGAAAATCGACCATCCTCAATATTCTCGGCGGAATGGACAGCTGCGATGAAGGAAAGGTTCTGGTGGACGGAAAGGATATTGCCAGGTTTAATTCCCGTCAGCTGACCGAATACCGGCGGCTGGACATCGGCTTTGTTTTCCAGTTTTACAATCTGGTTCCCAATCTGACCGCGAAGGAAAACGTCGAGCTTGCGACCCAGATCTGTCCCGGTGCCATGGACGCGGCGGAGGTTTTGCGTCTGGTGGGACTTGGCGACCGTCTGGACAACTTCCCGGCGCAACTTTCCGGCGGCGAGCAGCAGCGAGTCTCGATCGCACGCGCACTGGCCAAGCGTCCCAAGCTCCTGCTCTGCGATGAGCCGACCGGCGCGCTTGACTACAACACGGGTAAGAATATTTTGAAGCTGCTTCAGGATACCTGCCGTGAACAGCAGATGACCGTGATCCTGATCACGCATAACCAGGCGATTACGCCGATGGCCGATCGGGTGATCCGGATGAAGAACGCGAAGGTCGTGGAGCAGAAGATTAACCCGGCTTCGACTCCGGTCGAAGAGATTGAGTGGTGAGCCTATGAAGAATGTATTGTTCAGGGAAGCACTTCGGGAGATCCGGCGCTCCAAGAGCCGTTTTTTCTCGATCCTTGCGATCGTTGCGATCGGAAGCGGCTTTTTCTCGGGCGTCAAGGCGGCCTGCCCGGATATGAAGAATACAGCAGAGACCTACCTTGGCGACTCAAACCTTGCGGATCTTCACCTGCTCTCCGGGTGGGGATTCGATGAGGAAGATATCGAGGCAATCCAATCTTCCGGAGATATTCGGGCGTTTTCCGCCGGGTATTCCAAAGACCTCCTGACAACGAACACATCGGGAGATGAACTGGTCATCAAGGCGATCGGCTACGACGCCGAAAATACCCTTAACCTTCCGCTTGTTCATGAAGGACGGCTTCCCGAAGCGGCGAATGAATGCGTGATCGGAACCTCTTCGCTGGATGAGCCCCATTGGGAACTTGGCGATACGCTGAACCTGTACGGAGACAATGAGGATCTGTCCGATACCCTTTCCGGTACCGAGTATACGGTGGTCGGTATTGCGCAGCTTCCCCAGTATTTCGGCTACAGCTACGGTACGACCACCATTTCGGACGGCACGCTGGACGGATTTATCCTGATCCCCGAGGAAAACTTTACGTTGGATGTCTATACCGATGTCTACCTTTCGTTTGAGAGCACAAAAGACCTTCCGATCTTTTCAGACGAATACGATCAGGCGGTTGAGGATGCCACCTCACGTCTGGAAGCGCTCGGAAAAGAGCGGACACAGGCGCGCTTTGAAGAGACCCGTCAGGAACTGTCGGATGGTATTGCGGACGGAGAGAAAGAGATCGCGGACGGGGAAAAAGAATTGTCCGATGCGGAGACCTCTCTCTCCGATGCCCGAAAGGAACTGGATGAGAACTGGGAGAGTTATTACGATCAGAAAGCCGAGGCGGAACAGAAGCTCTCGGATGCGGAGGATACGCTTGCCGCATCCGAAAAGGAACTGGATGCTCAGCGTGAGAAATGGCAGCGGGGAAAAGACGAATATGATGCTTCTGCCGCGCAGTTGTCCGCTTCCCGCGAAACACTGGACGGATATATCGCTCAGCGGGACGCTCTTTCGGCGCAGCTTTCCGATGCGGAAACTCAGCTTGACAGCGGAAAAACGCTGCTTGCCGGTATCGGGAATATTCAAAGTGCATTTTCCTCCCGCACGGCTGACCTTTCGGGTCTGGATGAGGATACCCTTTCCCTGATTCAGACCTCCTCCGCGTTGGACGAGGGAATGCCGGAACTTCTGACCGGTTACATCACCTCTTCCGGAAGCGAAAAGGCCGCCTATGCTTCCGCGCTTTCTCAGGCGATTTCTGCGGCCAGCGCATCTCTTGACCAGTCGCAGCAGCAGCTGACCGAAGGAAAGACTCAGCTTGATGCCCTTTCAGCGGCGATCGAATCGGGTGAAGCGCAGTACAAGGATGGAAAGGCGCAGCTGGACGCGGCAAAGAAAACGATCGATTCCGGCGCGTCTCAGTTGGAAAGCGCACAGGCTCAGCTGGATTCCGCCCGAAAAGAACTGGACGCATCCCGGAAAGATGCGGATGATTCGCTCGATGAAGCCTATCAGAAGCTGACCGATGGTGAGAATGAGTATCAGGACGGGCTGAACGAATATAACGAAAAGCTCCCCGACGCCCGGCAGAAGATCGCCGACGCCAAAACCGATCTTTCGGATGCGGAGGAGACCCTTTCAACGCTGAAAGCACCCGAATGGTATCTTCTGGATCATTCGAACTTTCCAGGCGTCGGAACGATCGCAGACGACTCGGACAAGGTAGACGCCATCGCCGCTGTTTTCCCGGTATTTTTTGTACTGGTAGCCGCGCTCGTCTGCCTGACGACGATGACCCGAATGGTCGAGGAACAGCGTACTCAGATCGGAACAATGAAGGCACTCGGCTTTAAGGGAAGCGCGATCGTCATGAAATATCTGCTCTACGCGGCGCTTGCATCGATCTGCGGAAGCGTTTTCGGCTGTCTGATCGGCTTAAAGCTCCTCCCGATGGTCATTATCAACTGCTACCGCGCGATGTATCAGGTTCCTTATATCCTGACGCCGATCCATTGGGACTATCTGGCCGGCTGCATGATCGTATCGGTCATCTGTACCGGAGCCGTTACCCTTGCGACCTGTTGCGGCGTGCTGAAGAGCGTACCCGCTCAGCTGATGCGCCCCAAGTCTCCGAAAAATGGAAAGCGGATTCTGTTCGAACGGATCACGCCTTTTTGGAACCGCCTTTCGTTCAGCCATAAGGTGACCTTCCGCAACCTCTTCCGTTATAAATCCCGTATGCTGATGACAGTGATCGGGGTCGCGGGCTGCACAGCGCTGATGCTGACCGGCTTCGGGCTTCGTTACGCCATCAGTTCGATCGCCTCCAGACAGTTCGGCGGCGTCTTTACCTATGACGCGACCCTTTCGATTGCTGAAAATCTGACCGACGAAGAGGTTTCGTCTTTGAAAGAGAACGCCCTTTCGATCGACGGCGTAGAGAACGCGATGACCGTGACCAGTAAAAAGACCGATATCCAGTCTCTTTCCGGAAAGAGCGTCTCTTCGATCTATCTCTACGTTCCCTCTGAGCCGGATAACCTGACGGATTTTATCGGCCTTCGGGACGCGGAAAGCGGGGAACCGTTGGAACTGGACGATAACGGCGCCATTATCACGAAAAAGCTGTCAAAGCTTCTCAGTGTTTCCGTGGGCGATACTGTCCGCATTCAAAGTTCGGACGGGGAAGGGGTGGATGTGACGGTTGAAGCGATTGCCGAGACCTATATCAACCACTACGTTTATATCACGCCCACCCTTTATACTCAGCTGTATGGAACCCCGCCAAGCCCGACCGCACTTTTGATCACCGAAACGGATGGATCGGATTCAGCACAGGTCAGCAGCGCTCTTCTCGGTATCGATAACGTTCAGGGTGTCATCGGGATGTCCTATTACGCCGATGCTTTCAGCGACCTGATCTCCTCGCTGAATATGATCGTCTGGGTGCTGATCTTATCGGCTGCGGCGCTCGCGGTCATTGTTATGTACAACCTGATTAACATCAACGTTTCCGAACGGATGCGGGAGCTGGCGACCATTAAGGTTCTCGGCTTTTATGACCGGGAGGTTTCGGCGTACATCTGCCGCGAGAACACCGCTTCCGCCCTGATGGGAATGTGCGCGGGGCTTCTGGGCGGCATCTGGCTGGAGGATTTCGTCGTCAACACCGCCGAGGTGGACGTTGTTCTGTTCGTTCACGGCCTGCCGCTGAGCGCCTACTTGATGGCGGCGGGGCTGACGATCCTGTTTATCCTGATCGTCAACCGGATCGTCCACCACAGCCTGAAAAAGATCGATATGGTCGAATCGCTCAAGAGCGTCGAATAACCGCGTATAGACCGATTACAAATAACAACCCCCCGCTTGGCCCGTCCGGTAGCTCCGAACAGGCCAAAGCGGGGGTTCTTTAAATCAATATGGCTGAATCAGGCTTTTCTCTGGAAGAATTTCGGTGCGTAGCGGTACAGAAGCCCGGCCGCAACAGCGACGATGATCGTGTTGGGAAACATATAGGAGCCGTTGTAGACAAAGCTGTACCACCAGACGTTGGAAAAGGTGTCCGGCATATACGCGCCCCAGAGCCATGCGCCGGAGATGTAGCTGCAAACAAAGCGCAGCAGGCAGACGATGATGCTGCCCATAACAACGCCCAATCCCTTCTTCTCGCCGAAAAGTCCGGCAAAGAACGAGGAGAAGCCGAGAACGGTAAAGGCCAGAACGTAGTCCAGCATGATGCAGGCAAACTGGGTGAACAGGGTCGGGCAGTACATGACGTTCGAGAAACCGAGGATCAGTCCCAGGATTGAGTAAGCGAAGCTGGTCAGGACGCCTGCCTTGGTGCCGTTTCTGAAGCTCATCAGCACCAGCGGGATCATCTCGAGTGAGATGGAGCCGCCGTAGGGAAGATCGAAGATCTTGACATACGAGAGGACGAGGGTCAGCGCGATCATCAGCGCGCCTTCAACAAGGATTCTGGTTTGTGTTTTGGCCGTTTTCATGGGGAAAAGGACCTCCTTCAAATATTTTCAGGCATAAAAACAGCCCGTCTTCGATTGTTCGCAGGCGGGCTTTGTTATCTGATCTTGTCTCAGAAAACTCCCTACGCCGGCATGATCCGGATCAGGTAAAGGGTTCTTCCCGTCGGGAAGTCTCAGCGCAGACGCGCACCCCTGTTTCTATGTCCAACTATCAGTATAAGAGAAAGGGCAGGTTTTGTCAAGGGAAAACGAAAAAGATTAGTTCAGCAGCGCCGCGGTAAACGCCTTTTCCGAAAAGCGCTTGTCTTTTTTGAAGAGACGGAGAAGCGCCGCGATATTTTCTTCATCGTGCTCTACTTCCCGAGAGTAAAGAATCGTCAGGCGAGTGAGCGTCTTTTTATCCATTCCCGCGCCGAGCATCCGAAGCGCCAGAATCGAAAAGACCGCGAACTTCGCGTATCCGGAAAAGTCCTTCTTTCCGGCGTCCGGGTAGGCCGAACGGGCGAGATAGCGGTAGAGGAAGGTGTTTAGAACGTTTTCCTCAAACTGCGGGTGAAGAGGCGCAAACGAAAGCTCCTCCGCTTTTTCGAGCCGTTCTTTCCAACCGTCGGTCAGAATGTCGAGCGAAAGAAGCGCTTCTTTGACTGTCTGGGGCGTAAGCGGAGCGGTTTTTTCACAGCGGACGCGGGCACGTTTGAGCTGGGGGATCAATTCCTTTGGCGTCAGCTTTTCGACCAGCGTTTCCGGAAGCGCGTCCAGTGAATCTCCGCCCTTGCGCGCCATCCGCAGGATCAGCGCCAAGCGGTGGTTCATCGGAATCTCATTCATTCCGGCCAGATCAAGCGCCGCCGCTCGGAGCGTTTGCATCCCGGAAAAAACATCGGCATCCATATCGGTGAGCTGGATCGGAAGTTCGGGATGATCCTCGAAAGTCAGCGTCAGCCTTTTCCGGCGGGAAAGAATGATCCGAGCCGCTTCGGGGCAGGAAAGGGAGAGTCCGCGTTCTTCGCTTCCGCCGAAGTTGTTGATAAAGCGGGGATAGAGGTGACAGGTCTGGCAGAGCGCTTCTTCTCCAAGTTCCGCCTGAATATCGCAGAGATTTTTCTCGTTCAGAAAGGGACAGCGCCCGTCCGCTTGCGCCTGAAAGCAGGTCTCGCCGTCGATCGAAGTCATCTCCCGCCGGATCCGTTCACCGAGCGGCGACTGGAGTTCCATGTACCGCTTTTCGCTTTCCGGATCGACAACGACCTCCCATCCGGCGCAGCAGGTATCAGGACATTTCCCCGCGATGCAGGAAAAGAGGGGATAGTAGTCGGGAATGATGATTTTCATGGCTTATGTACACCTTTCATCTGTCTGAAGTGAAGAGGTATCGCCCTCTAATTTGCAGAGCACCCGCTCCAGTTCGGCGATATTCTGCTCATACTGCGGAGCAAAGTCTGTCTCCGAATCGTAGTCCAGATAAAGCGCCCGCTCGATCTTTCGCTGAAGGTATTTCATCTCGATCGGCCGCAGCCGCTTTTCCAGGCCTTTGACTCTTGAGGAAAGAGCGAGACAGTCCCGCGCCCACCGCAAATCCAGTTCTTCCCGTTCTTCGATCGCAAACCCCGCCAGATATTCCCGAAGCGAAAGGGTGACTTTTTCCCCGCTGCATCCGGTGTCCTGCGAAAAATAGTGAATCGCTTTCCGGCGGTCGGATTCTTTGGACGGGTCGATTCCGGGGAAAATCTCGATTGACTGTCCGAGCGGATAAAGCGCACAGACAAGCGGCTTATGCGAATGGACGGCACAACCGGAGCGGGCGGTCAGAAAGGGACAGTTCCCGGTGTCCTTCCGCGGCATCAGCCGGATGACCGGAATGCGGGAGGAAGAACCGGTCACCTTTTTTCCGAAGGACGCAATGACCAGTTCGGTCGGAAGCCCGAGCCTTCCCGCCAGCCGCCACAGATCCAGCCCCGAAAGGACAATATCGTTTCGTTTCCGGCAGCAGTTTCCACATCCGCCGCAGCGGAAAGAAAAATCGCCGTCAAAGGGAATATCCGGATAATCCGCTCCGGGCGGAAGGGCGGCGGAAATGTCAATAGAACTCATGTGGATCCTTTCTGACCGGTTTTGGACGTATGCTTAAAAGTGCTTGCAGACCATAGCCGAATAGTTGTCATACTGCTTAAAGCCGTATCGTTCATAAAAGCGGATGGTTTTCGGGTCGGACGGAATGACCTTGACGTAGAGCAGATCAGTGAATTTCTTCATGATCTGCTTCATCAGCTCATCGCCGATATGCTGCCCCTGATAGGCGGGATCGACCAGAAGGTAATGGAGAACGTCGAGCGCCCGAACCAGTCCGATCAGCTTTCCGCCGTCCCATGCCGAAACGACCTGTACGGTATTCGATCGGCATGGAAACGCCCTCTTATCAGTTTTTCAGGCTCTGGAGCGGAGCGGGGATCCGTCCGCCGCGGTGGATAAAGATGTCCGGTTTGGTGTAGTTGACCTTCATGACCGGGCCTGCGCCTAAAAGTCCGCCGAAGGAAAGCTCCTCGCCGATCTGTTTCCCGATCGCAGGGATAACGCGGACAGCGGTCGTCTTGGAGTTGACCATGCCGATCGCCGCTTCGTCGGCAATAATAGCGGAGATCATTTCCGGGGTGGTGTCGCCGGGGATAATAATCATGTCCAGACCGACCGAGCAGACCGCCGTCATCGCTTCCAGCTTCTCGATCAGGAGGTTGCCGCACTGAGCCGCCGCGATCATACCGGCATCCTCGGAAACAGGGATAAACGCACCGGAAAGTCCGCCGACATGAGAGGAAGCCATAACGCCGCCTTTTTTGACCGCGTCGTTTAAGAGAGCGAGCGCCGCCGTTGTTCCGTGGCAGCCGCACATTTCCAGTCCCATCTCTTCCAGAATATGCGCGACCGAGTCGCCGACCGCAGGCGTGGGCGCGAGCGAGAGGTCAACGATCCCGAAGGGGACGTCCAGCATCCTGCTTGCTTCGGTACCGACCAGCTGTCCCATGCGGGTGATCTTGAAGGCGGTGCGCTTGACCAGATCGGCGACCGCGGTCAGATCGGCGTCCTTGGGGAGCTTGGAAAGAGCCGCGCGGACAACGCCGGGACCGGATACGCCTACGTTGATTTCACAGTCCGGTTCGCCGACGCCGTGGAACGCGCCCGCCATAAAGGGATTGTCCTCGACGGCGTTGCAGAAAACGACAAGCTTGGCGGCGCCGATGCAGTTGCGATCAGCGGTCAGCTCAGCGCTTCTCTTTACGATTCCGCCCATCATTTTTACGGCATCCATATTGATGCCGGCTTTGGTCGAGCCGATGTTGACCGACGAGCAGAGATGATCGGTTACGGTCAGCGCTTCAGGGATCGACTCGATCAGTTCCTTATCTCCGGCCGCAAAGCCTTTCTGGACAAGAGCGGAGTATCCGCCGATAAAGTTGACGCCGCAGGTGTTCGCGCATTTTTCAAGAGTCAGCGCGTACTTGACGGGATTTCCGCCCGAAACGGCGAGCGGGATCGAAACGGGCGTGACCGAGATCCGTTTATTGACGATCGGAATGTCGTATTTTTTCTCGATTGCTTCGCCGGTCGAGACGAGCTTTTCAGCCTTGCGGCAGACCTTATCGTAGATCTTCTGACAGCTTCTGTCGATGTCCGAGTCACAGCAGTCCAGCAGCGAAATGCCCATGGTGATCGTGCGGATATCCAGATTCTCTTCCTGAATCATCTGGATGGTTTCCATAATATCATTGATGTTGAGCAAAGGTTTGTCCTCCTTCGGATTTTTACGGCGTCAGATCTTGTGCATTGAGTTGAAGATATCCTCGTGCATGACGTGGATGACCAGCCCCGCTTCTTTCCCATAGCCGGTGACCTGATCGGAAAAATCGGAGAAGGAGCAGGAGAGGGAAGAGATATCGACCATCATGACCATAACGAACATATCCTGAAGGATGGTCTGGGTCACATCGACGACATTAACCATGTTTCGAGCACACAGGGAGCTTACATTTGAAAGGATGCCGACGGTGTCCTTGCCGACAACAGAAATAACAGCGCGCATATCTTGACCTCCTGAAACGGTAAAAAAGATTTTTCTTTATTATAGCGTATTGAAAAGTAAAAGTAAAGGCGTTTCGTTCTCTCCGCGTCAGAATCTGCGCATATTTTCTTTTCTCCGGGGTTATAATAACGGTATCTTGAGCGGGGGGAAGGGATGCGGATGAAAGCCGGAAAAGGGGAAGAGCGGGATCCGAAAGAAGAGCTGATGGATGGAATTGATGAAACGCTCCGAAAGCTTTCTCCCGACCCTTCCCCGCCTAAAGAAGCGCTTTCGGGCGGGAAGATTTTTTCGCTGACCTTTGGGATCAGCCTTTTGCTGCTGATCCTGCTGATGATTTTTGTCCTGTCGGGGACGGCGCGGGGAGGACAGCTCTTTTCCGGCCAGTCGCTCCCGTCCGTCACAGAAGGAAGCGCCGACCATTCAATGGACAACTACCGCCCGGGAAAGGAAAACGGAATGCGGATTCTGCTTCTGACGGCGGCCGAAGGGGAAGCGCCCGCTCATTACTGGCTTTTGCGGATCAGCCCGGTCAGCGGAGAGATGCTTGTCCTTTCGTTTCCGGACAGCCTTTTATCCGAGGACGGAGAAGAGACGCTTTCGCTCCGCAAGGCTTCCGAAAGCCTGTCCTCGGCGGAAGCGGCCGTCAAAGCGATTTTCGGAAAGGAAAACGTTTCCCGCACCATCCGTCTGACCCGGGAAAACGCGGCTTCGCTTGTGAGCGCGCTCGGCGGGATGGACTGGGAATTTACCACCCGCTATCAAAGCCAGTCTCTCGACATCCCGCCCGGCCGTCACCGTCTGGACGGGGAAACGCTTCTGGAACTGCTTGATGCCGCCGGCACTGTTTCAGGGAAACAGCTTCCCTCCGAATCGGAAATCCTCGCGGCTCTTTTGGGACAGCGGCTGACCGAGGACGCCTTCAATAAAGATGATGGGCTTTTTACCGCGCTCGTGACCCGAAGCGAGGGAACCCTTTCGGCTGTCGATTATTATGGCGGGAAAAAGTTTATCCGTTGGTTTTTACGATTGGGCGCGGGTTTCCGCACCATTACACTCGGTTCTCCCGGCGTGGAAAGCCTGACGGAGGGAGAACTGGAGTATGCCCGCTCCAAACTTACCGAACCGCAAACCTGATCCAGAATCCGCCCGTAACGGCCGCACAGAGACATTCCGCCGCGAAAAGCCGGGTCAGTGCCTGAGTCAGTATCGGGCGCTTTCCTTTTTCGGGCGCTTTGGTTCCGGCGAGGATCCGTCCGACCGTGCGGGTCTGCTCCATGCTTTTTCCCGCTGTCCACAGGGTCAGCGCCAGCATGACCGCCGGGAAAACAAGAAGGAGATAATCTCCCGACGGAAAAGAGTTTCCCGACAAAGCGGAAAGCTCTCCCGAAACAAAACTCCCCATCGCCACCCCTTGAATCCAAAGGGAGAGGAAGATGACCGGCTGTCCAAACGCCGAAAGACCGCACCATCCGATCATGAGCAGAATCACGCCCGATACGATGCCCGTTTTCAGAAGATCCGGCGCCGCACAGAGCTTTTGCAGTTCCTGAAGCTGTCCGATCGTTTCCATTTGCCCGGCAATCGTTTCCAGCCCCATTCGGCTGAGCGCAAGGGTCAGTCTGTCCCATAGTCCGGCGCAGATTCCCGCCGCTGCGACCGCAAGGAGCACCGCTTCACGGATTTTTCCCCGTGCGGATTCGCTTGCGGCTTCTTTCACGGTCTCCTGACTGAATATTGGCGCGGAATCCGGCACGCTTTCGGCTTCCGGTTCCGGGCGGAAAGACTTTGGCTCTTCCTCTGATTCAGCGCCGTGCGCGGGAATGAAAAACGTCTGTTCCATGAAACGCCCCTCCTTTTTGAAAAAGGGTATGCGTTAGAAGGGACGATTATGCAAAAAGAGTGCCCCGCAATCAGCAGAGCACTCTTTTTTTCTCTATTCAATCAGTCGGCCAGCGAACCCATCGGATCCCACGGCTTTAAGGTGATCGGCTTCTGTTCCAGAAGCTCCGCTTTTTCACCGAGGATCGAACGGTTTACAACCGCCTGATAAACGTAAAGATCAAACCACGCGTCCGAGCAGACATAATAGCCCTTGTCACCGTTTGCGTCGCCCCAGCTGTTTTCGATCTTCCAGCGGGTGGGCGCGCCGTTTTCGTCGAGGTTGACGCCGGTCAGCACCATTGCGTGTCCCATCGCCGAATGCCAGTAGTCCAGACCGTCTTTCTTGCTGATCGAAAGATCCAGCCCGGTCAGCAGTTCATAGTCAAAGGTACCGGTGTCCCAGATTCCTTCGGTGCGGCTTCCGGCTTTTCCGACGTCGCTTCCGAACCAGACCGGCTCGCCTTTTTTGAGCTGACGGATGATCATTTCCTTGAACTCGCTCATCGGCAGATTCAGGTAGCAGACCTCTTTGCCGCCGACAACGTTTCCGAGCATCGATACGGTATAGGTGCGGTAATAAGGCTTGTCATCGGTCGGCGCGTTGATGATCGAAACAGTCTCATCGAGAGCCTGACCGATGTATTTTTCAAAGAACGACTGAGGAGTATAGTCCTTTTCAATGTGGTAATGTCCGTTTTTGTCCTTGTATTCGAAGTCAAAGCGGGTGGGCGGTTCGCTGTAGCAGCTGCACAGATAACCGTAGATCTGATCGAGGACGGAAACCTTGTACTCATCGACCGCCTTCATTTCGCTTCCCTTTGCGATCATGCCGCGGATCCGGACAGCGGCCGCTTTGAGTGCCTGATTGAGCATCCGGTTCATCATCATCGTGTTCTCGCTCTGTGCCGTCTCGGGCATCGCGTCCTTGGGAACGATACCGTATTTGGCAACGAGGTTTTTGAACATATCCCACTGGCCGCCGTCATGAACGCCGGTCGTCAGAATGTGCGCGACAACCCGGTCGTCGGTCGGAAGCGCCGCCGTTTCGATGATCGATTCAAGGAAGAAGTTTGCCCGTTCGAATTTGTCCCAGAAAGCGGCGTAGCTCTGGGAAAGCTCAAAGGAGGCAAGATTTTTCTCTTTTGCGATCTTTTCACGCAGGAGGTTGAGTGAAGCAAACAGCCAGCAGCGTCCGGATTTCTTCTGGTTCGCAACCGGCAGGGTCGGAATCTCGATCGAGAACTTGTGAAGCATCTGAGACGCGCCGGAGGAAACATAAGCGATGTCTCCCATCTCGGATTTTGCAAGCGCATGGGTTGCGAGCTTGCGGACGGGATTGGCATTATAATGTGCAGAGAACTGTTCAAGCTGCTGCTGGGTGATCGGCGTAGGTTTAGCCATGACGATTACGACCTTTCTTTCGCTTTGAATTTTGCATGATTTGCTTACGTTTATAACGTTTCTTTCATTATACCCGCGCTTCTGAAAAAAAGCAAGAGGGAGTTAGCAAACGATAATCAAAAACACCTTCCGTTTGGTTATTTTTCTATTGACAAACGCTTTCCCCGATTTTATGATAAAAATGGGGAGTTTCTCCTGATAAAAATAAAAAGAGAGGGATCTTTATGGACAAGATCAAACTTGGAAAGACCGGCCTGATGGTTACGGCGTCCTCTTTCGGTGCGCTTCCGGTTCAGAGAGTCGGAATGGATGAGGCCAAACGGCTGCTGAGAATGGCGTATGACGGCGGGATCAACTATTTCGATACCGCAAATGCCTATTCCGATTCAGAGGAAAAGATCGGCGAGGCGCTTTCCGACGTCCGCCACAACATCATCATCTCCACCAAGTCCGGCGCCTCCGATAAAGCTACGCTCTTAAAACATATCGAACTTTCGCTCCGCCGGATGAAAACCGACTATATCGATATTCTCCAGCTTCATAACCCCGCGACTCTTCCTGATCCGGAAGATCCGGATTCTCTGTACGGCGGGCTTCTGGAAGCACAGAAAAAAGGCTGGATCCGCTTTATCGGCATCACCAACCACCGGTATCAGGTCGCGCATGACGCGGTTCTGAGCGGGAAATACGATACTCTTCAGTTCCCGTTTTCCTCGATCTCGGATGAAAAAGATGTCGCACTTTCCGAACTGGCAAGAGATCACGATATGGGCTTTATCGCTATGAAAGGACTGGCAGGCGGACTGATCACCGATGCCCGCACGACCTTTACCTTTATAAAACAGCATCCGTGGGTCGTACCGATCTGGGGCATCCAGCGGGAAAGCGAACTTCAGCAGTTCCTTGATATGGAAAAAAATCCGCCCGCATACGACGATGAAATGAAACGGCTGATTGCCCGCGACAGAGAAGAACTGGCCGGAAACTTCTGCCACGGCTGCGGCTACTGCCAGCCTTGCCCTGCCGGGATTCAGATTCAGGACTGCGCCCGTATGAGCCTGATGATCCGCCGCGCGCCCTCTGCCGGATGGATGACCGAAGCGATGAACGCCGAGATGCTGAAGATTGAGAACTGCCGTCATTGCGGTGCCTGCATGAAACGCTGTCCTTACGGACTGGATACGCCACGCCTGCTGGCTGAGAACCTGGCCGATTATAAGGTGTTCCGCGCAAACTTTTTAAAAGAGCATGGAACGGTCTGATCTGGAACGCGTTTCCGATTCGGAAGCTCTTTTTTGGACAATATTTTGGGGCTTGCTAACGCAGGACAACGTAACCAGGAACGTTTTATCAGTTGTGAAAACGTGTGCTTATCGGTTTCTCATGCAAACAAAGGACTCTGTCCTTTTGAATCCTGCCAGCCCTTTTTTGAAGGGCTGGACCCCAAAATCTATAGATCGATATTCCATCAGCTCATGAGAAATACTTAAAGAAAGGAGGAACTTCCATGACAATTGCTGAAGTGAGTAAAAAATACGACATCTCGGCGGATACCCTCCGCTACTATGAACGGATCGGGCTGATCCCGCCGGTTCATCGTACCTCCGGCGGAATCCGCGATTATACCGAGGATGACTGCAACTGGGTCGGCTTTGCCAAGTGTATGCGTTCGGCAGGGCTTACGATCGAAGCGCTGATCGAATATGTCTCGCTCTGTCAGCAGGAGGGGGATACCTATGCCGCCCGTCGCGACCTTCTTACCGAACAGCGCCGCCAGCTTGCCGAACGGATCGAGGAAATGCAGGATACGCTTTCCCGGCTTGACCATAAGATCGAATGGTACGATAAGACCTGCGGCGGAAAATGCTGTAAAAAAGACGAGAAAAAATAACTACCCCCCGCCCGGACAGAAATGTCCGGGCTTTTTCGCCAGGAATAGCTGAAAAAAGCAAGAATTTGCTTATTAAGTACAAAGATCATTGACAAAGGCTTCTTTCCATAGTATACTATTTGTATTACAATTTTATACGGAAAGGAACCCGCTTATGCAAATCTTTGTCAGGGACAGGAGCTTCTATAAAAAGCTCGTTACGATCGCCCTTCCGATCACCCTCCAGAGCCTGATTACCATCGGCGTCAATATGATGGACAATATCATGCTCGGACGGCTCGGAGAGATCGCCATGTCCGCCGCCTCTCAGGCCAACCAGGTTTTCTCCCTCTTCCAGATCTTCTGCATGGGAATGGGAATGGGCGCATCGGTGCTGATCTCCCGTTACTACGGAATGCAGGACTTTGTCTCGCTGAAGAAGTCGGTCACCATCATGTACCGACTTCTTCTGATACTCGGTTCGCTCTTTACCATCGCCGCAATCGTTGCGCCCGGCTTCCTGATGAGCCTATATACAAACGAAGAAGCGGTCATCGCCGAAGGCATCCGCTACTACCGCTGGTCGATCCCGTGCTTCCTTTTGCAGGGTCTGTCGTTGACAACGACGATCGTTCTGCGTTCGATCGGAAAGGTTCATATCCCGCTCTATACCTCGATCGGCGCTTTCTTTATCAATGTCGGCGCCAACTACATCTTCATCTTCGGTAAGTTCGGCGCTCCCGAGATGGGTGTTGCGGGTGCGGCGCTCGGTACGCTGATCTCGCGAACCTTCGAGTTTGCGATCATCTGCGGCTACTTCCTGCTCAAGGAAAAGGACGTCGGCTATAAGGTGCGCGACCTGTTTGGAAAATGCGGCGATATTCTCGGCGATTATATCCGGATCTCGATCCCGGTCCTGATCAGCGACGGGCTTCTGGGGCTTGGAAATACCGCCGTTGCCATGGTTTACGGACGTCTCGGTTCCAGCTTTGTCTCGGCCAACGCCATCGCCGCCGTCACGATGCAGCTCACCACCGTCGTTATTCAGGGCATGAGCAACGCTTCCGCCATCATCACTGGTCATACCCTTGGCGAGGGAGACGCGAAAAAGGCGCAGGCGCAGGGCTATACCTTTTTAGCACTCGGCGCGCTCTTCGGAGCGCTGGCCGCCGTCATTATCGTGATCATTTCCGGCCCGGTCATCGGCTTCTACAAGATCACCGAGGAAACGCGCAATATCGCTTTCCAGCTGATGGATGCGGTTGCCATCATCGTTTTCTTCCAGGCGATGAACTCGATTCTCACCAAAGGCGTTCTGCGCGGCGGCGGAGATACAAAATTCCTGATGGTTGCGGATATTCTGTTCCTCTGGATCGTTTCCATCCCGCTCGGCTGCCTTGCCGGATTTGTCTGGCACCTTCCGGCGTTCTGGATCTATTTCTGCATCCGTATCGACCAGGTCATTAAGGCGGTCTGGTGCATCTGGCGGCTGAAGAGCGGAAAGTGGATCAAAAAGATCGACTCTCATGTTCTTGATGCCGAAGAGATGGTCGAGGAAGTGGCTGTCGAAACCGAATAACCTTTATAAAAAGAAAAAAGCAGGCTTATTTTTTGTAAGCCTGCTTTTTTTCTTTTAAGCTTTCTTTAACATTCTTGACAGCGGATTCTTTCGATGCTATACTCTAACTGTACTAATACAGATAGTACAGATGTAAAAATACGAAAGGGGGAAGCCGGTGTGTTTGAACTGAACCTTCGGGGAGGGAAAGGCGCGATTTACCAGCAGCTCAAGGCCGAGGTCGTGCGGCTGTGCGGGATGGGCGTCCTGCTCCCCGACGATCAGCTCCCGAGCGTGCGCACTCTTGCGCGGGAGCTAGGGATCAACCCGAACACCGTTGCGAAGGCATACAGCCAACTGGAGGCAGACGGACTTACTTATTCGGTTGCCGGAAAGGGAAGCTTTATCCGGGGCGAACCGGAACAGCTTCAGGCGATTCGGATGAGGGCGCTTGATGATTTTTCAGAGAGCGTCCGGCAGGCGAGAGCGACCGGCCTAAAAGCGGAGACGCTGATTCAGGCGGTGGAAGCGGTGTTTTCGGAGGAAACGCCCGCAGAGAATGATGGGGAAAGGAATGAGGAAGAATGATTGTCTGCGAAAATGTTGTAAAGAAATTCGGCGGCTTTCCTGCACTGGACAATATCAGCCTTTCGATTGAAAAAGGATCGATTTACGGACTGGTCGGCTCCAATGGCGCCGGAAAGTCAACGCTGATGCGCTGTATTGCCGGGATCTACTGCCCGGACAGCGGAAAGCTGGAGGTAGGCGGGGAGAAGGTTTATGAAAACCCGTCGGTCAAACAGAAGATCCTGATGGTCGCCGATGAGCCGTGGTTTGTTCAGCAGGCGGATATGCGGCTGATGAAGCAGTTTTATAAGCGGTTTTATCCCGATTTTTCGGACGAGATCTATGAGGAGTTGATCCACGCCTTTGCGCTCCCGGAACGGAAACGGATCAGTAATTTCTCCAAGGGCATGAAGCGTCAGGCGGCTTTTCTTTTCGGAATGGCCTGTCGCCCTGATTGGATCATGCTGGACGAATGCTTTGACGGACTGGATCCGGTCAAGCGTCAGATCGTAAAAAAGGTGGTCTGCGATGCAGTCGCCGACCGGCAGATGACGGCGGTGATCTCCAGCCACAACCTCAAGGAAATGGATGAGCTTTGCGACACCGTCGGGCTGCTGCATAAGGGACGCCTTCTCTATTCGCGCGACCTCGACAGCTTAAAGGGCGAGGTGCATAAGATCGAGGTCGTTTTTGAGGAAACGGTCGATAAGGATAAGCTCGCTCATGTTCTTCCGGTGCTTGCGATGGAGGTAAAGGGACGGTTTTTTACCCTGATCGCCCGCGGAACGATGGAGGAAGTCGAGGAAAAACTGTCCTGCTTTAAGCCACTTGCCGTAGAGGCAATCCCGCTCACCCTTGAGGAAGTTTTCCTTTACGAGATGAAGGTGCAGGGGTACGATGCGGAAGTCCTCTTTGCTGATGGAACGGAGGAAAAATAATGGAAACGATGAATCACCCGTCGGATAAAAGGCTACCGGGCACAGGTGTGGTGTTCTGCGACACTGTCCGCCGCTGCCGGAGTCCGTTTATCCTCTACATTGCCGTGATGCTGCTTCTGGGGCCGCTCGGTTTTGCTTTTAACCTGATGGAGCGCGGAGAGGATCTGATGCGGTATCCGTGGGACTTCCCGTCGCCGGCCTACTGCGGCTGTGTCATTTTTCTGGGCGCTTCCTGCGTGATCCCGATGGTCATCTTCTCCTATCTGAATAACCGCCGCGCACTGGATGTTTTCCATGCTCTTCCGGTCAAACGGGAGACACAGTTTACCGGGAATATTCTTGCCGGATTGTTTTTGCTGTTTGTTCCTTACCTTGCGGCTATTCTGCCGGTTGCCGCGCTTTGCGATCTTTCGTATCGCTGGAATACGATCGGCTTTTACAGCTCCGGCGCGCTCTGGGAGAGCAATCTCCTTCTGGTTACGGTTATCGCCGGGATCGGGCTGATGCTGTTCATGCTGATGAGCTTTATGATGTTCTGCTGCTCGACCGTCATCGAAAGCGCCGGATATTTCGCGATCATCCTTTTCGGCTACTTTGGACTGATTGTAGGCGGGAGCGAAATGATCGGAGATATGACCTTCGGGTACAGCGATTTCGGCCTGACCGACTTCCTGCTCCGTTTTTCTCCCTTTAGCTTTGTCACCGATGTGGTGCAGAATACCAGAAAGCAGGCGCTTTTCTTCCTGATCCAGATGCTGCTGGTCGCGGCTCTTTTCTGGGTGCTGGCTTTCCGCCGGGCGATCGGCCGTAAAAGTGAGCAGGCGGGCGGATACGTCTACCCTCCGGTCTACTATATTGCGGCGGGCGGCGGCGCGGTCGTCGGCACCATCGTCCTCGACCTGCTGTTTTCTTCGGGCGTCAAGGGACTGATTTTCTCCGTGATCTGCGGCGTGCTTTTCTATGTCATTCTCGACTCGATCCGCAACCGCGGCTTGAAAAACATCACCCGTTCGCTTTCGACCTGCGGGATCGTGGCGGTTTTCTTCGGAGTCTTTGTCCTTTGCATCCATCTGACCGGCACGTTTGGCTATGAGAATAACATTCCTTCGTTAAAAGAAATCTCTTCTGTATCGGTCTCTTCGGATATTGCCCGTCTGGACAGTGATTTTCCCCTGACGGATTCCGATTCGATCGAACAGGTTCTCTCGGTTCATCATGCGCTCGTGGACAATAAGGAAACCATTTGGAACCGGGAGAGCGATTCGCTTAAAAATTACGACGCCTTCAGCTTTGATGACGGTGAGGATGCGTTTTCCTGCGGAAGCGGTTATGTTTCGATCAGCTATACGCTGAAAAACGGAATGACGCTGAAAAGAAGCTATCAGACCGTTCCCGTTCTTCTGATCAAGCCGCTTTATGAAATGGCCGGCAGCAAAGCCTATGCAGAGTCGATCGCCGATACGCTCGACCGGCTTTCCGAATTGCTGAAAGGTCAAAGCGGGGACAGCGTTCTGAACGTAGACCTGTCCGAGGTACTGGTCTGTGTCGGCGGAAGCAGTCGGTATTGTGATTTCCCGGACACAGGCGCTGTGAACTTTCTCTCCGCATTGGCAGAGGATTTCCGCGCCCGTCCGGAAGGATGGTTTGTTTCGCCGGATGAAAACCCGATTCTGTCGGCTAGATTTTACCTTGACGGAGAAGACTATAACTTTAACCTCTATACGATCGATCAAAACGTCCTTTCCTTCCTCGAAAAGTACGGCTATTGCGATAAAAACGGCGCGCTGATCCTGCCGGGGGACGAGGACACGCCGGCGGAAAACGCGGACGCATATACGATCGGGATCCTTCCCGCAAGCCGTGAGAGCGAGTTTTCCGATTTCAGAAACAAGAGCATTTTCTACTTCGGCGGCTTTCTGGCCAACAATTCCAGCTGGGGAATCGATGAGGAGAATGCGGTTCACTTCTATAGCACCGATGATGGTCTCGAGTCTCCGACGATCGAGTGCTCTGAGTACATGATGGATAAAGAGATGCTGAAAGAACTGACCGGACTGGTTCGCCTGCTCGGCATCTCGGATACGCCGCAGAACGTTCTCTTTATCAACGGATCAACCTACTTGATCCCGGAAGCGAATCTGGAAAAGGTAGAAGCTCTGCTCCAGTCGAGAACGCGTGCCGTAGGATACTCGATCGTTTTTTGAAAAAATGTTCCAATCCTCTTGTAAACCTGACGAAAATGCGCTATAATGATGATAGTTTTCATGCATAGACAGTTGGAAGAAAGGATGAAGAGACATGTACGATAAGACGATGACCTTTTCGGTAAGCGATGACAAAGAGCGGGAAATGCGTGAGACCCTTCTTACGGTTTACAATGCTCTGAAGGAAAAGGGATATAATCCCGTAAGCCAGATTGTCGGCTATATCCTTTCCGAAGATCCGACTTATATTACGACCCATCATAATGCGCGCAGCCTGATCCGCCGGATCGACCGGGATGAGCTGCTTCAGGCGATGGTCAAAAACTACTTAAACGATTGATCCAAAGTGTATCCCAGCAGAACATGAAAAAACCTCTCCGTGCCTTTCACTCTTGCACGGGGAGGTTTTTTATGCTTTTTCCTGAATAGTTTTACCCCTGATATTCGGTCAGAAGGATGTGCTTGACGTTCCAGAGGTTTTCCGAAAGGTCAACGTAATAGCGGTGAGGGTTCTCAAAACGCTTGACCTCATCCCAGAGATGATCAACCTGATCGTGACAGTAGGCCTTGATCTCTTCGATGTCGGGCAGATCATAGACACACTCGCCGTCTTTAAATACCTGCGTCAGGATCGGTTTGATCTCAACGTCGGTAAAGGTCTTGCACTTCCAGGTGTTGACGGGGTCGAAGAGGGTGATCGAGCCTTCCGAGGGAACTGTTTCGTCGTACATTGCGATATAGTCGGCAACCGCTTCGTGATCGTCCTTTTTGTACAGACGGTAGAGCATCTTCTTATTGGGCGTGGTGATCTTTTCGGCAGATTCCGAGAGTTTGATGCGGGGCTGCATCTTACCGTTTTCGTCCTCGACCGCGACCAGCTTGTAAACGCCGCCGAAAACGGGGTCGGATTTACTGGTGATGAGGTTTTCGCCGACGCCGAAGGAATCGATCTTGGCGCCCTGTAAGAGGAGATCGCGGATCAGATACTCGTCCAGCGAGTTGGAAGCGACGATCTTGCAGTCGGGATAACCCGCCTCATCCAGCATCTTTCTCGCCTTTTTGGAAAGATAAGCGATATCGCCCGAATCGATCCGGACGCCTTGCGGACGGTAGCCCATCGGAGCAAGCACATTGTCGAAGACCTTGATGGCGTTTGGAATGCCGGACTTGAGGACGTTATAGGTATCGACCAGCAGAGTGCAGGCGCTGGGATAGGTCTCAGCGTAGGCTTTGAAGGCTTCGTATTCGGACGGGAACATCTGTACCCAGGAATGTGCGATCGTTCCGAGTGCCGGGATCTGGTACTCGCGTTCGGAGATCGCACAGGCCGTTCCGGTGCATCCGCCGATATAGGCCGCGCGCGCGCCTAAAACAGCCGCGTCATAGCTCTGTGCACGGCGGGAACCGAATTCCATGACCGGACGCCCTTCGGCAGCCCGGCAGATCCGGTTGGCCTTGGTGGTGACGAGCGACTGGAAGTTGATCGAAAGAAGCACCATCGTTTCGATCAGCTGTGCCTGAATCACAGGGCCTTCAACGATGACGACCGGTTCGCCGGGGAAGATCGGAGTGCCTTCCGGAACCGCCCAGACATTGCAGGAAAACTTGAAATCTCGAAGGTAGTTTAAGAAATCCTCGCCAAACATATTCTTGCTTCTGAGGTAGTCGATGTCGTCGGAAGAAAAGTGAAGATTTTTCAGGTATCCGACCAGCTGTTCAAGACCCGCGCAGATCGCGAAGCCCGCTCCGTCGGGAACTTTGCGGAAAAACATATCAAAGACGGCTTTCCGCTCGCCGATGCCTTCCTTCATATATCCGTTGCCCATGGTTAGCTCATAAAAGTCAACGAGCATCGTCAGGTTGCGGTTGTTGCTCCAATCCATAGTAAACTTCCTTTCAATCCTCTGCAAAGGAGGATACGGTATCCTCCCGAAAAAGGGAGGGTGTCAAGACACTTTATCCTTTATTATACACGTTTTCTTTACGGTTTGCAATCCCTTTTGCGCAAAAAAGGAGGGAAACGTCGGGGCTTTTAGGCGGGCGCTTGACGGGCGGCGGGAAAATAGAGTAAAATAAAGAGTAAGAATCACCTCAGATAAAAAGGAGTTTATTATATATGTACATTCTCTCTGCGGAGCATATCCGGCGCTCCTACAGCGAAAAGACGCTGCTTGAGGACGTGACTTTTATTCTGGATAATCACGATAAGGCGGGGCTGATCGGCGTCAACGGCACCGGAAAGACCACTCTTCTGCGAATCATCGCCGGAACGGAGCAGATGGAGGGCGGAAAGCTCGAGATCCCCGGCGGCGTCCAGATCGGCTATCTTCCCCAGAACCCTGAATTCGGAGACGGAACGGTTTTGGAGCAGGTGCTTGCGGATATTGCCGCAAATGACCGGGACACTAAGGAGTATGAGGCAAAAAGCATCCTCGGGCGGCTCGGGATCAGCGATTTTTCCGCGAAGGTCAAGACCCTTTCGGGCGGCCAGCGGAAAAAGGTCGCGATGGCGTCGGTACTGGTCACCCCCTGCGACCTGCTGATTTTGGACGAGCCGACCAACCACCTCGACTCGGGGATGGTGCGCTGGCTTGAAGAGTATCTAAAGGCGTTCAAGGGCGCGATTTTGATGGTCACTCATGACCGGTATTTCCTTGACCGGGTCGCCAACCGGATCTTAGAACTTGACCGGGGAAAAATTGTTTCCTATCCCGGTGCGTTCTCCAAATATCTTGAACTGAAAGCGGAACGGGAAGAGATGGCGGCGGCGTCCGAACGGAAGCGTCAGGCGCTGATCCGAAGAGAGGTCGAATGGATTCATCAGGGGCCGAAGGCGCGCGGAACCAAGAGCCAGTACCGGATCGACCGGCTGAAAGCCCTTCAGCAGGAGGAAAAGGAAGAGGCGGAGGAAATGATGCGCTTTTCCTCGGTCGCAAGCCGCTTGGGACGTAAGACGATCGAACTGGAACACATCAGCAAGTCGTATGATGGAAACTGCATCATACGGGACTTTTCGATGATCCTTCATCGTCAGGCGCGGATTGGTATTGTCGGCGAAAACGGCGCGGGGAAATCGACCCTCTTAAAGATCATCGCCGGAACGCTCCTCCCCGATTCGGGTACCGTCACCCGCGGTGAAACGGTCAAAATCGGCTATTTTTCGCAGGAAGGGGAAGAGATGAACCCCGAGATGCGGATGATTGACTATATTAAGGAAAAGGGCGATTCGATCGAGACGGAAGAGGGGCGGCTTTCCGCTTCTCAGTTGCTCGAAAAGTTCCTTTTCCCCGGTTCGGAGCAGTATAAGCCGATCGGACGGCTTTCCGGCGGAGAAAGACGGCGGCTTTTCCTGATCCGGATCTTAATGGACGCGCCCAACGTCCTCTTGCTGGACGAGCCGACCAATGACCTTGATATCCGGACGCTCATGATCCTTGAAGACTTTCTTGACAGCTTCAAGGGGGCGGTCATCGCCGTTTCGCATGACCGGTATTTCCTTGATAAAATGGCGGATCATATCCTCGAGGTCAGAGGAGACGGGAATTTGTCGCTGACGCTTGGCGGATACAGCGAATGGCTCGCCGGAAAAGAGGCGGAGGAAGCCGCCGCGCCGAAGAAGGCGGTCAAGTCGGGCGCTAAAAACGCATGGAAGCAGGACGCGCCGAAAAAGCTCAAGTTTACCTATAAGGAACAGAAGGAGTACGAGACGATCGACGCGGATATGGCGGCGCTTGAGGGGAAAATCGCCGCAAAGGAAGCGGAAATTGCGAAGGAGACCAGCGATTTTGTGAAATTACAGGCGCTTTTGGAGGAAAAGGAAGCGCTTCAAAAGTCGCTTGAAGAGAAGGAAGAGCGCTGGATTTATCTGACAGAGCTTGCGGAGAAGATCGAGAGTCAGGGATGAGTTTTTATGACCGTATTTTTATGATAATATTTTGGGTCGCCTGGCGGCGACGATTTGGACGGGGACGTTTTTCAGCTGTGAAAAAGTTTCCACATCGGTTTCGCCTGCAAGCGGAGGGCTTTGCCCTCTCGACACCCATGACCCCTTTAAAAAGGTGTCAATCCCAAATTCTCTAGATAAAAAGTTTAGGATCGAACCCTTTTTAAAGGGGGCGCAGGGATCAAAGGGACAGAGTCCCTTTGTTTGCAAGAGAAGCCGATAAACACACGTTTTCACAACTCATAAAACGTTCCTATTTACGTTGTCTTGCGTTAGCAAGACCCAAAAAATAATCCCAAAAAGAAAGGAAGCCCCAGAAATGGATAATCAGAAGCTGCTTCTTCATGCGCTTTCCTATATCCGTACGATGGCGGAGGGAAAAAATCCGCTGACCGGGACGGAAGAGCCGGACGGTTCGGCGCTTAAAGAAGAGCGGGTGAAAAAATGCCTTTCGTATGTCGCGGGGGTTTTGGAGGACGCGGCAAGCGGAAAATTCTCCCCGGCCAGGGTCAAAAAAGAACCCTTCTCGCTGACCGAAGAGCAGCGTGCCCGAGTGCGGGTGATGGAGGGGGAAGCCTCCCTTCGGGAACTCCTCGACCATATCTATACCTACGCTGAAAACGGGAACATGAAGATCATTCCCCGCGGGCTTACGAGAGACTGGCTGGCGGCTGAGGGGCTTCTGGTTTTTCACGACGGTCATTTCAGCATCTCGCCCGAAGGAAAAGCGGCGGGGCTTATCTGGCGGCAGCCGGACGGTGTGCACTGGGCGGTGGTCTTTACCCCGGAAGCACAGCAATGGCTGATCGACCGTCTCCCGGAACTTTTTTCGTACATTGAGCAGCAGAAGGGCGCGCCGAAGATCGATCCGGAGACCGGCGAGGTGCTTGGCAAGCGCTCTTCCGGCGGGAAGATCCCGTTCTCTCTTGACCCGGAAACGCTCGATTCGATCGCGGTTCTTCCCGGCGGTGTCTCGATCTCCCGGTTTGTCCAGAATCTCAACAGCTACATCGACGAGGGAATGCAGAAACTATCCCGCACCACCCTCACCGACTGGCTTACGGAGCACGGGTATCTGGAACGGGTTCAGAAGGATAGCCGTCAGGCGCTCGTGCCGACCGAAAAAGGCGAGACGCTCGGCATCCGCTGGGAATGTCGGGGCGAGGAGGGAAGAGGCTACTGGGGGACGGTTTATTATGATGAGGCGCAGACATTTCTTCTGACCCATCTGAGCGAAATTCTCCGGTAAAAATGCAGACGGAATATCGTTTGATACTTGACAGAACCTGTTTTATCGAATATAATATTAGATAGATTCTAGAATATTAGACGTGCCTGCCAAAGGAGGGAATGAGATGGAACAGTTAAAACAGGTTCTTAAGGCCAATCATATACAGATCACCCAGCAGCGGCTGGAGGTGCTGCGCGTCCTGCGCAAGCTCAACACCCACGTCACCGTAGACGACGTAGTTCAGGCGCTCAAGGAAGAGGAGATCACCCTGACCCTCGCGACGGTCTATAACATCCTCGGGATTTTTGAAAAGAAGGGGCTGATCATGAAAATCGGGTCGGCGGGTGAGCCGGTCATTTTCGACGTCAACACCTTCCCGCATTTCCATATCTGCGACTGCGAGACGAGAGAGGTGCGGGACTATATCGACGACGAGCTTATGGAACTGATCCGCGGGTATTTTCAGAAGCACTCGGTCGAGGGGCTTGATCTTCACCGGATCGACTTAAACCTTGTCGGCCGCATCCATGACGGCGCAAACGCTGCTGGATAATCGGCGGTCATACGCTCTGTCTGATTCCGGGCAGGGCGTATTTTTGATCCGGATACGGCAAAATTTATAAAAAGTACTATTTTTTGAGCAAGATATGTGATATAATGAAAATAGTTAAGTCCTGTTTATTCACAAAAGACGTTTTCAAAATGTGGAAGGGGTAGTATGGAAATGGTTGTAACGAAAAACGGTAAGATTCAGGGAAAGAGAAAAGACGGATGCACCACCTATTTCGGCATCCCCTACGCCAAAGCGCCGGTCGGCGAGCTGCGTTGGAAAGCGCCCCAGCCGGTTGAGCCGTGGGACGGAGTTCTGGAAGCAACCGAGTTCCCGCACCGCGCATGGCAGATGGTTCAGACCGCGCCTAAGGATGGAAAGGGGATCAACTATGCCCGCGAGTTTTATTCCAATCCCGCGTTCATGCCCCCGATGGATGAGGACTGCCTGTACCTGAATATCTGGCGGCCGTTGGGCGACGCGCCGGAAGGCGGTTTCCCGGTCGCGTTCTGGATCCACGGCGGCGCGCTCATCAACGGTTTCGGCTCGGAATTGGAGTTTGACGGAGAGGCCTTCGCAAGAAAAGGCGTCATCCTTGTCACCATCAACTATCGTCTCGGCGCGTTCGGTTTCCTCTGCCACCGGCTGCTGAGTGAGGAAAACGGCGGCCGTTCGGGCAACTATGGCACTCTCGACCAGATCGCAGCGCTTACCTGGGTCAGGGAAAATATCGCGGCGTTCGGCGGAGATCCCGAAAAGATCACCATCTTTGGTCAGTCGGCGGGAGCGATGAGCGTTCAGACCCTTCTTTCCTCGCCGCTCTCCCGCGATATTCCCGCAGGCGCAATCCTTCAGTCTGCCGGTGGCTATCAGGCGGGTATCCTGACCGACCGCACGCTGGAACAGGGATACGAGATCGGCGATGTTTTCTCGGAAGTGACCGGCGCGGATACGCTCGAGAAGATGCGCGCCCTTTCGCCCGAAGCGATCATGGAAGCAACCGGAAAGCTGATGGGGATCAGCTTTGCGAAAGGCTGGGGGCTTCCCTTTAACGTCGTGATCGACGGATATGTCATGACCAAGGGCTATGACCAGACGATCGAGGACGGAGACATTCCCGATATCCCGTATATGATCGGTTCCTGCGGCAACGACCTCGGACAGACGCCGGAGATGACCGAACGCGGCGGCCACAGCCAGCTTTACTACGGCTGTATCAACTGGAGCCTGAAGAACGCGGAACTCGGCCGGAAGCCTGCGTATGTCTATTACTTCGACCGGAAACTGCTGGGCGATCATTCGGGCGCGTTCCATTCTTCGGAACTCTGGTATGTGTTCAATACTCTTTCCCGCAGCTGGCGTCCGAAATCGGCGGGTGATTATGCGCTTGCGGAGGAGATCAATAGCTATTGGACCAATTTCGTCAAGACGGGCGATCCGAACGGCAAGGGACTTCCTCACTGGAAAGCATGCAGTTGGGACAGCCATCATGTAGAAGTGCTGGATGTAGTGGACGAGGACTGATAAAAAGCATAGAAAAAGCGCCTTCCCCGGAGAAAAGGGAAGGCGCTTTTTTGTACGGATCGAAGGGAAAAGAAAAACGCCCCATGAAGATTCACAGGGCGTTTTCTGGAGCTGTTAACCAGATTCGAACTGGTGACCTCGTCCTTACCAAGGACGTGCTCTACCACCTGAGCCATAACAGCGCCTTTGATTCAAAAGGGTGGTAAGTCCTTCCGAGCTATTCGTTGACAGCTTTTGTATTATACCATGATGGAAAGCATCTGTCAAGGGGTTTTTGAAAAAAATATAAAGTTTGGGATTGACACCCTTAAAAAGGCTTGACCGAAAATTTTCTTGCTTCCCTTGACATTTTCCCCCCGATCTTTTATAATGGGGACAGAAATTAATATCTGCCGCCGGGTGTGCCCTCTTTTTCCTTTAGGCCCTGTAGGAAAGAGACGGGTGCTTTTTTATTGTCCGGGGCGAAAGGGGTTCATTATGCAAAAACAAGAACGTTTATCCGTTCGGAAGTCGTTTGTCCGCTATGCTGTTCAGGGCAGTCTCGGGATGCTGGCGCTATCCTGCTACATTCTCGCCGACACCTTTTTTATCGCGCAGGGGGTCGGTGCAGACGGACTGACCGCACTCAATCTCGCCCTTCCGGTCTACAGTTTTGTGTACGGAACGGGGCTGATGCTCGGAATGGGCGGTGCGGCGCAGTACTCGATCCATCAGAGCCGCGGTCAGCAGAAAAAAGCCGACGGGATCTTTTCGATGGGGCTTTTGCTTTTGGGCGGTGCAGCGGCCTTTTATCTGCTGATGGGACTTTTTTTCTCGAACGGGATCACTAGACTTCTTGGGGCGGACGCGAAGGTCTATGAGATGACCCACACCTATCTTCGGGTGATCTTTCTTTTCTCGCCCTTTTTTATGACGAATAATTTTCTGCTGGCGTTTGTACGAAATGACGGTGCACCCCATCTCGCAATGGCGGGGATGATCGCGGGAAGTTTCGGGAACGTGATCTTAGACTATATCTTTATTTTTCCGCTCGGGATGGGCATTTTCGGCGCGGTGCTTGCGACCGGATGCGCGCCGGTCATGAGCATTCTCATCCTTTCGCCCTATCTTCTGGGAAAGAAAAGGTCGTTTCATTGGACTCGGCCGGACTGGGGGAGTATTCCGAAACTCCTTGCGACCGGGCTTCCGTCGCTTCTGAGCGAACTCTCCTCCGGAATCGTGATTATAGTTTTCAACTTTCTGATCCTGCGGCTGCTCGGGAACACCGGTGTCGCCGCTTATGGGGTCATCGCAAACCTTTCGCTGGTTGTGGTGGCGATATACACCGGCGTTTCGCAGGGAGTCCAGCCGCTCATTTCCCGCGCATACGGGGAAGGAAAACGGGAGGTTCAGCGCGTTCTTTTACAGATGGGATTTTGGACGATCGTTGGGGTTTCGGCGCTCCTTTATGCCGGGATCTTTTTTGGGGCGTCGCCGATCGCCGCCGTTTTCAACAGCGCGCGTGATCCACTCCTTCAACAGACGGCGGAAGAGGGTCTGAAGCTCTATTTCACTGGCGCGGTTTTTGCCGGGGTCAACATCCTCCTTTCAACGACGCTTGCGGCGGTTGACCGGGCGGTTCCGGCGCAGATCGTTGCGTTCCTTCGGGGATTCGGCGTGATCATCCCGATGGCGTTTCTCCTTTCGGCGGTGTTTGGCATGACGGGGATTTGGCTCTCCTTCCCGGCGGCGGAAGGGATCACAGCGGTTGCTGCGGTATTTTTGTTCCAAAAGAAAAAGTGGGCGTAAAAAGAGCCGCCGTGTTTCGACAGGATTCGGAGCACGGCGGCTTTTTCGGCAAAAATTATGTTTTTGCTCTTCATTTTTCGATCGATTTGTGCTATAGTATCCATAACAAAAATATCTGTTGAAAAAATACGGGCAAAACGACAGGAGGGCTTTGTGTGACTACGCTTTTTAGAAACGGTACCGTGATCAATGTATTTACCGGTGAGATGGAAAAGGCGAACGTTCTCATAGAAAACGGAACGATCATCGGGGTCGGGGATTATGACGAAGGGGATGAAACGATCGACCTGACGGGAAAGTTCCTGGCGCCAGGCCTGATCGACAGCCATATCCATATCGAGAGCACGATGCTCCTTCCATATGAGTTTGCGCGCGCCGTCCTCCCGCACGGAACGACCGCCGTAATCGCCGACCCGCACGAGATTGGAAATGTCGCCGGGACAGCGGGGCTTCGATTTATGCTTGAGGGAAGCCGGGGACTGCCACTCGACTTTTACTGGATGATGCCGCCCTGCGTCCCGTCCACTCGGTTCGATGAATCGGGCGCGGTCTTGTCGGCGGGGGATCTGGCACCGTTTTATGACGATCCGATGGTGCTGGGACTGGGTGAAGTGATGGACTATACAGGGGTTGAAACGAGGGGACCGGAGCTGATGAAAAAGATCGCCGGAGCCGCCGCCAGAGGAAAAACGGTCAACGGCCACGCTCCGCTCCAGACCGGGCGGGCGCTCGACCGGTATATTGCGGCCGGAGTGACCGACGATCACGAGTGTTCGTCGGCAGAGGAAGCCGCTGAACGGATTCGCAAGGGACAGCGGGTCATGATCCGGGAGGGAACGGCGGCGAAAAATTTAGAGGCGCTTCTTCCGATGTTTGACCCGCCGTATTGCGCCCGCTGCCTGCTCGCGACAGATGATAAGCATCCGGCCGATCTTCTGACCGGCGGGCATATTGACATGATTATCCGTAAGGCCGCTGCATCCGGGAAGAATCCTGTCACCGGCATCCGGATGGCCACCATCCAGACGGCGGAATATTACGGTCTCAAAAGGACGGGAGCAGTCGCACCCGGATACCGTGCCGACCTGATCGTGCTGTCCGACCTGAAAAAAATGCAGGTGGAGGCGGTCTATAAGGACGGGAGACTTGCGGCGGAAAAGGGGAAAGCGGTTCCTTTCAAACGCCCGAAGGTGAGCGCGCCGCTGAGCGAGCGGGTGAAGAACTCGATGCGGCTGAACCCGGTCAGCTCGGAGGATTTTGCGTTTCAGCAAAAGGGCGTGCATCGCTGCCGGGTGATCCGGAGGATTCCGGGGCAGCTGCTGACCGATGAAGAGCTCAGAAACGTCGATCTCGGAAAGGGGTTTGACTTGGAGAAAGACATTCTGAAAATCGCGGTGATTGAGCGGCATCACATGACCGGGCATATCGGGCTTGGACTGATCCACGGCGCAGGGCTGAAAGCGGGGGCGGTCGCGTCTTCGGTCGGACATGACGCGCATAATCTCGTCGTGATCGGTACGTCGGATCAGGAGATGGCGGCGGCCGCGAACGCCGTGAAAGAATGCGGCGGGGGGATGGCAGCGGTCAAGGATGGAAAGGTGATCGGGAAGATGGCACTGCCCTACGGTGGGCTGATGACCGACCGCTCGGCAGAAGAAGCGGCGAAGGAAAACGCGGCGCTCCGGGCATCACTGACGCAGCTTGGACTTCCGGAGGGGGAGGAATTGTTCATGACGACGGCGTTTTTGAGCCTTCCGGTCATTCCGCACCTGAAACTCACGACCAAGGGCCTTGTCGATGTCGATCGGCAGGAACTGGTAGAACTGACCGTCGATTGATACACCTTTCCGAAAAGGGTCAAGAAAGTTTGGGATTGACACCTTTTTAAAGGGGTCATGGGTGTCCAGAGGGCAAGGCCCTCGGTTTGCACAGGAAACCGAGATTTATTCTTTTTCACAACTAATAAAACGTTCCTGTCTAAATTGTCTTGCGCAGCAAGACCCAAAACATACTCAAAAAAATAAAACCTGCCTGTGATTCCGATGAAAATAGAATCACAGGCAGTTCGTTTTCAGGCGGTGTTTTTGTGAATCGGAAGTGAGTAAGGGGAAGCCCTCTCTTGCAGGGCTTCCCCTCTTTCCCAAACAGTCCCCCGGACTGTTTGGGAAATTCACCCTTTTCGGAGCGCACTGCGTATAAGTGCGAAGCCGGAAGAAGGTGCTAAAATTAAGGGCTTTAGGGGTACGCGCGCCCTTTAAAAAGGGCGCCCCTAAACTT
>JALEHK010000088.1 GCA_022770625.1 Oscillospiraceae bacterium | reverse complement strand
CCGATCCATGTTACCGATTGCGCTCTGGCCGGTGCGGATATCGCGACCGTTCCTTACAAGGTCATTGAGCAGATGACCAAGCATCCGCTCACCGATCAGGGCATCATCAAGTTCCAGGATGACTACCGCAAGGTATTCGGTGATAAATAAGCTTTACTGAATATTGAAAAGGGAACCGGGATGGTCTGGCTCCCTTTTCGTCAGAATAATTTGATTATTTTATTCCAAAACGAGGAGGCCTTTACGCATGAACGTCAGCTATCCCGCAACTGCACCCCGTTGGGGCGTATTTGAAGTTACCCTGCCCGGAAAATCCGACGGCAACCCTTTTGTCGATTACTCGATCACTGCGAGCTTTACCGGCAAGGAAGGAACCGTGACCTTTGACGGTTTCTATGATGGAGACGGTGTTTATAAGGTTCGCTTTATGCCTTCCTATGAGGGTGAGTATACCTTTACGATTTCCGGAAGCTTCTCCGACGAACCGGTCAGCGGCTCCTTTACCGCGACTGCGCCTGAAAAAGGGAATCACGGTCCCGTCCGTGTCAGCGGCTGTAACTTTGTCTATGAGGACGGAAAGCCTTATTTCTCGGTTGGCACCACCTGCTATGTCTGGGCGCTTCAGGGCGAAGAAATGGTCAACAAAACGCTTGAAGAGCTTTCCAAAGGCTATTTCAACAAGATCCGTTTCTGCGTTTTTCCCAAGCATTACCTCTATAATCTGCATGAGCCTTCATCGTACCCTTATGTCGGTACGCCCTGCAAGATGCCTGAAACGATCGATTATGCCAACCCGATGGCTCTCTTCGGCGAGCAGCCCGGAAACGACTGGGATTTCTATTGCTTTAATCCTGAGCACTTCCGCCAGATTGAGAAATGCATCAAAGCAGTTGGCGATCTCGGGATCGAAGCCGATATGATCATCATGCATCCCTACGATCGCTGGGGCTTCTCTCATATGGCCCCCGATCAGGATGATCTTTACTGGAAGTACTGCATTGCCCGTTTTGCGGCTTATCATAACGTATGGTGGAGCCTTGCGAACGAGTACGACCTTCTCCGCGATAAAACGATTGCCGACTGGGAACGCTATGCTTCGATCATTCTTGAGAAGGATCCCTATAAGCATCTGCGCGGAATCCATCACTGCATGGTTCCTTACGATCATAACCGTCCCTGGGTCACTCATGTTTCCTATCAGCGTATTGACTTGTATAAGTGCGCGGAGGAAGTTGACCAGTATCGTCAGAAATGGCATAAGCCGGTTGTTCTCGATGAGATCGCCTACGAAGGCAACATCGATCAGGGCTGGGGCAATATCTCCGGTGAAGAAATGGTTCGTCGTTTCTGGGAATGCGCGCTTCGCGGCGGTCATCCCGGTCATGGTGAGACCTATGACGTGCCTGAAGCAAACGGCCGTCTCTGGTGGAGTCATGGTGGAACTCTGCGCGGCGAAAGCCCTGCACGTATTCGTTTCCTGCATCAGATTCTTGAAGAAACGCCCGGTCCCGGTCTGACCTTCCAGCCTCTTTCCTGGGATGATACCTGCGGTGTGGTCGATGGCACCCGTGGACCTGCCCGTTATCTGATTGATTATTTCGGCTTCGGACGTCCCAACAAGCGTACCTTTCGGATGCCTGAAGGAATCAATTACAAGGTTCAGGTCATTGATACCTGGGATATGACCATTACCGATGTCGGCGTTCACAGCGGCATATTTACGATTCCGCTGCCCTCCAAACAGTGGATGGCTGTTCGTCTGATTGCGGTTGATTGATCCATTTTATGTAAAACAGCGCCTGTCGTTTTTACGGCAGGCGCTGTTTTTTATAGGATCAGGCAGAGCAGTCCGTTGCATCCGTCATTGATGATTCGTTCAATCGTTTCAGCAAGCTTTAGTCTGGCATCCTGTGGCATTCTTCCAAGTTTGGCGCGCAGTCCTTCGTTCACCAGCGCATGGAGAGACTTGCCGAATATATTCGATTCCCAGATCTTGGACGGATTTTCTTCAAACTCTTTCAGCAGTCCCATGACCAACTCTTCCGATTGCTTTTCCGAGCCAACGATCGGACTGACTTCGGTTTGAATGACCGCCTTCATCATGTGGATCGACGGGGCGCTTGCCCGGAGACGGACACCGTATTTACTCCCCTGACGAACGATCTCCGGCTCTTCAAGATGAAGTTCATCCATCTCCGGCATGACGATTCCGTATCCGGTCGCGTCCACTTCCTGAAGGGCCTGCTGAATCCGTGCGTATTCCTTCTGAATATCTGCCAGTTCCCTGAGTTTGGGGATCAGTTCCGATTCGTCCTCGATCTGGATCCCCGTTGTTGTGCCGATCACCTGATAAAGAAGTTCCGGTTTCAGGAAAATACCGATTGATGCTTTTCCTTCACCCATGTTGATCTGACGGATAAACGCCTGCTCGATCTCCGGGCACTGGCTGAGTTCTTCGACCATCTTTCTTACATCTCTCAGCCTTGTGATTTTTTCGGAAGCGGTGCGGACGGCGCTGAAAATATCTTTTCGGAGCGGGTGATCGCTTTCAAGAGACAAAATCCATCTCGGAAGAAAGATTTCTGCTTCCCGGAGCGGAAATTCGTAAAGGATCAGCCGCATCACTTCGGTAATTTCGTTTTCATCCATCGTCATGCAGTTGACCGCTTTTACCGGACAGCCATACTTCTCTTCCAGTTCCGCTCGAAGCGCAGCTGACGCGGGCGAAAGGGGATCGCGGACATTCAAAAGCATCACAAACGGTTTTCCGAGCGCTGAAAGTTCCCGAACGACTCGCTCTTCCGCTTCGGCATACTCTTCCCGCGGAATATCGGTGATGGAACCATCGGTCGTAACGATCAGTCCGATTGTTGAATGCTCAGTAATCACTTTACCGGTTCCGATTTCCGCCGCCATATTGAACGGAATCTCTTCGTCATACCACGGCGTGCGTACCATCCGGGGCTGTTCATTCTCAAAATACCCGAGCGAACTTGGAACGATGTATCCGACACAATCGATCAGCCGCACCCTCATCATCGCGTGAGAATCCAGTTCAATCTCTGCCGCCGTTTCCGGAACAAACTTTGGTTCCGTGGTCATAATGGTTTTTCCGGCGGCCGATTGAGGAAGTTCATCGACTGCCCGGCTTCGCATTCCGCTGTCCTTCATGTGCGGAAGCACGAGCGTTTCCATAAATCGTTTGATAAAGGTGCTCTTACCGGTACGGACAGGGCCGACAACGCCGATGTAAATATCCCCGCCGGTTCGTTTGGCAATATCCTCATAGATATCCGTCATTTTCCCGCCTCCCTTATTCTGTTACCATCGGAATCAGCAGCATCTGCCGGGACGTCCGCTCTCCGGTCAGACCATTTTCATTCATCATCGCTTCAAGCGGTACATGACTGCGTTTGGCAATCTCCCACAGGCTTTCGTTCGGTTCCGCATAGCAGATCCGAATCGCCGCGCCTGAAAGCAGGAAGGGCGTCTCTTCGTTTGTTACCATGCCGCAAAGGAGTTTTTCTTCTCCGCTTTCATATACATTTCCGCTGGCCATCAGACGGATCTGAAGGGCGATTCCGTCCTCCCGAACGGTTCCGTCCGCTGACAGAATAGAGATAGCCGGGAAAAAGCTCATGTTTTTCCCTTCAACCTCAAACGGTGTTTCAAAAAGTACCGTCTTGTCGGCGGACGATATGGTGCCGTCTGCTTCATAAAGAATAACAGTTTCTACTGTTCCCGAAAGAATCAGTTTTTCTCCTTCCGATCGGCAGGAATATTCTCCAAGCGATGGAAGAACGGCAAAGAGTTTTTCGATAGATCCGATTTTCGCTGTTCCCTCCGCATCAATGGTCTGCCGAATGGTTCCAAGTACACGGGGAAGCGGAACCGAACGAATATCCGTCTCTGCCGGGTACCGGCAGGAGTAGCCGTCATCCGCCGCTTCAAAGGTTTCATTTCGGTCGCAGCAGGCACGGAGAGTAATGTTCCATTCGGCCGACAAACGCCGACACCCTCCGTCCTCTCGGATTGGCTCAAAGTTTGCGTCGATCTGGGTCGGGTAAACGTCGCAGCTGTCATCCTCAGAAAGCCCCGGTATATCAAGGAGCTGACTGACTGGTTCGCTCCATTCCATCCGTTCCGGTTCTCCGCCTCCTTCCGGACAGTAGAGGATCCGTGTCGTTAAGTCGCCCCGAACAATCATCCGCTCTTCCATGATCTTCCGGTCGGTGCAGGAAAGGTGATACTCAGCGTCCAAAAGACTTCCGAATGGAGGTTTTGCCTGTCCCAGCATGAGATCTTCGCTCATCGTAAAGTTCTTTTCTGCTTCCCGGTGGGGAAGGGAGGCGGAAAGTTCTTTCCGATGCAGTTGAACACCCATTCCTTCCGCTGCGATCACCACTGGGTATTTCTTTTCTGCTGTCACGCGGGTGCGAAGACTGATCCCACACCGTACCTCCAGCCTTCTCGAACTGACGGCCCGCGCATTGACAAAAGACATCCGTGCATTGCATTCCACGAACGTGTTGTCCTGTGCGCTCTGGCTCAGTTCGACCGTCTTGGAGAAGGGAAGCTTCTGGCGTACCGCCCGCAGGTCTCCCGGCTGTGCACCGAGGTAAAGAATACTCAGCTGACAACTTCCGTCAAGCTGAATCCGATCTCCGTTAACCGATGTCCGTTCCAGCACCGGCCGTGCCAGCGCCTTTACAATACGAAAAACCTCCGGCTCATAATCCGGCAGGAGGCATTCCGTCTCAAGCGAAAGCTCGACCGCCGTATCCATCCATATTTCTCTTGTCGCTAATTCACGGGATGTCAGCTTCAGTTCCGGCATATCCATCAATTCCTTTCCAAACAGGCATTTTTCCATCCGGCGCTTCGTTTCCCTTGCCGGAGCTACAAAAGGATATGCCGCCTGTTCCGGCAATAGAACGAAAAATCCAGATGGGAATGCAGGAAATTCCTATACGGTTTGTCCATGAAAGTTAAAATTCTTGAACGTATAAAAACAGCCTTTTCCAAAAAATGAAAAACAATTGTTTCTTTTGACAAAAAGTATTGCTATCTTTTTGAAAGTATGATAGAATGAAAATTAAGTTCAAAAACTAGCAGAACTTGATCCTCATAGAGAAAGAAAGGAAGAATGCATACGCATGGCAAAAGGTAAAATTGCGCAGTTTTTTTCGGCACGCGATATGACGGTCGGAAGTACGACCGGTGCGATTGTCCAGTTCACCATTCCTCTGCTGATCGGTAATATCGCTCAGCAGCTTTACAGTACCGTTGACTCGATTGTCGTCGGAAACTATGTCGGCGATAATGCACTGGCGGCTGTCGGCGCAAGCGGTCCGGTCACCAACCTTCTTCTGGTGCTTTTTGTTGGTATTTCAACGGGCGCAGGCATTATGGTCTCGCAGTATTACGGTGCGCGCGACAAAGAGATGCTTTCCCATACGATCGGCAACACGCTGGTCATGACGCTGATTGCCGGCATCGTGATGATGCTGATGGGCGTTTTTCTTTCAAGACCGTTCTTGGAATTGCTGGATACTCCAATAGAAATTCTGGATATGGCGGCAGGCTATCTGCGGATCGTCTTTATCGGTATTGTCGGCTTTGCATTTTATAATATCCTTTCCGGTATTATGCGCGGACTTGGAGACAGCTTTATGCCGCTGGTATTCCTGCTTGTCTGCTGCATTATGAACACCATTCTTGACGTATGGTTTGTCGCCGGACTGCGTATGGGTGTTGAAGGCGCGGCATGGGCTACGATTCTTTCATGGTTTGTTTCCGCAGTGCTCTGCATTCTCAAGCTGATGCGGATGAAAGACGAGCTTGGCCTGAACCGACACAGCTTCCAGCTCAAGGGAAAACTCTGCAAGGAACTGATCGTTCTGGGCCTTCCGTCCGGTCTTACACAGGCAATTTTCTCGATGTCGATGCTGGTCGTTCAGTCGCTGACCAACTCGCTCGGCACTGATGTTATTGCCTGCAACACGATCATCATGCGTGTAGACGGCTTCACGATGATGCCCAACTTCAGTTTCGGTATGGCTATGACCACCTTCGTCGGTCAGAACGTCGGCGCAAACCGAATGGATCGTGTTGAAGAGGGGACGAAAAACGGTCTTAAACTCGGCGTTGGTACGTCGGCAGTCCTTGTTCTCTGTCTGCTCTTCTTCGGTAAATATCTGATCGAAATGTTTACTTCCACCCCCTCGCTGATCACGCTGAGCAATCAGATGCTCCGCCTTCTTGCAATCGGCTACATCGGGATGGCAATCACCCAGATCCTTTCGGGTACAATGCGCGGTGCGGGCGATACGGTAAGCCCTATGTGGATCTCGTTGATCACGACCGTTGTGGTTCGTGTTCCACTTGCTTATCTGATGGCATATATGACCCGGAGTGAAGCTTATCCTCACGGTCAGCCTTATACACTTTTCCTCTCAATGCTGATTTCCTGGATCAGCGGCGCAGTCATCACCTCGATCGTCTTTAAGCGCGGCAAATGGAAGAACAAAGCCATTGTTAAAGAATGATTTTATTTTGCATCTGAAAAGAGCATTCCTTTATGTGACCCATAAAGGAATGCTCTTTTATTTTTTATTCGTCTTTTCCGATCAGCAGATCCATCAGCTGACTTGCCTGAGGAAGATAAAGCCCAGTTTCTGCCGCCGCTTTTTCACTGAAAACAGAAGCGCCCGGGCCGGCCATTTCGCTGTCATAGATCATGAACGGTACCGGTTCAGAAGAATGGGTACGGATGGCAAGGGGAGTCGGATGGTCGGGAAGAACCATGATCCGGTATTCGCCCATTTCCGCAAGCGCCTGTTCGACCGGCCCCAGAATTTTTTCATCGATCAGTTCGATCGCATGAACCTTGTTTGCGATTTCGCCGCGGTGACCGCATTCGTCTGGCGCTTCGACGTGGACATAAACGAGATCGTTCCCGTCCTTGAATGCCTGAATGGCCGCTTCTGCTTTTCCTTCAAAGTTTGTGTCGATATAACCAGTTGCACCGGGAACATCAATGACCTCCATCCCAGAAAGGATGCCGATGCCTTTGATCAGATCAACCGCTGAAATAACGGCTCCACGCAGCCCTGTTTTTTCAGTAAAGTTCTGTAAAGCCGCTTTCCGCCCCTGACCCCAGAGCCAGATCGAATTGGCGGGGTGCTTACCGGCGGCAACACGCGCCTTGTTGATCGGATGCTCCATCAGAATCCGATTGCTTTCTTCCATAAGCCGGAGCAGCAGTCCTGCTTTTTCCGGGTCGGGGAGATGTGTGGTAATTTTCTGCTCGGAAATATCGTGCGGCGGCGTCAGTTCTCCGATATCTTCCGCCGGATTTTTCCAGACAAGGCAGTGCCGGTAACTAACACCGGGGTAAAGCCGAACGCCTTCAGGCATTCTTTCCGCCAGCCAATTTACGATTTCTGTCGCTTCTTCCGTCGAAATATCACCCGCGCAGTAGTCCACCATCGTTTTGTCCGCATAGTTTTCTTCATTGCTGAGCGTTACGAGATTGCAGCGGATCGCGTATTCATCCGGAGCCAGATCAATTCCGATGCTTGCGGCCTCAAGAGGGGAGCGTCCGGTATAGCAGTCCGCCGGATTATATCCGAGCGCTGAAAGGTTCGCCACATCACTTCCCGGCTTCATTCCGTCCGGAACGGTTTTTGCACGCCCGACGACCGCTTCCCGGACAAGCGCATCCATATTTTCCTTGTGCGCGGCTTCCATCGGTGTTTTCCCGCCCAGTTCGGGGACAGGAGTATCGGCCATGCCATCGCAGAGTAACACCAGATACTTCATTCTTCCAACTCCCTTTTTCGCAAAGATGATATAAACTGAACGTATTCAAAACTGCTTTCTCTTTTCACAGTCTTGAAAACTTATTGACATGGTAACACAATAAAGTCCTGATGTCAAGATAAAAAGCGGGAATTTGAATCCAAACGCCCGCTTTTACACATTTTATTCAGAAAAATCGATGTAGTAAATCTTTCGCTCTGACCGCGGCTTAAACCGTCCGGTACGCACGGTTGCATGATCTACATCAAAAACCAGGATCTCAATCATATCAGCAAAACCATGCTGGTAGGGAGTTCCGTAGTGATTAGTCAGTTCAAGAATGGCTTCTTCTTTTTCAGCAGGATTGTCACTGATGCGAATCTGTCCGTAAAAAAGAACACTTTCGTATTCCAAATGGCAGCTGCGCACACCCTTTGGCACATCTTCAGTATTTCCGTACAGGCAATAGCAGGCGTTCGGATTCTTTCGGATCAGCGTCAGCTTCTTTCCAATCTTCCCGCAGTGCAAATACAGCTTTCCGTCTTTATAAGCATGGTTGACAGGAATGGTATACGGATACTTTTCATCGAAAAGACTGAGTACGCCCGTTTCGTGACGAGAAAGAACCTCTTCGAGTTTATCAATGGCTTCCTGTCCCTTAACTGCCAGATATTTTCCCTTATAATCACCACTTTTTCCATAGTCGGCGTTCTTTATGATGTACCGCTCCGTCCATTCCCATTCGTCTGGGATCAGTAAACACTCCAGACACCTTAAATCCTCCCGGTTATCCGGAAAAAGGAAAGCATCTTTTCCCGCGAACATTTTTCCTTCGATTTCAATAACTTCGTACTCTTTTTTAATGATGGATGCGATTGTACGAATTTTTCCTATTTTTGTCATGTGAACCTCCTGCTTTTTAGAATATATTGAACAGTTCTTGATATAAGAATAACAAATGTTCCTTTTATGGTCAAGAAAAAGCGGGAGACTTTTTGATGTCTCCCGCTCTGTATGAAAAGTTATGCTTCTTTTTCAGCAGGAACTTCATCTGCTCCCGCTTCAGCACAGGCCTTCAGCGACGCCGCAAGTCCGGCGAGGTTCTGAAGTTCACTCGGGATGATCAGTTTGGTTGCCCGGCCATCAGCGACTTTGGCAAGTGC
Source organism: Oscillospiraceae bacterium (assembly GCA_022770625.1). Lineage (GTDB taxonomy): Bacteria > Bacillota > Clostridia > Oscillospirales > Ruminococcaceae > Faecivivens. The sequence continues at coordinate 51,152 of JALEHK010000088.1, read as the reverse complement.
TTCAAGACTCTTGAGCGTCAGTACCTTTTCGGACGGATCAGCCGCGCTCAACAGTTTCAGCGCGTCGGCGTTTGCCTGCTGAACTTTGAGGATGGCTGCCGCCTGCCCTTCTGCTTCACGGATTCTGCGTTCCTTTTCCGCTTCCGCGCGGAGGATCGCAGATTCTTTCTCTGCTTCTGCTTTCAGGATCTGAGATTCCTTTTCACCTTCAGCAACAAGGATCTGGCTCTTCTTGCGGCCCTCTGCCTGAAGAATGGCCTCACGTCTTTCGCGTTCCGCCTTCATCTGCTTTTCCATCGAATCCTGAATTTCTCTGGGCGGCATGATGTTTTTCAACTCAACACGGGTGACCTTAATGCCCCATTTATCAGACGCTTCGTCAAGGATCGTTGTGATCCGCGAATTGATGATATCGCGCGAGGTCAGCGTAGCATCAAGATCAAGGTCGCCGATAATGTTGCGCAGGGTCGTTGCCGTAAGGTTTTCAATCGCCGAGATTGGGCGGTCAATGCCGTAGGTAAAGAGCTTAGGGTCGGATACGAGATAAAAAACAACCGTATCAATCTGCATCGTAACATTGTCCTTGGTGATGACCGGCTGAGGCGGGAAGTCTACAACGTTCTCTTTCAGCGATACCCGTTTAGCGATCCGCTCGATGAACGGGATCTTAAAGTGAACGCCGGTCTGCCAGGTCGCATGATAAGAGCCGAGTCTTTCGACAACATATTCCTGTGCCTGCGGAACGATTTTCAGGTTCGAGATCAGGACGAGCAGTACAATCAAGATGACTGCGAGAATGATGAATAATGCTGGCATAATGTTTCCTCCTTAAAGTCTGCTGTATTTCCAGAGCCGTTGAGAAAACGGCTCCCGGTACCAATAAATGTTTATCCTTCCTCAACAGGCCGGACAGTCAGTGTCACCCCTTCCATCGAAAGGACGATGATCTTTTCGTCCTTTTCGATAATGGTGTCTGCTTTAGCTGCCCAGGAAAGGCCGTTGACGAAAACCCTTCCGGTTCCGGAGAGGATGTCAATCCGCTCCCGGACAATCCCTTCCATACCGATAACGCTGTCGGCGTTGGTATGTACTGTGGGTGCGCGTCCGATTTTCTGAACAAGCGGACGGGTCGCAAGAAAGAGTACAAGCGAAAGGATGACGAAAATACTCGCCTGTATAACCAATGAGCCTCCGGCAATGGCCGCAACCAGCGCTCCGAGTGCGCCGACCGCAAACCAGATCGAAACCAGCTGCATGGTTAATCCCTCAATGATGAGCGCAGCAACAAAAATTCCGATCCATAAAAAGTAATAACCCATATCCGTCTCTCCTTTCTCTTTAAGAGTGGGTATTGCCTTTATAACTATGCTACCATATCCTGTGACTCCTGACAAGAGGGTATGCAAAATCTAACCGTTTTTTGACAAAAACTAAGAATCCACCCCTGCTTCTTCCGTATCCTTGACAAATTGGTTTTCCGGTGATAAAATAAAACTGTGAGCAGGCTGTGTGGCAGCGTGTTTTTACATGAGGAAAGTCCGAGCATCATAGGACAGGATAGCTGCTAACGGCAGCCGAAGGCGACTTTAGGGAAAGTGCAACAGAAAATTACCGCCGGGTCTCCCGGTAAGGATGGAAAGGTGAGGTAAGAGCTCACCAGCGGAACGGGAACGTTCCGGCTGTGTAAACCCTATCCGATGCAACACCGACAGGAAGGTTATCGTTGGTCCGACGCTTCCGAAAGGTGGCTTGAGCAAGGCGGCGACGTCTTGTCGAGATAGATTGTCACACACGACAGAACTCGGCTTATAGGTCTGGTCACATCTTTGAGAGATGGCGGTTTCTTCCGATAAACAGAAGGAACCGCTTTTTTTCATGGAAAAATACGGCCGAAAGGAGCGATTCTTTGGAAAAGAAGTCAAAAAAGGCGCTTCTCTGCCTATTGATTTTTCTGGGAATGTTTTTCCTGTTCAGCGTCGGCTGTCCCTTTTACCGGCTAACCGGTATTCCATGTCCGGTATGCGGAATGACGCGCGCTTATCTGGCGGCGTTCCAATTGGATTTCGCCGCCGCTTTTCGGATGCACCCGCTTTGGCCGACGGCTGTTCTGCTTATTCTGCTGATCCTTTGGAAAGAGGGAAGAATTTTCCGGAGCCGAAAGAAAAACGTCCTTTTTTATGTTGGGTGGTCGGTGCTCTTTTTAACAGTTTACCTTGATCGGATGCTGACCCTTTTCCCGAATACCGAACCTATGATCATTGATTGGAACGCACCGCTTTTTCGGCTGCTGCGTTTGTTTATCAGCCGCTTCTGCTGATCGAAAGGAGACTTGCCTCTATGACCATTTTAATCAATACGCTGACGGCTGATGTGTTTTTGCAGCTTTACCGTGCAGCAGGCTGGGAGCCTCCTTTCTACGAGCGGCATGGTTTTGAGCAGCGTCCCTGCGCATGGGACGGCCCCGGAATGTTTAAGATGCTGCGATAAGGTGAAAAATTATTTCCCACCGAGCCACCGGCAGGCTTCCATATCGACCCGCCCATCCGGCAGGAAGGGAACGCCTTCCGATTGGAGAAGCGCTCTGCGCAGTTCGGCAAAACCTCCGCCCGCGATCGATCCGTCGGCTTTTACGACCCGCTGCCATGGGAGTCCGTCGGGACACCGGCGCATCGCCCAGCCGACCTGCCTGGCTCCGCGCGGATTTCCGAGCATCCAGGCGATCTGTCCATAAGAAGCGACCCGCCCGCAGGGAATATTTGCGACAATCGCATATACCTTCTGATAAAATGAATCCATTTTTATCCTTCTTCCGTAAGATAGGGCAGAATCTCCGCCCATTTTTCCCGCAGCCGTTCGAAACTCCATGCAGCATTAGCCGGACTGGTTGACGGCATACGGAAAGTTGGAAAGTCCATCGACGGCTGATACCGCTTAAAAAGTTCTTCGGCTTTGGCTCCGTTGAAAAAGATTGCCCGAAGTTTCTGATCAGCAAACCGCGCAGCAACCGGATTGACAACAACGTTCCGAATAGACGCATCCGATGCGCCCTTGATCTCACAGCTTTCCAGTACATCCCATAAAGCAATCTGATGCCGGATTAAAAGCAACTTCTTTTGCTCGACGCTTATCGGACGTTCTTCTGAGAGAAGAGAAGCCAGAACCGGCCAGAATCGATTTCGTGGATGCCCATAGTAAAATCCGCTTTCAAATGAAAGCGGGGAAGGAAAGCTCCCGAGAATCAGGATCTTTGCCCGTTCCGGAATGATAGGATCAAAACAAATCAATATTTTCCCACCTTTATCTTCTAATTCCATTTCAGTATATCATTTTGTGCCTCTTTCTGCAAATTTTTTCATAAAATCCGCCTTGACGCCTATCAGATTTTCCGTTATAATGAAAATCGGCGGATTATAAAAATAAATAGAGAAAATTTTCGCCAATAAAGGTAATGAACAGATAATGAAAGGAACGAGCAAACATATGAATTATAAGCTTCTGGCTCTTGACATTGACGGAACCCTGACCAATTCCGAAAAGATCATTACGCCCAAAACCCGTCAGGCGCTGATGGATGCGCAGAAAAAGGGAGTCCGCCTGATTCTTGCCAGCGGACGTCCGACCGAAGGCGTTCTTCCGGTTGCAAAAGAACTGGAAATGGAAAAATACGGCGGTCTGATCCTTTCCTATAACGGCGCGCGGGTAATTGATCTGGCAAACAATAAAGTTGTATACGAAAAAACGCTTCCGGCCGAGATTATCCCGGTAATCAGCGATCTGGCGCATCAATACCGCCTTGGCGTTTTGACTTATGTGGGCGGGGCGGTTATTACCGAAACTCCGAATGATCCTTATATTCAGCTTGAAGCACGGATCAATAAGATCCCGCTGCGCGGCGTTAAAGATTTTGTATCGGCCGTTACCGAAAAAGAGCCGAAATGTCTGATGACCGGCGATGGCAACTATATGGGCGAAGTGGAACCGGAGATCGCAAAAGCTTTGGAAGGACTGAGCGTATACCGCTCCGAGAGCTTTTTCCTTGAGATTATGCCGGAAAACATTGACAAAGCCCTTTCGCTGGAAAAGATCTGCGAATATACCGGCGTAAAGCGGGAAGAACTGGCTGCCTGCGGAGACGGCTATAATGATATACCGATGATCCGTTATGCCGAACTGGGAATCGCTATGGCGAACGCCAAAGAACCAGTCAAGGAAGCCGCGGACGCGATTACGCTGTCCAATGATGAGGACGGTATTGCCGCTGCAATCGAAAAATACTTTGTATTCTGATCAATCTCAAAGCGCCTGTCCGTTATTCGGATGGGCGTTTCTATTTTTTGACAATAATCTCCTTCGGTGCATGATGCCTTTTAATCCGGTGCATACTGATGATGCGGTGCAAGGAGGTGGCGATTATGTATCGGGGAAAGGTTATCATTGCAGGCGTCGATACTGCCCGTCTGCCGGTTATGAAGGAAGAGGAAAAGGAAAGATTGCTTTTACAAGTGAAAAGTGGAACGGCATCCGAGCAGAGAAAGGCGCGGGAGGCTCTGGTCAAAGGAAATCTTCGGCTGGTGCTCAGCGTGGTTCAGCGCTTTTCCGGGCGGGGAGAGAATCTGGACGATCTTTTTCAGGTCGGCTGTATCGGACTCATCAAGGCAATCGATCATTTTGATCTGAACCAGTCGGTTCGATTTTCGACCTATGCCGTTCCGATGATTATCGGCGAGGTTCGTCGTTTTCTGCGTGATTACGCTCCAGTTCGGGTCAGCCGTTCACTGAAAGATCTTGCTTATCGGGCAATGCAGGAAAAAGAAAGGTTGACTCGAGCCTTGGGACGGGATCCCACAATCATCGAGCTTTCTTCTTCACTTGGAATCCCGAAAAGTGAGGTCGTTCTGGCTCTGGAATCAGCATCGGCTCCTGTATCCATCTACGAACCGGTTTATTCCGGTGACAGCGGAGAACCGCTGTGCGTCATGGATCAGCTTTCCGGCGGAAACAGCGATGCCGACTGGATTGATGAAATCACCATTCGGGACGCAATCGAAAGTCTGTCCCGACGAGAAAAGAAGATTTTGGGACTGCGATTTTTTGAAGGACGGACACAGACCGAGGTTTCCGGCGTAATCGGTATCTCACAGGCACAGGTATCCCGATTGGAAAAGGGCGCGCTTCATAAAATCCAGCAGAGTCTGAAAGTATAAAGAAAAGCAGGGAAGGCGGAATACCGAACACTCCCTGCTTTTTCTCAGTTTTGGTTTTGCAGCCGACGGACATTGCTGCGGACTTCGCTTAAAAAGCGTTGCTCATATACGCTGAGCGTATGTCCCATCGGATAGACGATCATATCCCGGCAGACGTTTGCCCGCGTCAGACATGGACGCTGGATTAGTCCTTTTTCCTTCAGAATATCTTCCGGAACGGGCGATACCCACATAAAACTTCCCTCTACTTTTTGCAGCAGATCAAACTGACTTCCGCGTTCATAGACAAAGATCCGTTTGGACGGGCGCGCCATCTTCGCCTGAGTCGAAAACTCAGAGAGGGCGACCGGTGGCTCCCGGTTATCTCCGTGAACAATCTCGATGCAACCCGAAAGCATATGATAGGGAATCCCGTCCATTTTTGCCAGCGGATGATCCTTGGACATCAGGATCTGCATATTATACTCCCACAAAAGCTCGGTCTGAAGTTTATTATCGGCGATAGAAGAAAGAAAATAGTTTTCGTTCATGATTTGATAGCGGATAATTCCGATATCCATTTCTCCCTCGGAGAAAGCGTGCAGGATGCTGAGCGGGTCGCTCTCCTGATATTCGATCGATACCTGTTCTTCTCCGCTGAGACCCGCCACAAATCGGGTAAACGCATCACAGATGTAGGTCGCACGGGGAACCCCCAATTTCAGTTCCAGACAGTTCTCGGAATGGGGACGATAGAGTGATTCCAACTCATCGATCTGTGAAAGGATCGTAGACGCATAAGTCAAAAACTCCGCGCCTTTTCGAGTGACTTCGACGCCTTTGGCCGTGCGGTTAAAGATCGTGATGCCGATATCCTGCTCCAATTGGCGGATTGCCTTGCTGAGGTTCGGCTGCCCCATATATAAATTCTGCGCGGCCTTGGTGATCGACCCTGTTTTCTCGACCTCAACTGCATAACGCAGGTACTGAGTATTCAATGTGCGTCCTCCTTCATATATAAAATGCTGATAGCAACTTTCTTTTTTGGAATATCATATTTTTATTATACACACATTTCGATGCTTTTACAACCGCTAAAGACAAGTTTTTTCCAAAAATGATTGCAGTTTTTCATACTTCGTGGTATACTTGCACCAAAGAACATGAAAAAGGAGCGGATCCTATGCACCAGACCATTCTCTACTCCGGTCCAAGCGAAAAGGTCGTCCGGCAGATCGCCAGTCATCTTCGCCGTGCCGGGATTCCTTTCTGCTTTTCAGGGAGCGGGATCTTGCTGAAAAACGGACACGCCCGGTATCGGATCAGTGTTCGGAATGGGGATGCGGCGCTTGCAGTTTTGATTCTGAAGCAGCACCGCAGGAAAAGTGAGCCTTGATACCGGCGGCCTGTCATAAAAACGCCATTCAGATGGTAAACGGAAAAGCAAAACTGACTCGCGAAGATTATGCAGATTCAGATGCCGCAAAGCGAACTCCTCGAAGCCAAAAAGATCTGCCTTCGCTGTATGAAACTTTTTGACTGCACAAACAAGGATCATTAAAACGGCCCCTGATTTCCAATTATAAATAACAAGCAAGCCGATCCTTTTCGATGGAAAAAGACCGGCTTGCTTGTTATTTTATCTCATGATATAGGAAGTAATTCCACGTTCGGAAAGCGCATGGATCGTATCCGAACTGTCGATAACCGGCATAACCGTCGAAACATCTGCCGACACCCGATCAAGAATCGAAAGATCGCTTCCGATGATCGGTGCGCTGGGCGTATAGGAAAAGATGTTTGGCGTATCGGTATAGACCTGCGTATTGACGCCGGAGGTATAACATTCTCCCTGATACGCCGGGATAATCCGCATCGTTGGAGCCGACTCCTGCATGGAGTTGAGCACCGCTTCCAACTGATCGGGTTTGGATACGCCTCCGGTTTCACCGAGTCCCATCTTTTGCTGAAGGGTCGAATCCGGATACTGGTTTCCATAAACAATCAGATCAACAAATCCGGTGCTGTCCAGTTCGGACGCAATCGTATCCAGATAAGTGATCGTATTTTTGCAATACGGATTCATCCATGGCTTGCCGCCGTTGATGACCTTGGCGTCCAGCCAAGTGGTTGATCCGTCGTTCATCCAATAGTAAGAGGTTCCGTATCGGGTATGCGCCGAAGTATGATCCTGAAGGGAGTAGATCGATGCGACCGGCTTCAGCCCCTTCTCCCGGATCAACGCTACGATCCGTTCGAGATCGACCCGGCTTGTTGAAATTGCTCCGCTTTCCCGTGCCGTCGAAGCGGCCGTCGAATAGTAAACAGTTCCTTCCGAATCCTTCAAAGGGATCACAACGGCGTTATAAAGCCCAGTATCCACCGATTCGATGAACGTAGCCGCTGATTCATTGGATAATGCCGTCGAAAGCGGCATCGTGACTGCACGAAGTTCCTCGTTATCCGCTGTTTTCGGCGTTTCGCGCAGGGGAGTATAGGCCGCAGCAACAGTTACGTAACGCGTGAAGGGATTTTCCTTTACAGGAGTAAAGCCCTTTTCCGCCACGCCATATTGCGTGTAAAGCGTTTCTGCTTCACTGCTTGTCTCAGGCTCGGAAGGCAGTTCTTCCAGCGGCAAGTCCGAACTTTCCAGAACAGGATTGGATGAAGTGGTGCCTGATTCCGAAACACTGCTATCTTCCGGCAGTTGTTCTGATGAAAGGGTAGAGGGAATTTCGCTCCTTCCCGTGCGCATTTCGCTTAAAGCTTTTGCTCCGGCATATCCGACAAATACCAGCACCGCCAGCAAAAGTACAAAAAGAATGCTGCTGATCATCCGCCGTTGTTTTTTTCTGCGGATCTGATACCCGGAAGAATAATGTTTGATTTTGCGCCCCATATTTTTCTCCCGGCTTTACGCCATCAGTGAATCGATCGCCGCCACAACGTCTTTTGCTCCGAATACATACGATCCGGCAACCAGCACGTCTGCACCCGCTTCGCGGCAGAGTCTGCCGGTTTCCGCATTGATGCCGCCGTCCACGCTGATCGGAATTTCGGGGGCTTTTTCATGCAGAATACGGATCTTATCCAGACAGGCAGGCATAAACTTCTGCCCGCCGAATCCTGGCTCCACGCTCATGACTAAAATCAGGTCGAGCTTATCCAGATAGGGAAACACCGCTTCCGCAGGCGTATTCGGCTTAATGGAAAGCCCGGCTTTCATTCCCCGTGCATGAATCGCATCGATCATTTTTTCAGGATCAGAACTGCTTTCCAGATGAAAAGTCAGATAATCTGCGCCCGCATCGGCAAATGCGTCTACATATAAAAGCGGCTCCTGAATCATCAGATGCACGTCAAAAGTCAGCCTGCTTATTTTCCGAAGCGACTGAATGACCGGCAGGCCAAAAGAAATATTGGGAACAAAAACGCCGTCCATAACGTCGAGGTGCAGCCATTCCGCACCGCCACGGGTAATCCGATCCAGTTCTCGGTCGAGCTTTGTGAAATCAGCCGCCAGCAGAGAAGGGGAAATCATCATCATCATCTCAATCCTTTCAAAGGGAGAAGGTTTTGTCATCACTTTTATATTAGCATTTTACTCTATTTCAATTGAAAGGTCAACCCTGCCCCGAAAGATTCATTTTTCCGTATCAAAAGATGAAGGTTGGAATATTTACAAACTTTCTCTTTACATTGGACAAAATATCATGTAAAATAAGGGAGAAAAATAAATCTGCACTGATACAGGAAAAGCTCCCGGTGCAATTTTCTTCCGGGATGATATAGAAAGGAAATGATCAGGAACATGGAACTGAAATACAAGCGGATTTTGCTTAAGCTCTCCGGAGAGGCTCTGGCGGGCGATCAGCATTTTGGCTTAAACTATGACGTTATCAACCCGATCTGCGAAGCGATTCGCGACGCGGTGGCGCTCGGTGTGCAGATCGGAATCGTTGTCGGCGGCGGAAACTTCTGGCGCGGACGTTCTTCCGGCTCGATGGATCGCACCCGTGCTGACCATATCGGTATGCTCGGAACCGCAATGAACGCGCTGGCTGTAGCCGATGCACTGGAGCATCTCGGCGTTGACGTCCGTGTCCAGACAGCTATCTCGATGCAGCAGGTCGCCGAACCTTATATCCGCAACCGTGCAGTTCGTCATCTCGAAAAAGGGCGGGTCGTTGTCTTTGGCTGCGGTACCGGAAACCCCTTCTTCTCAACGGATACGGCGGCTTCTCTGCGCGCGGCGGAGATCGGTGCCGATGCTGTTTTCAAGGCTACGATGGTTGACGGCGTTTATGATAAAGACCCCCATAAGTTTGCGGATGCCGTAAAATACGACACGCTGACCGTTTCGGAAGTGCTGAATAAGAATCTCGGCGTTATGGATGCGACCGCCGCGTCCATGTGCAAGGATAATCACCTTCCGATGCTTGTTTTTGACCTTTCCGATCCGAAGAATATCGTCCGCGCCGTCCGCGGAGAACCGATCGGAACCGTCGTGCTCCCCGAATAAGGAATTTCCGGCGAAAGCCGCGAAAGCGGAAAAGCCGTATCATATCATTATTTTGAAAGGCAGGTAACCTACCATGACCAAAGACGAAATCAAAAAAGCAGAAGGCAAAATGCAGAAAGCACTCGGCGCACTCGGCGCTAATTTCAATACCATCCGCGCAGGTCGTGCTAACCCTGCGGTTCTTGACCGGATCGTGGTCGAATATTATGGAACACCGACCCCCATCAACCAGATGGCTGCGATCAGCGCCCCCGACCCCCGCACTCTTATGATCTCGCCTTGGGATCGTTCGACTCTGAAGAGCATTGAAAAAGCCATTCAGACCTCCGATCTCGGCATCAACCCCAATAACGACGGCAGTGTCATCCGCCTGATCTTCCCGCCTATGACCTCCGAGCGCAGAAATGAACTAGCTAAGGAAGTCCATAAGATGGCCGAGGAAGGAAAGATTGCAATCCGCAACATTCGCCGCGATGCAATGGATAAGATCAAAGCTATGAAGAAAAACAACGAGATCACCGAGGACGAAGTCAAAGACGCTGAAAAGGATATTCAGAAGATCACCGACAAATATGTCAAGGAAGCTGATTCTATGGCTGATGCCAAGATCAAGGAGATCCAGGAGATCTGACGATGAACGAGCGTTTCCTGCCGACTCATGTCGGCATTATCATGGACGGCAACGGCCGATGGGCACAAAAACGCGGGCTTCCGCGCAAAATGGGACATCGTGCCGGTGCCTCCACTTTCAAAGAAATCGCCCGCTATGCCAATAAAATCGGGCTGAAATATCTGACAGCTTATGTCTTTTCCACCGAAAACTGGAAGCGTCCGCAGGATGAGGTCGATTCGATCATTGCGCTTCTTCGTTCCTATCTTGATGAGATGGATGGCTACGCAAAGGAAAATATCCGCGTTCGTTTTATCGGCGACCGGACTTCTTTTGATGATGATATCCGTGGAAAGATGGCGCGTGCGGAGGAAAAAAGCAAAAACGCGACCGGATTGACGCTGATTTTGGCAATCAATTACGGCGGTCGTGCGGAAATTACAAACGCTGCGCGGAGAATCGCAGAGGAAGCCGCGAAAGGCATGCTTCAGCCGGAAGAGATAACGGAGGAATCTTTCTCCCGTTATCTCTATACCAACGATATCCCGGATGTCGATCTGATTATCCGCCCGAGCGGCGAGTACCGGCTGTCGAATTTCCTGATCTGGCAGTCCGCTTATGCCGAATATGTGTTTATGGACGGTGTCCTCTGGCCCAATTTTAAGCCGGCGGATCTGGATGCGGCGATAGAGGAATATCATCACCGTTCCCGGCGCTTCGGCGGCCTTTCCAATCAAAACGGATGACTCATGCGTCTACAGGTGTATTTCATCTCTGATTGAAAGGCAGGTAACTTTATGAAACAGCGTATCATAACCGCTGCGGTGGCTCTGGTCATTCTGTTCGGCGTATTTGTATGTTACGATACTTTTGTCCTGAATGCGGCAATTTCTATCATCGGTGCGATCGCCGTTTTTGAACTGCTCCATGCAACTGGCTATGTCAAATCCAAGGCGATTCTCGTTTTTTCTCTTGGCTATGCGGTTGTCGTTCCTTTTTTCAGTACGCTGAAGATTCACGGAATGCAGGTTTATGTGACAATCGCATACTTTATTCTGATATTCGGCTCACTCCTGATTCTCCATAACGAAATTCGTTTTGAAGAGGTAGCGATTTCTTTCTTTATTTCGCTTGTTGTACCGACCGCTTTTTCAAGCATCGTTCTGATGCGCGACAGGTATTCTCGAAACGGCTTTCTCTACATTCTTCTTTGCTGTGTAGCCGCATGGATTTCCGATTCCTGCGCCTATTTTGCGGGAAGAGCATTCGGAAAGCATAAAATGGCTCCTCAGATCAGCCCGCATAAAACGATCGAAGGCGCGATTGGCGGAGTGGCCGGCTGCTGCGTTTTCTTTGTGCTGACCTGCTTTATTTATCAGCAGTATCAGGCGCACGTCAACGGCATCTTTATCCGATGTTCGTGGGGAAAAATTGCGCTGATCGCTGTATTCTGTTCTCTGGTCAGCATTGTCGGCGACCTGATGGCTTCGGTTGTCAAGCGTCAGACCGGCATTAAGGATTTCGGCAAGATCATGCCGGGACACGGGGGCATTATGGATCGGTTTGACAGCTTTTTGTTTGTCGCGCCGACAATCTATCTGATTTTACAATATATGCCTATTTTAAACTGACATGAATGAAGCCCCCGGACACTCAGAGCCGGGGGCTGTTTTTCCATTCGGATATTTGTGGAAAGGATTTTAACTATGTCCAAAACTGTTACCATTTTAGGCTCGACCGGATCGATCGGAACACAGGCGCTTACCGTCTGCAAGGCCAACGGCTTTGCTGTCCATGCACTGGCCGCGCATCAGAACGAAGACCTTTTGGAAGAGCAGACACGGGCTTTTCATCCGAAGCGGGTCTGCATTTCCGATCCCGCTCATTATGAGAGTTTCTGCACCCGTGTTGCCGATCTGCCTGTTGACGTTCTGACCGGTCTGGACGGATTATGCGAACTGGCGGGAGATCAGGATGCCGGAATCGTACTCAACTCTGTTATGGGGATGATCGGTCTGCGTCCAACACTCGCTGCCATCGAAGCCGGAAACACGATCGCACTTGCCAATAAGGAAACGCTCGTTACCGGTGGGGAACTGGTCATGCGTCGCGCTTCCGAAAAAAAAGTGAAGATTCTTCCGGTTGATTCGGAACATTCGGCAATTTTCCAGTGCTTGGAAGGATACCGGCACTGTCACCTGAATAAAATACTTCTGACGGCATCAGGCGGACCGTTTTTCGGTATGACCCGGGAACAACTGAACGATATAACCCCTGAACGGGCGCTCAAGCATCCCAACTGGAGCATGGGAGCAAAGATCACGATCGATTCGGCTACCATGATGAACAAAGGTCTTGAGGTTATCGAGGCTGTCCACCTTTTCGGCGTGACGGCCGATCAGATCGAAGTGGTCGTTCACCGGGAAAGTGTTGTTCATTCACTGGTTGAATTTGATGATTACTCGGTTATTGGTCAGCTTGGCGTTCCGGATATGAAGATTCCGATCCAGTACGCGCTGACCTATCCCGATCGGGTAGCCTGTCCGACCGGTCGGCTTTCGCTGACCGATTATCAGAAGCTGACTTTTTATAAGCCGGATCCCGATACCTTTATCTGCTTGAAAGCTGCGATGGAAGCCATTCGGAGAGGCGGTTTGTATCCAACTCTTGTCAACTGTGCAAACGAACTGTTGGTCACGCTTTTCCTTCAGCGGAAGGTCTCCTTCCTTCAGATCGGCGATCTTGTAAACGAAGTCCTTACGCTGACCTGTGATGGAGCGGTCACAGTCGAAAACATCCTTTCCGCCAAAGAACAGGCGGAAGAATTTGTCCTTTCACGTATCTGATTTTCTCCCGAGGAGGCCTCATGAAAAGTATACTGATTACCCTTTTGATTTTTGCTGTCATTATCCTGATCCATGAAGGCGGACATTTTACCGCCGCCAAGCTATGCGGAGTCAAGGTCAATGAGTTTTCTATCGGAATGGGGCCGTCCCTTTTTCACTTCGGCAAGGGGGAGACCCGCTATTCACTCCGTCTCTTTCCAATCGGCGGTTACGTCAGCATGGAGGGGGAAGATGATTCTTCATCCGATCCCCGTGCATTCTGTGCTCAGCCGGTCTGGAAAAGGATCATCATCGTTTGCGCCGGAGCGATCATGAATCTGATTCTGGGCTTTGTGATCGTGCTGGCGCTGACGGCTCCGAAGGAAAAGCTCGCCTCTACGACGGTCGCGCAGTTTATCGATGGCGCGTCTACACAGTCCACCGGCCTTCGGGAAGGAGATCAGATTCTCTCGATCAATGGCCGGTCGATTTGGGTCGAAAGCGACATCATCTATGCGCTTTCCTCCGATAAAGATGGGATTGTCGATATGGAAGTGCGCCGGAATGGAGAGCGGACAGCACTGAAAAACGTTGCCTTCACGATCGAAGACGGCACGCTGATGATTGACTTTAAGGTTGTTGGCATTCCCCGCACGGTCGGAAGTGTGCTCAGTTATTCTTTCCGTAAAACTGCTTCGATCGGACGGTTGGTCTGGATCTCGATCGGTCAGTTGATTACCGGAAAAGCTTCGATCAACGACCTTTCCGGCCCGATCGGAACGGCGCAGGCGGTCGGTCAGGCAAGCAAGGCCGGGCTTTCGACGGTCATGAACCTCTTTGCTTTTATTACCGTCAATGTCGGCATCTTCAATCTTCTTCCGATTCCGGCGCTGGATGGGGGAAGATTGATTTTCCTGCTGATCGAACTGATTGTCCGCCGCCGCGTCAATCCCAAATACGAGGCTTATGTTCATTTTGCCGGTTTTATTCTGGTGTTTGGACTGATTATATTTGTGTCCTTCCATGATATTGTCAATCTGATTCATGGGTGATATAATAGAACAGAACCACTTTTTGAAGGAGAGATTCATTTGAACCGCAAAGTTACTCCCGTTACCCTGAAAAATCTGACGTTGGGCGACGGTCATATCTATATTCAGTCGATGTTAAACGTCCCAAGTACCGATATCGAAGGAAATGTCCGTCAGGCCGTCGAGCTTGAAAAGGCGGGCTGTGAGATCCTCCGGGTTGCGATTCCTGATCACGCCGCCGTTTCCCTGATCCCGAAGATCAAGGAAGCCGTTTCCATTCCGCTGGTCGCAGACATTCATTTTGATTACCGACTGGCGCTCGAATCGATTGATGCCGGTATCGATAAGATCCGGATCAACCCCGGCAATATCGGAGCAGACGATCATGTCCGCGCAGTGGCCAATGCCTGCCGGGAAAAGGGAGTTCCGATCCGGATCGGTGTCAATTCTGGTTCGGTCGAGCGCGAGATCCTTGCCAAATACGGTGCGCCGACTGCCGAAGCACTGGTTGAGAGCGGACTGTATCATATGCATCTATTAGAAAAATATGATTTTGATCAGATCGTGATCTCGCTTAAATCCTCGAGCGTTCCGACCATGGTAAAAGCCTACCGTCTGCTTGCCGAAGCCTGTCCGTATCCGCTCCATCTCGGTGTGACCGAAGCCGGAACCGAACGAATGGGACTGATCAAATCCGCCGCCGGGATCGGAAGCCTTCTGATGGACGGAATCGGCGACACGATTCGCGTTTCGCTGACTGACGCGCCCGTTCGTGAGATCTATGCCGCAAAAGATATCCTGACCGCTCTTGGATACGATACCGGAGAGCCGCGGCTCGTTTCCTGTCCCACCTGCGGCCGGACAAGGATCGACCTGATCGGTCTTGCAAAAGAAGTGGAAGAACGTCTGCGGGGCGTGAACAAGAATATCACCGTTGCCTGTATGGGCTGTGTTGTCAACGGCCCCGGTGAAGCGCGAGAAGCAGATATCGGGATCGCAGGTGGAAAAGGGTGCGGTGTCCTCTTCAAAAAAGGAGAGATTCTGCGCACGGTTCCGGAAGACCGGATCGTGGAAGAACTGTTTGCCGAGATCGAAAAACTGTAAGGGCGGAAAGGAAGTACCATATTGGCAGGATGTAATTTTCTGAATATATTCGGCTGTTATCTTCAAGAGCCGTTCCTGACCCTGTTCGACAGTGCGGAAATCCTGTCAATCACAGCGGACAGAGAAGCACAGAATATCTGGGCAGACGTCAAAAGTGAAAAGTATATCGGCACCCGAGAGGTCTGGGACTGCCAGTCGACGGTATTGAAAGCAACAGGTTTAAACCTGTTCAAGATCCATATGAAATATCTCCAGACGCTTTTTTCCGCCGATATGCTTCCGTCGATCGTTGAGGAGTTAAAGACGGTCAACGGGGTCGTCAACGGCTTTTTTGAGGATGCGTCCGCATCTCTGGAAGGCGATACGCTGCACATCACGCTCAAAAACGGCGGTAAACAGATTTTGGAAACGGCCCATGTCGATCGGGATATCGAGCGGATCATTTTCGACCATTTTTCTCTGAAGCTGAACGTTTCCTTTGAAGGAGTGACCGAGTGGAGTGAAGCCGATTATGAGGTTCCACCGCCTATTTACGCACCGCCTCCATCTCCTGATCCCCATCCGCAAAGACCCGCTCCTTCTTCCGGTAATTTCGGAGGACAGGGAGGCGGGTTCTCTCGCGGTTCTTTCCGGCGTGACAGCGGCGTTAAGGAACCGACTGCTGTTACGATCAATTTTGCTAATCTCCATCTGAAAGAGAATGCGACCCTGCTTAAAGGCCGCAAGATCACGCAGGAGCCGACGCCCCTGCGCGAAGTCAGCGTTTCCAGTGGAACCGTTGTTGTCTGGGGCGATATTTTCGCTGTCGAATCCAAAGACACCCGCGACGGAAGCAAGGTGATCCTGACCTATTTCTTCAGTGACTATACTTCTTCCAATACGATGAAGATCATTGATGACGTTAAAAACCGGGAACGTTATGATATCCTGAAACCCGGCGCGTCGATCATGGTGCGCGGAGATGTTGTCGATGACAAATATGACCGCGAGATTTCGATCAAGCCTTATGATATTATGGTCGTCGAAAAGATCCCGAAGATGGACAACGCTCCGCAAAAGCGGGTCGAGCTTCACTGCCACTCGAAAATGTCCTCAATGGATTCGGTTGCCGAAGTTTCTGACATCGTCAACACCGCCGCACGGTGGGGTCATCCGGCCGTCGCGATCACCGATCACGGCGTTGTACAGGCCTATCCCGATGCAGTTATGGCGCTTGATTCCGTCCGTAGCAAAGGCTCGAACCTTAAGCTGATCTACGGCGTTGAGGATTACTTTGTCAATGACTGCGAAGAAGCGGTACACGGCGAGGATAATCGTCCGTTGGACGGGGAATTTATCGTTTTTGACGTGGAAACGACCGGCCTGTCTTCAGCTACCGAACGGCTAACTGAAATCGGTGCGGTTCTTTTCAGCGGCGGGGAAGTCCGGGAATCGTTTGATCTTTTTGTCAACCCGGAACGTCCGATACCGGAAAAGATCACCCAGCTGACCAGTATTACCGATGAAATGGTGGCCGATGCGCCAAAAGAGGAAGAAGCGCTCCGAAAGTTTCTGGAATTTGCCGGAGACCGTCCGTTGGTTGCGCACAACGCTTCCTTTGATATGTCCTTTATCCGTGCTGCTGCTGTGCGTCATGGAATCACTGTTTCAAATACCAGCGTTGATACCCTGACAATCGCACGCAGCTTGTATCCCGAACTGGGACGGTATAAGCTGGATATCCTTGCCAAGCACTTAAACCTTGAGGAGTTTCACCACCATCGTGCCTGTGATGATGCTGCAACACTGGGGCTGATTTTCCGGGAAATGGTCAAAAAGCTGACTGAGGAAAAAGGTATCCATACCCTGGGCGAGTTAAACGGGGTTCTTACCTCCGGTGATCCGCGCCAGCTGAAAAGCTATCACCAGATCCTTCTCGTCAAAAACTCTCTCGGATTGAAAAATCTCTACAAACTGGTTTCCTGTGCCCACGTCAAATACTTCCATCGCCGTCCCCGTACGCCGAAGAGCGAGATCATGAAGTACCGGGAAGGACTTCTGATCGGCAGCGCCTGTGAAGCGGGCGAACTTTTCCGCGCGGTCGTAGAGGGAAAACCGTTTGAGGAGCTTTGCGAAATCGCTTCCTTTTACGATTATCTGGAGATACAGCCCCTTGGCAACAATGAATTTATGATTGAGTCGGGACAGGCCGAAGACCGCAATCAGCTGATCGAGTTCAACAAAACCATCCTTCGGATCGGTGAAAAGCTCGGAAAGCCGGTTGTAGCCACCGGAGACGTTCACTTCATGAAACCGGAGGACGCGATCTTCCGGACGATTCTTCTGGCTGGCATGAAATTCAAGGACGCCGATCATCAGGCACCCCTTTATTTCCGCACGACCGAAGAGATGCTCGCCGAATTTGACTATCTGGGTCCTGAAAAAGCATTTGAAGTCGTTGTCACCAATCCCAATAAGATTGCCGACATGATCGAAGACGATATCCGCCCAATCCCGAAAGGAACCTATCCGCCCGGCATCGCCGGTTCTGAGGAGGATCTTCAACGGATCACATGGGCGCGCGCCAAAGAAATTTACGGCGATCCGGTGCCCGAGATCGTTTCCGCCCGTCTGGAACGGGAATTAAGCTCGATCATCAAGCACGGATTTGCCGTCCTTTACATGATCGCACAAAAGCTGGTTTATTATTCAGAGCAGCACGGCTATCTGGTCGGTTCGCGCGGATCGGTCGGATCATCTTTTGTTGCCCATATGGCGGGTATTTCAGAGGTCAACCCGCTGGCTCCCCATTACATCTGCCCCAAATGCAAACACTCCGAGTTCATTACCGACGGAAGCTGCGGCTCGGGCTTCGATCTGCCCGCAAAAGACTGCCCTGTATGCGGAACCCGCATGAATCAGGACGGTCATGATATTCCGTTTGAAACCTTCCTGGGATTTGACGGAGATAAAGAGCCGGATATCGACCTGAACTTCTCCAGTGAATATCAGTCCTATGTCCATCGCTATACTGAAGAGCTTTTCGGCTCTGACCATGTTTTTAAGGCAGGCACCATCTCAACAGTCGCCGAAAAAACAGCGTTCGGATATGTTCTGGGCTATTTGCAGGAGCGGGGAAAGGTCGCACATAAGGCGGAGGAACTGCGGCTTGCCAAAGGATGCGAAGGCGTCAAACGCACGACCGGCCAGCATCCCGGCGGTATGGTCGTTATCCCTTCCGACTACGATGTCTACGATTTTACCCCGATTCAGCATCCGGCCGACAAGGCGGACAGCGATATCCTGACCACTCACTTCGATTTCCATTCGCTTCATGATACGATCCTGAAACTGGACGAGCTGGGGCACGAAGTTCCGACTCTCTATAAGCATATCGAAGACATGACCGGGATCAAGGTCATGCAGATCACGATGAGCGACCCGAAGATTTACTCGCTCTTCTATTCGACCGAAGCGCTGGGCGTTACGCCGGACGATATTTTCTCCGAAACAGGAACCCTTTCTCTTCCTGAGATGGGAACGCCGTTTGTCCGGGGAATGCTGATGCAGTGCCGTCCGACCAAATTCTCCGATCTGCTCCAGATCTCCGGTCTGTCCCACGGTACCGACGTCTGGCTGGGTAATGCGCAAGAACTGATTAAAGACGGTACTTGCACCATTTCCGAGGTCATCGGATGCCGTGACTCGATCATGACTTACCTTCTTCATAAAGGACTGGAACCCAAGCTGGCCTTTAAGATCATGGAGATCACCCGTAAGGGAAAGGCTCCCAAGCTTCTGACTGAAGAGATGAAGCAAGATATGCGGGATCATAACGTTCCCGAATGGTATATCGATTCCTGTCTCAAGATCAAGTATATGTTCCCGAAAGCCCATGCGGCCGCTTATGTCATTGCGGCCATCCGGCTTGCATGGTATAAGGTATACTATCCGCTGGAATATTACGCTTCTTTCTTTACCGTTCGCGGCGGCGACCTGGAAGCAGACGTTGCAGTGGCCGGAAAAGAAGCGACCCGAAAACGGCTGATTGCCTTAAAGGAAATGGACGACCGAAGCGCCAAAGAGGATGATGTTTATGACACGCTCCTGATTATCAACGAGATGCTCTGCCGCGGATACTCGTTCCTGCCGGTCGATCTGTATAAGTCCAAGGCAACCGTCTATCAGATTGAGGATGGAAAGATCCGTCTCCCGTTCACGGCTCTAAAGGGTCTGGGCGAATCAGCGGCCAAAGCGCTCGAAGCTGCGTCTGCCGAAGGAAAATTTATCTCAGTTGAGGAAATCCAGACCCGTTCAAGCGTCTCCAAAGGCGTTATCGAGATTTTGGATCAGGCCGGTGCGTTGAAAGGCATTCCCAAGACCAGCCAGATGACCCTTTTTGATTTCTAAGCCCTATATCAATGACAGGCAGGCTCTATGATTTTATGGGTCTGCCTGTTGACAAATTGTATTGACTTTTTCATATTTTTGTGTTATCATATTAGCAAGTTAAAGCAGAATAGGAAGTGAAACGATGAACCAGAACAGACTGATTACGCCCGAGGGAACGAGGGATCTTCTGTTTGAGGAATGCACCGCCCGTCATCGGGTCGAGGATCGGATCAAGGAAGTCCTTCTTCCGCGCGGGTTCAGCGAGGTGATTACGCCGGCGCTGGAATTTTATGACGTTTTCAGCCTTCCGCGGCATGGTCTGCCGCAGGAAAATATGTATAAGCTCGTCGATCGAAAGGGACGCCTGATGGCGGTCAAACCGGATTTGACGATGCCGATTGCCCGGGTTGCCTGTACACGGCTTCGGGAGCATCCGCTTCCGCTTCGGCTTTTTTACAACCAGAGTGCTTACCGGATCAATCCCGCCGACAGCGGTCACTCGGATGAGGTGGATCAGATCGGGATCGAATTGATCGGAGCGGGGGAGAGGCGGGCAGATTTTGAGACGCTCGTTCTGGCGATTCGCTCGATGGAAAATTGCGGCCTGTCGGGTTATCGGATCGAGATTGGACATATCGGCATCTTTAACGCACTGACCGCCCGGCTTGGACTTTCTCCCGATCAGAAGGAAGATCTTCGGGAATTGATTATGAGCAAGAACTACCCGGAACTAAATGATCGAATGGAACAGATGCGGGATATGCAGACCGCGGCGGCTCTTCGCCAGCTTCCGGCACTTTTCGGCGGAGAAGAGGTTCTGGATCAGCTTGGAAGCCTGATCGATGATCCGGCCATTAACGAAGTGATCGAATATCTCCGGCTGCTGCTGAAGGACTTAAAAGAACTGGGCGTTGATAATCATGTCTCACTGGATCTGGGAATTGTCGGCCGAAACGAATATTATACCGGAATCGTCTTTCAAGGGTATACCGAAGGCATCGGCGATACCGTCCTAACAGGCGGACGATACGATACGCTCCTTTCCGATTACGGGATCGATCTTCCCGCGATCGGCTTTGGGATCGACGTTGATGCTGTCGCCCGGGTTCTTCGTGGCAGTTGGAATTTCCAGCTGACGCCCGATGTGCTTGTTTTTCCGTATCCCGGTTATGAAGTCAAAGCGATGAAAGAGATCGAAAAGCTGGTTCAGATGGGCTTTCAGGCTGAATTTGCCGTCTGCGCGACTTCCGATGAAGCAAAGCTCTACGCCGCCAGAAAAGGTGTGCCGACCCTTTACTTTGTCGGTGAAGATATTGTGGAGGTACGGGTATGAGAAACATTCGCATTGCCCTCACCAAGGGTCGTTTGGAGCACAAAACCGTTGACCTTCTGGAAGCACTCGGTTATGACGTGTCAGTCCTCCGCAATAAAGGAAGAAAGCTGATCCTTGAAATTCCCGGAACCAATATCGAGGTCGTCCTCGCAAAAGCCGCCGACGTCATCACTTACGTTGAACACGGTGTCTGCGATATCGGTATTGTCGGAAAGGATACGATCATGGAACACGGCGGGAGTTTCTTCGAGGTCGCTGATCTCGGATTCGGGCGTTGCCGGTTTGCTTTGGCCGTAAAAAAGGGAACCGATTTTTACAGCGGCTATTCCGAAAAAACGATCGCCACCAAATACCCGCAGATCTCCCGTCGGTATTTTGCCGCGAAATCGATGGACGTCCGTATTATTAAAATTGAAGGCTCGGTCGAACTGGCACCGCTTCTCGAACTGTCCGACGGAATCGTGGATATCGTGGAAACTGGAACGACACTTCGGGAAAACGGTCTGGAAGTTCAGGAAGAGGTGGCTGATGTTTCAGCCAGACTGATCGTCAACCCCGCCAGTCTGAAAATCAGGAAAAAGGAATTGCAGCCGCTGATCGATTCGATTCAGCAGGCGGCTCATCAATAATAAAAAGGAAGGGATACCGATGATTCCAATTGTAAAAGCCGACGGCGTAAAAGAGCAGGAACTTCTTTCCGCTCTCCGTTTAAGAAGCAGTGAAGTTGATGAAAAGGTTACCGATACCGTCCGCGAGATCCTGAAAAAAGTCCGGACGGAAGGAGACGAGGCTGTTCGGGAATACACCCTCAAATTTGACGGAAAACTGCCCAAGAGCTTTGAAGTCAGCCGCGATGAGATCAACGATGCGCTTTCCGAAGCGGATCCGGCGTTTGTCGAAGCACTTTTGAATGCACAGGCCAACATCGTTGATTTCCATAACCGCCAGAAACATCAGTCTTTTATCGATACTCATTCTGACGGCGTCATTATGGGTCAGCGGATCCGCGGCCTGCACCGGGTCGGACTGTACGTCCCCGGCGGAACAGCGGCTTATCCGTCCTCTGTTTTAATGAACGCGATCCCCGCGAAGATCGCTGGTGTCGAGGAGATCATCATGGTCACGCCCCCGCTGAAAAATGGCAAAGCCAATCCCGACATCCTTGTTGCGGCTTCTATTTGCGGCGTTGACCGGGTATTCCTGATGGGCGGCGCACAGGCTGTCGCGGCGCTTGCATATGGTACTGAGACCGTTCCCCAGGTCGATAAGATCGTTGGCCCCGGCAATATCTTTGTCGCAACCGCTAAGAAGCTCCTTTACGGTACCGTCGATATCGATATGATCGCAGGCCCCAGCGAGATCCTTGTTCTTGCGGATCAAACCGCCGATCCGGCCTTTGTGGCCGCCGACCTGATGAGCCAGGCGGAGCATGACCGGCTCGCTTCGGCCATTCTTATCACCACCAGTGAAACGCTTGCTGAAAAGACGGCGCAGGAAATTACCCGTCAGCTTCCCCGCCTGTCGCGGAAAGAGATTATCGAAGAATCCCTGACCAATTTCGGCGGAATCATTGTCTGTGAGGATATGGAAAAAGCGGTCGAACTTGCCAATCAGGTCGCGCCCGAACATCTGGAAGTTGCGGTTGAAAATCCCTTTCTTTATCTCGGAAAAATCGATAACGCCGGTTCTGTCTTCCTCGGGCATTACGCTCCCGAACCGCTCGGCGATTATTATGCGGGACCCAACCACGTCCTTCCGACCAGCGGAACCGCAAGATTTTTCTCGCCTCTTTCGGTTGACGCTTTTATTAAAAAGTCGAGTTATATCTATTACACCGAAGACGCTCTTCGTCAGGCACAGTCGGATATCATCCTTCTGGCGAAAAAAGAAGGACTTACCGCTCATGCCAACTCGATCGAAGTTCGCTTCCCGGAAGATAACGGCCTTTCCTGATTGAATATATAGAGTGATAGATAAAGGAGGAGAAATTTTTGAGTTATGCGCTTTGCAAAAAAGTTCGGGATCTGACTCCTTACGATCCGATCGAGGGAGAATTTGATATCCGGTTGGATGCAAACGAAAGTTTCCTGTCACTTTCGCCCGCTCTACGCAGTAAAATTGCCGGAATCGCGGCCAGCCTTGACTATAACCGTTATCCTGATCCCTGCGCCCGTGAGCTTTGCGCACGATACGCCGCTGTTTACGGATTGTCGCCTGATACGCTGACCGCAGGAGATGGTTCGGACGAGCTGATCTCGATCATTAACAGCTGTATGTTGGAAAAAAGTGATCCGATCCTGACCGTTTCCGATGATTTTTCGATGTATGCCTTTTATGCGGCTCTCTCCGAGCATCCGATCGTGGTTCAGCAAAAGGAAGCGGATTTCCGGATCGATGTCGATCGCTCGCTTGAACTGATTCAGGAACATAAGATAAAAATGATGATCTTCTCGAATCCCTGCAACCCGACCGGCCGGGGACTTTCCCGAGAAGAGGTGCGCCGCCTTGTAAAAGGAACCGACGCACTGATCGTTTTAGATGAAGCGTACATGGATTTTTGGAATGAAAGCCTTCTCCCGGAGGTCGAGGGATACGACAACCTGATTATCCTGAAAACCTGTTCCAAGGCTCTTGGACTGGCCGGACTGAGACTTGGCTTCGCTGTTGCCAACAAGACGATCACCCGGGCGATGCGGGCAGTAAAATCTCCGTATAACGTCGGCCTTCTCCCGCAGGCGATCGCATCAGCGGTTCTCGAAGAGCCTGATTATCTTCAGAACTGCGTCGGACAGCTGATTGCTTCCCGTACTCAACTTCAGGCGGCGCTTGACTCCCTTTCTGAAAAATATCCCGATTTTTTGAAAAAAGTTTATCCGAGCGTTACCAACTTTGTCCTGATTGACTCTCCAAAAGCCGAAGCAATCCAAAGCGCACTGGCGGAGGAAAAGATCGCTGTCCGCAAATTTCCGGGCTTTCTCCGGATCAGTGCCGGAAGCCCGGCGGAAAATAAGCGGCTAATCAAAACGCTCGAAAGAATTCTCGAGTCTCTTGAGAAAGGGGATGCTGCTCATGCGTAAAGCGGAACTGGCCCGTACTACAAAAGAAACGGATATCCGGCTCTCACTAAACCTCGACGGCAACGGAAACGCTGATATTCAGACCGGTATCGGATTTTTCGATCATATGCTGACTGCACTCTGCGTTCATGCAGGATTCGATCTGACTGTCCGCGTCAAAGGAGACCTTTATGTGGACAGCCACCATACGATCGAAGATACCGGCATCGTCCTTGGCGCGGCTTTCAAAAAATCACTCGAAAATTCTCCTGCCATTGAGCGCTATGGGAGTTTTTATATCCCGATGGACGAAGCGCTGGGCTTTGTTTCGCTTGACGTCAGCAATCGCCCTTACCTCGTCTGGGACTGTGCTTTTTCTTCCGATCGGATCGGAGATTTCGACACCCAGATGGCGGAAGAGTTTTTCCGGGCCTTTGCAGTCAACGGCGGGATCACCCTTCATGCCCGCGTTCTGTATGGAAAAAATGACCATCATAAAGCGGAGGCGCTTTTCAAGGCGCTCGGTCACAGCCTGAAAGCGGCTGTCATACCGAAAGAGGGAACCGTTCTCAGCACCAAAGGAGTGCTGTGACTTCCTTTCTATGAAAGAAAAAGGAGGGTCAATTGATGATTGCTGTTATCGATTATGGCGCAGGGAATCTGTTCAGCATCCATAATGCGCTGAAATACCTCGATCTGCCTCATATGATTACGCGCGATAAAGCTGAGTTGGAGAAGGCGGACGAGCTGATCCTTCCGGGAGTCGGCGCTTTTCCTGACGCAATGAAGTTGCTCAGCCGTACCGGGTTAAGCGATGCGATCCGGGAACAAGCGCAGCGTAAGCCGCTTCTCGGGATCTGTCTGGGAATGCAGATGCTTTTTGAGGAAAGTGATGAATTTGAGCAGACATCCGGTCTGGGACTGATTCCGGGAAAAGTCTCCCGGATCCAGACATCGCTGAAAATCCCGCATATGGGCTGGAACCACCTGCGGAAAAATGGAGACAGCCCACTTCTTTCCAGCGTTTCAGACGAAAGCAGTGTTTATTTCGTTCATTCCTATATGGCGTACACCTCACCGGAAAACGTGACCGCCTACTGTGAATACGGGACGGATATTCCGGCGCTTGTTGAACGCGGGAACATCTTCGGCGCACAGTTCCATCCCGAAAAAAGCGGGGAAACCGGACTTACGATCCTTAGAAACTTCGGAGGGCTGACAAAATGATCATTCTCCCTGCAATCGATATTAAAGACAAGACCTGTGTCCGGCTGTATAAAGGAGACTTTTCCACCGTCGAAAAGGTCGCAGAAGATCCGCTCGAAACCGCGCTTTCTTTCAAGCAGGAAGGTGCCGAGTGGCTGCATATGGTCGATCTGGACGGTGCAAAGGATGCACTTCCGAAGAACAGGGATATTTTTCTCAATGTTGCCGCTCATTCCGGCTTAAAGGTCGAAGTCGGCGGCGGCATCCGCAGTCTGGATACCGTTGAAGCGTATCTTTCCGGCGGAATTTCCCGCGTCATTTTAGGCTCTGCTGCCGTTAAAGATCCGGAGCTTGTTTTCAGCGCTGTCCGCGAGTACGGAAACCGGATTGCCGTCGGAATCGACGCCAAAGACGGAATGGTTGCCGTCGAGGGCTGGCTGGACGGAAGCGAGGTTTACTTTACCGATCTGGCTGTACAGATGGAAAAAGCCGGGGTAGAAACGATCATCTTTACCGATATTTCCAAAGACGGAACTCTTTCCGGTCCGAACCTGTCTCAACTTTCTGCGCTTCAGAAAGCCGTTTCCTGCAATATTATCGCAAGCGGCGGGATCTCCGATCGGAAAGACATCCGCGCACTTTATCAGGCCGGACTTTACGGCGCAATCTGCGGAAAATCTCTTTATCGCGGAACGCTGACCCTTCGGGACGCGCTTACCGAAGCCGCAGGGAAGGAGTGACTGGCAATGCTGGATAAACGGATCTTTCCCTGCCTGGATGTAAGGGACGGGAAAGTCGTCAAGGGAATCAATTTTGTCGGCATTAAAGAAGTCGGTGATCCGGTCGAGTGTGCCGAAGAGTATAACCGTCAGGGCGCTGATGAAATTGTTTTTCTCGACATTACCGCTACTCATGAGCACCGGGCGACCATGGCAGATGTTGTACGAAAAACGGCCGAAAAGGTCTTTGTACCTCTGACGGTCGGCGGTGGTATCCGGACGATCGAAGATGTTGCTCTGATGCTGCGTGCCGGGGCAGATAAGGTCAGCGTTAACTCCGCAGCACTTTTTGATCCGACGCTGATCCAAAAAGCAGCGGAAAAATTTGGAAGCCAATGCGTTGTCATTGCTATTGACGCGAAAAAAATGCCGGACGGAAGCTGGCACGCCTTTACGGCCGGCGGTCGAAAAGATACCGGAGTGGATGCCGTCCGGTGGGCGGAAGAGGCTGTCCGGCTGGGAGCGGGGGAGATTCTGCTGACCTCGATGGATGCCGATGGTACAAAGGAAGGCTTCGACCTTCCGCTTCTGAACGCCGTTACCGAGAAAGTTCATGTCCCCGTTATCGCTTCGGGCGGCTGCGGAAGTCTCGCAGATTTTGCTGAGGTCTTTGAAAAAACAAACGCCGACGCCACTCTGGCCGCTTCACTTTTCCACTATAAAGAGCTGAGCGTCCGACAGGTCAAAGAATATCTCCGTAAGCAGGGAATACCTGTCCGTCTTTGAAAGGAAAGTCATAAGAATGAATCTGGATACGTATTTTACAAAAGCTGACCTGATTCCGGCTATCGTCACTGAAGAGCGAAACGGAGCGGTGCTGATGCTCGCTTATATGAATCAGGAAAGTCTTCGTCTGACGATGGAAACAGGCTACACATGGTTCTGGAGCCGCTCTAGAAACGAGCTTTGGAACAAGGGAGCCACCAGCGGAAATCTGCAAAAGGTGGTTTCCATCACGGCTGACTGCGACAACGATACCCTCCTTGTAAAAGTACATCAAACCGGAGTGGCTTGCCATACCGGAAGTTACAGCTGCTTTTTCAACAAGATCTGGGACGCTCATGCAACCAATGAAAACGGAAAGGAAGAGAAAAATGGTGAATGATACTCTGAAAGGACTTTATGAGGTCGTGAAACAGCGTCAGGAAAATCCCCAGGAAGGTTCGTATACCTGCTACCTGTTTGATAAGGGGCTGGATAAGATCCTGAAAAAATGCGGGGAAGAATGCTCGGAAATGATCATAGCTGCCAAAAATCTTGATAACGTTGAACTGAAAAATGAGATCAGCGATCTGGTTTATCACGTCCTGGTGCTGATGGCTGAACGGGATCTCTCGCTCGAAGAGGTCGATGAAGTTTTAGAGGAGCGCCGCAAGAAAATCGGAAACCTTAAACAGTTTCACGTTTCCGATCACAATACCTGATTGATCATCAATAAAAAGGCTGTCTAAATACTTCTCCGACTTTTTGTAAGGAGGTTATCCGGGTCATGACTCTCCCGGCAGTTTTTCAGACGGCCTTTGGCTGTACACTGGCATTAAGCGGTCTATACCTGACCTGCTTTCTGCGCTTTTATCCTCAACGCCGCATTTTTCGGGCGCTGTTTTCTTTTTTCAAAGGAAGCGTTTCCAAAAAGGACGGTCAAGAGGGAATCTCTTCCTTTTCCGCAAGCGCCGCTGCTCTTGCCGGTACGCTCGGAACGGGGAATATCGCCGGAGTCGCCGCGGCTCTGGTCAGCGGAGGAGCGGGCGCTGTTTTCTGGATGTGGGTCAGCGCCTTCTTCGGTATGGCGCTCAAATACGCCGAGATCTTCCTATCCGCCCGTCTTTCACGCGAAGAAAGCAACGGTCCCATTTCTTATATCCAAAAAGCGTTTCCCGGCGGAAAGCTGGCCATCCTGTTTGCGGCTGGCTGCACCGGCGCATCGTTCGGTATCGGAAATCTGGCTCAGGTCAATGCCGCCGCAGAATCGATGTATGATGCCTGCGGTTTTCCGCGCATTCTGACCGGCGTTTTGATAGCTGCTGCCGTTTTCCTTATCTATTCCGGCGGGAAAAAGCAGGTTGCCTCCTTAGCGGCATGGTTTGTACCACTGACCGGGGGAGTCTATCTGGCGGCAGCGCTTTGGATCATTCTTCCGCGGCTCTCACTGCTTCCCGGTGTTTTTCGCATGATCGTATCAGACGCGTTTACACCCGGTGCAGTCGGAGGGGGAATGGTCGGATTCTTGACCGGGCGCGCTTTCCGCTGCGGAATTGCCCGCGGCGTTTTCACCAATGAAGCTGGTCTTGGCTCCGCACCGATCATTCACAGCGCCAGCTGCCCCTCCTCTCCGGAAGAAGAGGGATTATGGGGTGTTGCCGAAGTGACGCTCGATACGCTTGTCATGTGTACGCTGACGGCGGCAGTGATCCTTGTAACGGCGCCGCACAGTCCCGGATCGGACAGCATTTCACTGACTGCTGAGGCTTTTTCATCGGCACTCGGCGGCTGGGCCAAGCTCTTTCTCGCAGGAGCCAGCCTTCTGTTTGCGTTTTCAAGTATTCTGACGTGGGAATGGTGCGGGGAGAGCGCACTCTTGTTTCTTTGCCCCAACCAGACGGGCATCCGTATTTACCATCTGCTTTTTCTTGCGGCGTGTGTACTTGGTTCTGTTCTGCCGGTCAAGGCTGTGCTTTCGATTTCCGACCTGCTCAATTTTTATATGTGTCTGCCGAATTTATTGGCAATTTTTCGATTAAAAGGCGAGTTGAAAACAAAAAGCCCCAAATCATCTGCCTATAAAAAGCAAAAATTACAGATCCCTTTTGCAGAATAAGCGCATTTTCTTCTCAATGTACGCATAAATAACGAAAGATTGCGAATATATTCGACTTTTTTTGACAATCAGCCGAAAATCTCTTCATAAAAACACATTTGGTTATTTTGACGATTGCTGAACCCCTTTCTTTCATGATATATTGTCTCTAGTCCATTTACAGATGTTCTCTGTGTGAAAACTACAAAGAGGAATCGCGATCTGTCGGTTATGATCGAGCAGACAATAAATATCAACAGAAAGGGCTTGACAAATGAGCATGGAAGATAAACCTCGATTTCTTGTTGTGAGCAGCGATGTTCTGCCAAGCGTCTTCTTGAAGGTTGTCGAAGCGAAGCGGCTTCTGTCCAAGGCACAGGCAAAAAACTCTTCTGAGGCCTGCCGGATGGTCGGGATTTCTCGAAGCGCCTATTATAAATATAAAGATAACGTTCAGGTCTACGAGGAAGCCGTCTCCGGACAGCTTTCGACCCTGTATATGCGCTTGTCGGACGAGCCGGGCGTTTTGTCCCATGTGCTTCAGCAGTTGTATGAGGTAGGCGCCAACATTCTGACGGTCAACCAGAATATTCCGGTTGATACCGTGGCCGTTGTTACCATCAGCATTGAGATTAACAAAGACCAGATCGATCTTGACGGTGTGCTTTCGGCTCTGTCCGGAATTTATGGCGTTGTATCGGTCAAGAGAATATAATGGAATAGCCATTTGAAGAGAGGTTGTCAGGTATGGTTAAAGTTGCAGTACTCGGACACGGTACCGTCGGAAGCGGCGTTGTCGAACTGTTCACGAAAAATGCGAAAAGTATCACGTCCCGCGCCGGACAGGAAATGGAAGTCAAGAAAATCCTTGATATCCGCGAATTTCCCGATCTTCCGTACGCGGATAAATTCACCAAGGATTTTAACGACATCTTAAACGATTCGGAAATTTCGATCGTTGCCGAAGTGATGGGCGGCCTTTCTCCGGCTTTTGAGTTCACCAAAGCGCTACTGGAAAGCGGAAAGAGCGTCGTTACCTCCAATAAAGAGCTGGTCGCGGCTAAAGGTGCCGAGCTTCTGGCAATCGCCAAAGAGCATAACGTCAACTACTTTTTTGAAGCGAGCGTCGGCGGCGGCATCCCGATCATCCGTCCGATGCATCAGTGCCTGGCAGCCAATGAAATCACCGAGGTTGCCGGTATCTTAAACGGCACCACGAACTATATCCTCACCAAGATGTTCCATGAATCGGTTCCGTTTGATGAGGCGCTTTCCGAAGCACAGCGCTTAGGCTATGCGGAGCGCAATCCTGCCGCTGACATCGAAGGTCATGATGCCTGCCGGAAAATCTGCATCCTTTCTTCTCTGGCTTTCGGCAGCCATGTCTATCCTCAGACCGTTCACACTGAGGGAATCACTAAACTGACCCTTGTGGACGTTGAGTATGCGGCTAGCTGGGGCGGTGTTATCAAACTGATCGGCCGTGCCAAAAAGCAGCCCGATGGAAAGATCATTGCCGCTGTTTATCCGGCTTTCCTTTCTTCCCATAGCCAGCTTGCAAACATCGATGACGTCTTTAACGGCATCCTGATCCGTGGAAATGCGACCGGCGATGTTGTCTTTTACGGGCGCGGTGCCGGAAAACTTCCGACCGCGAGCGCAGTTGTCGCCGATATGATCGATATTTCCAAATCCAACTGCACCAGCAAGTCGCTCACATGGAAGGACTCCAATGCCGATAACGTTGCCGACTATAAGTCGGAAGCTCTTTCATTCTTTATCTGTGCTGATCTCGCAGAGGGCGCACAGAAGACCGTTTCGGATGTCTTTGGAGAGGTCGAAATGCTCAGCCGCGCCGGTCAGCCTGAAGGGGAGATCGCATTCGTAACGCCCGCAATGAGCGAGTATGAGTTGGAAGAAAAGTTAGGCGTTCTCAGCAATCTGATGAAAGTGAAATCGATGATCCGGGTCTTGGATTATTGATTTGCGATAAAATGAATGGAGGCAGTTATGAGATTAATTGTACAAAAATTCGGCGGTACTTCCGTCAAGAATAAAGAGCGTATCTTTAATGTCGCGAACATTATCACGAACGCTTATAAAAACGGAAACAATATCATTGCAGTTGTATCTGCACAGGGCGATACGACCGACGACCTGCTTGAAAAGGCAAACGATATCAATCCCCATGCAAGCAAGCGGGAACTGGATATGCTTCTTTCGACCGGCGAACAGATTTCTGCGGCTCTTCTTGCTATGGCGATCGAGTCACTGGGCTTCCCGGTTATCTCCCTCAACGGCCATCAGGCCGGTTTCCAGACCGATTCCAATTATTCCAAGGCACGCATCAAAAAGATCGATACCGAACGAATCGAACGGGAACTGGATAAGCGCCGGATCGTCATTGTAACCGGCTTCCAGGGAATCAACCGCTATGATGATGTAACGACCCTCGGACGCGGCGGCAGTGATACCAGTGCAGTCGCACTGGCGGCAGCCCTCAAGGCGGATCTCTGCCAGATCTATACGGATGTTGACGGCGTATACACCGCCGATCCTCGTCTGGTTCCTTCCGCTAAAAAGCTGAGCGAGATTTCCTTCGACGAGATGCTTGAGCTTGCTTCCTGCGGCGCACAGGTCCTGCATAACCGATCGGTCGAGATGGCCAAGAAATACAACGTAAATCTGGAGGTTTGCTCCAGTTTGGAACATAAACCCGGTACAAAAGTCAAAGAGGTGACAAAAATGGAGAAGTTATTAATCAAAGGCGTAGCAAAAGATGATGATGTCGTTCGTATCGCAGTCGTCGGTCTGCCCGACAAACCCGGCATCGCATTCAAGATCTTCTCTCTGCTTGCAGCAAAGAAAATCAACGTTGATATCATTCTTCAGTCGATCGGCCGTGACGGCACCAAGGATATCAGCTTCACCGTTCCGCGCGACAGCGCTGAGACCGCGAAAGAGGTACTGGAAGCCGCTTCCGATATCCTGCGTCCTCATAAGATCGAAGTTGCTGACGACGTAACCAAGGTTTCGATCGTCGGCGCAGGTATGCAGTCTAACCCCGGCGTTGCTGCTAAGATGTTTGAGTCTCTTTACGAGGCTGATATCAACATCAAGATGATTTCCACCTCTGAGATCAAGATTTCTGTTCTGATCGACCGCGATCAGGGCGTTAAGGCAATGAACGCGCTTTCTGAGGCATTTATCAACAACTGATTTGCCCATCACAGAAAAATCCCAACCTGTTTTATTCGAACAGGTTGGGATTTTTTATACGCTCAGATATTCCCGCATCGACGCCAGTTTCTTTTCACCGATTCCTTTGACTTCGAGCAGTTCGTCCACAGACTCAAACCGCCCGATTTGCGCACGATATTCCAGAATCCTTCCGGCAGTTACTTCTCCGATCCCGGGAACCGCGATCAGTTCTTCTGCTGTCGCCGTATTCAGGTTGATGGGAAATTGTACCGTATCCGGAATCTGCTCAGAGGTATTCTCTTCCGGCTCCGAAACTGCTTTGGATTCAGAAGTGGATTGAGCGGCGAATTGATCCGCGGATGGATCCGCGGATGACATCGTGTCCATTTCCGACACGGAGGAGATCAAGACAACACCCTCTCGCTCTGGTCGGCGTCCGGCGGCGAATCCGATCGTAAAAACGCTCAGGATCACCGTCAGAATAACCGCTGTCCATACGACTTTTCGTTCATTCATTCGATTTCGATCTTTTTCGATGCGACAGCGTTTAAGTCCATTCCGGCAATATTTCCAGAGATAAACTCATAGTACCCCTGTGCGCCGACCATCGCGGCATTATCTCCGCAGAGGGGGAGCGGCGGGCAGAAAAATGCAACGCCGCGCTTTATGCAGTCATTTTCCAGACGTTCGCGGAGACCGCTGTTGGCGGAAACACCGCCCGCCAGAACCAGTTTTTTGTGCCCGGTCTCATCCAGTGCCGCCATCAGCTTTTCGGATATGATATCACATACCGTTGCCTGAAAAGAAGCGGCGAGATCGTTTGTATTGATGACCTGCCCTTTCTGCTGCGCATTGTGAACCGTGTTGATGACCGCCGTTTTCAGCCCGGAAAAACTGAAGTCAAATGGACTTCCGTCCACGTGCGGATGGGGCAGCTTAAAGGCGTTTGGATTGCCCAATTTTGCCGCCTTATCGATGTAAACGCCTCCGGGATAGGGGAATCCCATTGTCCGCGCCGCCTTGTCAAAAGCTTCTCCCGCCGCGTCATCCCGCGTCCGCCCGATTACATGAAACTTGGTATAGTCCTCAACCTCAACGATATGGCTGTGGCCGCCGGATGCGATCATGCAGAGAAAGGGAGGAGTCAGTTCGGGGTGCGCCAGATAATTGCTTGCAACATGGGAACGCAGGTGATGGGTCGGAACCAGCGGTTTTCCGGTCGCAAGCGAAAGGCCCTTCGCGTAATTGACCCCGACTAAAAGCGCACCGATCAGACCGGGCGCATAGGTCACGGCGATCGCGTCGATATCCTCAAAGGTCAGTCCGGCCTCCTTCATTGCTCCGTCAACCACCCAGCAGATGTTCTCGCAGTGGCGTCTGGAAGCGATTTCCGGAACAACGCCGCCGTATTTTTTATGTTCTTCAACCTGCGTGGAAATAACCGACGAAAGAATTTTCCGCCCGTTTTCAACAACAGCTGCCGCCGTTTCATCGCAGGAACTTTCGATTCCGAGTATTCTAATTGTCTCACCCATAGGTTATGATCCTTTCCTTGGCAGTTTTGCCATCATAACAAGCCCGTCTTCCACCGGAGCCGTATAAAAATTACGTCGTTTTCCGACCGTTTCAAAACCGAACCGTTCATAGAGCTTTTGCGCCGGAAGATTGGAGAGACGAACCTCCAAAAAAATAGACGCGATCTTCTTTTCATCCGCAAAGGAAAACATGGCTTCCATAAGCCTGCTGCCCGCTCCTGTCCGCCGGTATTCCGGCAAAACGCAGATCCGGTTGAGGTTTAACTCGTCCAGTACATAGGTCGTGTTAATATAGCCCAAAAGCGTATCTTCCTCATAAGCCACTGCAAAAAAACTGCATGGTTCTTTTAAGGTATCGCGCAGCGATTTCTGACTCCACGGATCCGGAAAACAAATGGATTCCATTGAAAACAACTCCGGAACATCTTTTTCTTCAGCGATTCTGATCTCCATCCATATTTCTCCCGTTCACCGGTTTACCCTTTGGCCAGGTACCAGTTTTTCCCGATATGTGCATCCGAGAGAAGCTGAACCGAATAATCGACTGCGTGCTCCATCTCGTATTCAACGATCTCCCGAACCTTCTCCGCTTCCTCTTCGGGCGTTTCGACCAAAAGTTCATCGTGCACCTGAAGGATCAGGCGTGCTTTCAGCCCCTCGGAGGCCAAACGATCGTACACCCGGATCATCGCCAGCTTAATAACGTCAGCCGCAGTTCCCTGAATCGGCATATTCATTGCGACCCGCTCGGAAAAAGCGCGGAGCGGCGCTTTGGAAGCATGGATATCCGGGAGATAGCGCGGACGATGGAAAAGCGTCTCGACATAGCCGTTTTCTCTTGCTTTTTCGACTGCTTCCTTCATATATCGCGCAACACCCTCATAGGTATGAAGATAATCATCGATATACTGTTGTGCTTCTTTAACGCTGACGCCGATATCCTGCGAGAGGGAATAGGCCGAGATACCGTAAACGATACCAAAGTTAATAGCCTTTGAGCGGCTGCGCAGTTCAGGCGGTACCTCATCAAACGGAACGTGAAATACCTGAGACGCCGTCATCCGGTGGATATCTGCGCCCTGTCTGAATCCTTCGATCATATTCTTATCGCCGGAAATATGCGCCAGAATCCTCAGCTCGATCTGAGAATAGTCAGCGTCCACCAACGTCCAGCCTTCCTGCGCAACAAAGAACTTGCGCATTTCTGCGCCCAACTTGGTGCGTACAGGAATGTTCTGAATATTCGGCTCGGCACTGCTGATTCTTCCGGTGCGCGTCTCCGTCTGATTGAACGTCGAATGGATCCGTCCGTCTGCCCGGACCGCCTTCAAAAGCCCGGTCACATAGGTGCTTGAGAGTTTGGAGAGCTTCCGGTAGTCCAGGATCTTTTCGATAATCGGGTGCATTCCCCGCAGCGACTCCAATACCTCGGCATTGGTCGAATAGCCGTTTTTGGTCTTTTTTCCGTGGGGAAGCCCAAGACGATTGAAAAGGATCTCTGCCAGTTGCTGGGTCGAATTGAAATTGAAGGGAACACCCGCCAGTTCCATGATCTCGTCCTTCAGTGAAGCGATCTGTTCATCCAGTGTCTGCCCGAACTGTTTGATTCCTTCCTGATCGATCTGGAATCCGATAACTTCCATCGAAGCCAGAACCCGGCAGAGCGGAAGCTCGATCTCGCGGTACAGGTATTCCATCTGCCGCTCACGAAGAATCCCGCCAACTACTTTTCTTAACTCGGGGAGAAGGAGAAGCTGTTCTTCCCGGCTTCCGCCGACTTTACAGGCGGGAAGATATACACTGTACATCTCGTCCAACGAATAGGATTTATCGCTCGAAGAAAGAAGGTATGCCGCCAGAAGAAGATCCTCGATCAGGCATTTTACCGGCTCGTTCCGTTCAAAACCCGCTTTATAAGTCTCTTTTGCGTCAAAAGTTACCAGCTGTTTCTCCGTCTTGAGCATCCAGTCCAATGCCTGCTCCTTTTCAGAAGAAAATACGCTGACTTCCGTTTCGCCGGTTCGAATCAAAAGGGCGTCCGAAAGAAGCAGATAGTCAATCGTCTCCTCCGTCTCCAGCTTTTTCTGCACATCCGAAAGTTTCGGATCCGTTCGAATTACTGCTTTTTCTGAAGCAGAAGCCTTCTCTTCCTGCTCTTCTGTGCCGCTTTCTTCGTCTGCGGGAAGGAAACTGTCGATAAGCGTAGCCATACTGTAACGGGTAAGAAAATCCCGAAGGCGAAGAGAAGCCTTTTTCCCAGTCAGTTGATCGGGCGTTTCGGGGAGCGGAGCATCCCGGCGGATGGTTCCAAGCGTATGGCTTAAAAGAGCTTCCTCTTTGTGCTCTTCAATCAGTTTTTTGATCCGAGGGGTTGCTTTGATCTCGGAAAGATGGTCAAGAATATAGGAAAGACTCCCATTTTCCCGGATCAGCGTTCCGGCAGTTTTTTCGCCGATGCCCTTGACGCCGGGAATATTGTCCGATGCATCTCCCATCAGCGACTTGATTTCGATCATCTGCTCCGGAGCAACACCGTATTGATCCATGATCTCTTTCGGCGTCATCAGAACATCGCCCTTATTGGTCGCAAGGTTGACCGAAACGGTATCTGAGATCAGCTGAAACGAATCCCGGTCGCCGGTCGCAATAACGCAGGAAGCTTTGTTCTCTTCTGCCCAGCGTCCGATCGTACCGAGAATATCGTCTGCTTCCCAGCCTTCGATTCCTATGACTGTTCCGCCCGCAAGCGAAACAAACTCGCGTCCAAGCGGCATCTGAACCCGAAGCTCATCCGCCATCGGAGAGCGGGTTCCTTTATAATCCGCGTACATTTTATGCCGAAAAGTCGGCGCGTGAACGTCATAAGCAGCGATTACAACATCCGGCTGGTAGGTTTTGATCAGCTTCTGATAGGTTTTTGCAAAGCCATACAGAGCGTTGGTGGGCGTACCGTCCTTGGCTGTCAGGGTACGAATGGCAAAAAACGACCGATTCATCAGGCTGTTAAAATCAATCGCCAGTATCTTCATGAATGGTTCCTCCTGCGGTTGACGAAACAATACTTTTCGTTTATAATCTAATTCAGTATACCACACACCGTCCGCTTTTACAAGTAAATGACGTGTTTTCTTTTGGCTCCGCACTTTCCAAAAGAAGTTTTTTTAAGGACGTACATTTGATGAAATTAGCCCTATCAGAATACACGAATTTGTGCTATAATAAATAAAGTCTAGAAAATTATGATTTTCTGTCTATTACAAGGATCATAAAAACAGGAGGATACTCCATGCAGCAAAGCGAATACCGCCGGCTGGTCGATCAGCTGAACCATTACAGCCGGCTCTACTATACGCTGGATGATCCGGCGATCGAAGACGATGAATATGATCGTCTGATGCAGACGTTAAAACAAACGGAGAGTGAACATCCGGAATGGATCGCTTCCGATTCACCGACTCAGCGGGTCGGCGACCTGCTCTATACCTCTTTTGAAAAGGTCGAGCATACCGTTCAGATGGGTTCTTTGCAGGATGTGTTCAGCGAAGAAGAACTATGGGCATTTCACGCCCGCTGTCAGGAAGCGGAACCTGAGCTTTCCTATACGGTCGAGCCGAAGATCGATGGCCTTTCCGTCTCTCTTGAATACCGGAACGGACTTTTTGTCCGCGGCTCCACCCGCGGAAACGGTCTTGTCGGCGAGGATGTCACCCTCAATCTTATGACCATCAAGGATATTCCGAAAAAGCTTTCCCGCCCGATTCCTTTTCTTGAGGTGCGCGGGGAAGTGTATATGCCCCGAAGCGTTTTCGGACGTCTAGTCGGGATCCAGCTTGAAAACGATGAAGAGCCGTTTAAGAATCCCCGAAACGCTGCGGCGGGCGGCCTTCGCCAGAAGGATCCGAAGGTTACGGCCGCGCGTCAGCTTTCGATCTTTATTTTCAACATCCAACAGATCGAGGGCGAAACGGTTCAGACCCATGCCGGAAGCCTTGATCTGCTGAAAGAACTCGGCTTTAAAGTGATCCCAAGCTATCCGGTGCTGACCGACTTCCAACAGGTTATCGATGAGGTTCGGCGAATCGATGCTGACCGGCATCAAAACGATTTCGATATCGATGGCGCGGTCATTAAAATCAATGATCTTGCCCTTCGGGAACGACTTGGCTCCACCGTCAAATTTCCCCGGTGGGCGGTCGCTTTCAAATATCCGCCTGAGGAAAAAGAAACCGTCTTGCGGGATATTGAGGTACAGGTCGGTAGAACCGGCGCATTGACACCAACCGCCGTTTTCGACAGCGTTACGCTCGCCGGAACTTCAGTCAGCCGTGCCACTCTTCACAATCAGGATTTTATCTCTGAAAAGGATATTCGGATCGGCGATACGATCCTTGTCCGGAAAGCCGGAGAGATCATTCCCGAGATTCTGAAGGTTGTGCGGCACGGAGCGGGAGAGCCTTACCAGATTCCAAGCCGCTGTCCGGTCTGTGGAAGCGAAACGGTGCGGGAAGAAGGGGAAGCGGTCATTCGCTGTATCAATCCTTCCTGCCCGGCGACCCTCAAGCGACGGATCGTCCACTTTGCCGGACGCAACGCAATGGACATCGACGGTCTCGGTCCCGCAATGGTCGATCTTCTGGCAGACGAAGGGCTTGTGCATTCCGCAGCGGATCTTTATGACCTTCGGCCGGAGCAGCTGACCGGCTTTGACCGGGTCGGAGAGATCTCTGCCCGCAACCTGACCGATGCAATCGCCGCCAGTAAAGACCGCGGTTTTGCACGCTTCCTCTTCGGACTCGGCATTCCGGGCGTCGGTGAAAAGGCCGCACAGCTGATCGCCGGGCATTTCGGTTCGGTCGATGCGCTGATGGAAGCAGGAAAAGACGGGATTTGGCAGAAAAAGGAAGCGATCATTCCCGGTATCGGCGAAGTCATCGCAGAAAGCATTGCCGATTTCTTTGAGCGTCCTGAATCAAAAGAACTGATCGAGCATTTCCGCCGGTGCGGTGTGAAAATGACCGA
This sequence comes from Oscillospiraceae bacterium, assembly GCA_022770625.1. Lineage (GTDB taxonomy): Bacteria > Bacillota > Clostridia > Oscillospirales > Ruminococcaceae > Faecivivens. Next base: position 12,580 of record JALEHK010000088.1, on the reverse strand, counting down.
AGAGATCGTTGAAAAGGGAACTGCATTGTCCGGAAAGACTTTTGTTCTAACCGGAACGCTCCCGACTCTTTCACGCAAGCAGGCACAGACGCTGATTGAGAAAAACGGCGGAAAAGTCACCTCTTCCGTTTCTAAAAAGACCGATTATCTCCTGGCCGGAGAGGATGCCGGAAGCAAATTAACCAAAGCGCAGACGCTCGGCATTCAGATTATCTCGGAGGATGAGCTGCATTCGCTGATCGAAAGCGAAAAATGATATTACTGCTAAAAACTTTCGTAATGTCGAAAGTGATTGATTAAAGAAAGGAAATACCATATGGATATGGACATCAAACGGCTGGCAAAGCTGGCTAAATTAAAATTCACCCCTGAAGAAGAGGAAAAATATGCCGCTCAGATGGCAAATATCGTCGCAATGGTGGAAAAGCTCCCCGATCTCGACGCAAGCGGCCCGTTGATCGACCCGGACAATCCGATGGAAATGCGCAAAGATGAGGTTGTCAGCCGCTATACCCGCGATGAACTGGTGGCAAATGCCCCCGAAGTGCAGGCCGGCTGTATCGTCGTCCCGAAAACTGTTTCGGAATAAGCTATCATTCATCGAGAACGATTTCAAATTGAAAGGAATATGAAAAGACATGGAACTTTATCGCCTGACAGCGACTGAACTGTCCCGGATGATTCACAATAAAGAGGTTTCCAGCACCGAAGTGACCCAGTCGGTCTTTGCGCGCATTGCCGAAAAAGAACCGGAGATCGAAGCATATGTTACGCTGAACGAAGAGGCCGCTCTGAAAAAAGCAGCCGAAGTCGATGAAAAGATCGCGAAAGGGGACAATCTTCCCAAGCTGGCCGGTATCCCGATCGGCATCAAGGACAATATGTGCACCAAAGGTCTGCGGACGACCTGCTCTTCGAAAATGCTCGGCAACTTCGTTCCGCCTTATAACGCAACCGTTATCGAAAAACTGAACGCGGAAGATTATGTCTGCCTTGGAAAGCTGAACATGGACGAGTTCGCAATGGGTTCTTCGACTGAGACCAGCTTTTTCAAGAAAACCAAAAACCCTTTTGATACGACCCGCGTTCCCGGCGGTTCTTCCGGCGGATCGGCTGCTGCGGTCGCAAGTGGCGAGGCGGTCGTAGCGCTCGGCTCCGATACCGGCGGTTCGATCCGTCAGCCTGCTTCTTTCTGCGGCGTTGTTGGCTTAAAGCCCACCTACGGAAGCGTTTCCCGTTTCGGTCTGGTCGCATTTGCTTCTTCGCTCGACCAGATCGGCCCGTTCGGCCGCAGCGTAGAGGACGTTGCCATGCTTTACAGCGCCATCTGCGGAAAAGATCCTTATGACACCACTTCCATCCGGAGAGAGTATCCCCGCTTTGAGGAACAGCTTTCTTCCGACGTAAAAGGACTGCGGATCGGTATCCCGGACGTTTATTTTGGTGACGGCGTAACTGAAGAGGTTCGCACGCTTGTTATGAACGCCGCTCATGAATATGAAAAGATGGGAGCAGTTCTTGTTCCTGTAACGCTTCCCAAACCTGATTACGCGTTGGCGGCTTACTACATCATCGCCTGCGCCGAAGCGTCTTCCAACCTTGCCCGGTTTGACGGCGTCAAATACGGCTACCGTACTGAGAACTACAAAAACCTCGAAGAACTTTATGAAAACACCCGCAGCGAAGGCTTCGGCGAAGAGGTCAAGCGCCGGATCATGCTCGGCACGTATGTCCTTTCTTCCGGTTATTATGACGCTTATTATAAGAAAGCCAAATTTACCCAGAAGCTGATGCAGGAGACCTTCCGCAAAGCGTTCACTGAAGCGGACGTTATCCTTTCGCCGACTGCGCCCGACACCGCTTTCAAATTCGGCGAGAACAGCGAGGATCAGGTCAAAATGTACATGAACGATATCCTGACGGTTACCGTCAACATCGTTGGCGTACCGGCAATCAGCGTTCCCTGCGGTTTCGACAGCAAGAATATGCCGGTCGGACTTCAGCTGATCGGTGATAAATTCAGCGAACAGCGGCTTCTGAATACCGCATACGCTTATGAAAAACAGATTGGCGGTTTCGATCTTTCCCGCGCACTCGCGCACTCCGCTGATATTCCGCAGAAAGGATAAGAAAAGAATGGATACCAAAGGTTATGAAATTATCGTGGGCCTTGAAGTCCACTGCGAACTGAATACCAAAACCAAAATTTACTGCTCCTGCCGCAACGCTTTCGGTGCCGAAGTCAACTCTCAGTGCTGCCCGATCTGTATGGGTATGCCCGGTACGTTGCCGACCTTAAACGAAAAGGTTGTCGATTATGCTGTTAAGATGGGCTATGCGCTCGGCTGCACCATCAACCCGATTAGCAAACAGGATCGCAAAAACTATTTTTACCCCGATCTTCCCAAGGCCTATCAGATCAGCCAGTTCGATATTCCGCTCTGCGAAAACGGACATCTTGACATTCTGGTTGACGGGAAGGAAAAACGGATCGGCGTTACTCGTATTCATATCGAGGAGGACGCTGGTAAGCTAATTCATGATGACAGCTTTTCCGGTACGCTGGTTGACTTCAATCGCTGCGGCGTTCCGCTAATCGAGATCGTTTCGGAACCTGACCTGCGCAGTTCTGCCGAAGCAAAAGCATATCTGGACACCATCCGTGAAATCGTTATCTATCTCGGGATCTCTGACGGTAAGATGCAGGAAGGCTCGATCCGCTGCGATATCAACGTCTCTGTCCGTAAGCCCGGTCAGCCGCTTGGTACCCGCGTTGAGATGAAGAACGTCAACACCTTCTCGGGCGCAGTCCGCGCGATCGAGTATGAGGCGGCTCGTCAGATCGAAGTTCTTGAAAACGGCGGTACGATTTCCCAGGAAACCAGACGCTGGGATGATCTGAAGAACTGCAACTTCCTGCTTCGCTCGAAAGAAGATGCACAGGATTACCGTTATTTCCCCGAACCTGACCTTTCGACGATCGTTCTGGATGAGGAGCATCTGGCCGAACTGAAGGCTTCCATCCCTGAGCTTCCCAACAAGAAAGTCGTTCGCTACATGACTACGATGGCGATCCCTGAAGAGGACGCACGTCTCTTAGTTGAGTCGGTCGAGAAAGCCGCTTATTTTGAAGAGATCGTTGCAAGCGGAACGATCGTTCCCAAGAATGCCGCCAACTGGGTTCTGGTCGGTATTTCCCGCGTGATCAACGAAACCGGTAAGTCGATTGCTGAAATCGGCATTCCGGCCGCGCGGATGGCTGAACTGATCGAGATGCTCGAAAAGAAGGAGATCTCCAGCTCTGCCGGCAACACGGTATTTGAAGAGATGCTTCATTCCGATCGGTCGCCGAAGGAAATCGTTAAAGAAAAAGGGCTTGCACAGGTATCCGATAACAGCGTTCTCCAGGCAATCGTCGATCAGGTTCTCGCTGCTAATCAGAAGTCGGTTGACGATTATCGCGGCGGTAAGACCAATGCACTCGGGTTCCTTGTCGGTCAGTGCATGAAAGCTTCTAAGGGTAAAGGCAATCCTGCGATCATGCGTGAAATGCTGCTGAAAGCGCTGGAAGGCTGATCGTTTTCCAATTTTTGATAAAAAGAAACCTGTGGGGGAAAATTCTTCCGCAGGTTTCTTTGTCAGAATATATGTCTATTTTTTAACAATCTTTTGAGGAAAACTCATTGGAAAAGCGAAGGACGAAAGATTTACAGCATCGGACCAATATCCTCATATCAAAGAGAGACTTGTGCGTTAATATGTGCTGCCATAAAAATTCTTGCGCACAAAGCAGCAATCGCGCTGTATTGTAATAAGAAAATGATTGGAAAATCGAGAACACAAACAAAAGTACAACAGCAAAAGCAAAAGAAATCCGGTTATGAAGAAACAAGGCGGACCCGGATAAATCCTTATGTAAATCCTTATGAATATGAATGAAAACCTTAGGCAGAGACTTGATTTTTACCGGAAGATCTGTTATACTCTTTTTACGGGCAAAAACTTCGCAAAACTGAAATTATGCGAAGTTTTTGTAAGCATAAAATATGACTTCCCTCTAGCATGGATTTTGCTTCCTAACGCCCGTATCATTTCCGCACCTGTACTGTCTGCTGTTTGCGTCATCCGCATTTTATAATCAAGGAGGTTTCTTTATGTCCTATACACCAAGCGATTACTCCAAGGCCCCACAGTTTATTCAGGACTTTGTTTTCTATCTGCTGACGATCAAGGGTCGATCCAAATTAACCGTCGAAAATTATTATTTGGATCTTCGCAGCTTTTTTCGGTTTATGATGGTTCGCCGAAAAATGGTTCCATCGGATACACCGCCGGAACAGATCGATATTTCGACACTTGACTTTTCGATTGTCCAATCGATCACGCTGACCGATATTTACGCCTATTTCAACGCACTTGCCACCGATGGCGACGGAATCAAAACCCGTTCCCGCAAAGCCTCGGCCATTCGCGGATTTTTCCGATACTACTATAATATCACTCAAAAACTGGACAGCAATCCTGCTGAAAACCTCGAACTGCCGAACGATCGTAACACACTTCCCCATTTTCTCACGCTCGAACAATCGTTCGATTTATTGAGTAGCCTTGATCCTGAATCCAAGCATTATGCGCGCGATTTTTGCATTCTGACGTTGTTTTTGAACTGCGGAATGCGTTTGAGTGAACTGGTTGGTCTGAACCTGAGCAGCATCCGCGAAAATACGTTGACCGTCCTTGGAAAAGGAAACAAAGAACGGATGATCTACTTAAATCCCACCTGCCTTGACGCAATTTCCGCCTACCTGCCCCACCGTCAGGAGGTTAAAAAAGTGCTGGATAAGGAAGCGCTTTTTCTAAATCCGCAGGGCAAGCGCCTTGGTCAACGCTCGGTACAAAAAATCGTCACCGATGCGCTGGCACGCGCCGGGCTTTCCGGTCAGGGACTTTCTACCCATAAGCTCCGCCACACCGCCGCGACGATGATGTACCAGTATGGAGAGGTCGATCTGCGGGTTTTGCAGGAGATTCTTGGCCACGCCAACCTCAACACCACCCAGATCTACACCCATGTTTCCGATCGCCAGAAGGAATCGGCGATGAACAGCAACCCGATCGCCGCCTATGGAAAGCGGAAGAAAAAAGGATAAGAAAAACCACCGAAAGAGTTATTTCTTTCGGTGGTTTCGATTTTATTCAGATTTTTCAGTTTCTGCTTTTGCACGCGCTTCCATATTGCGGCGATAGGTCAGATAGCTTTCAAGAATGATCGTAGCGGCTACCTCATCAATGACTTCCTTCCGCTTTTTCCCACGGGTATTGGTTTCATTGAGATAGTTATGCGCTTCGACCGTTGTCGAACGCTCGTCCCACAGTTCGACCGGAACATTGACCTTCGTTTTCAAAAGTTCCGCGAACTGTGCGCATTTTTCCGCTCTGGGGCCGATCGTACCGTTCATATTGACCGGATAACCGACAATGACCATCTGCACGTCGTACTCCTGAACCGCATGAGCGACTTTCTGAATCGCAAAATAAAAGTTGCGTTCCTCAATCACTCCGACCGGTGACGCCAAAAACTCTGTACGGTCGCAGACAGCGAGACCTGTCCGTGCATCTCCGTAATCAACTGCCATAATTTTCATTCTTACTGGTTCCTTTCTTTGTCTGCGCTTACCAGGGGCGAACCGTGCCGACGATCTCATTTACGCTGGCGATTCCATGCTCATCCAGCCACTGATTCATTTCCTCGATGATATGAACCGGCGCATACGGATCGACAAAAATCGCCGCGCCGACCTGAACGGCCGAAGCACCCGCCATCATCATTTCGATCGCGTCTTTTCCGGACGCAATTCCGCCCATTCCGACCACAGGAATCTTTACAGCGTTCGCGACCTGCCAGACCATTCGGACAGCAACCGGGAAAACGGCCGGTCCGGAAAGACCGCCGACATTATTGCGCAGGATCGGACGGCGGGTATTGATGTCGATCCGCATTCCGAGAAGCGTATTGATCAGTGAAACAGCATCCGCACCCTCTGCTTCAACCGCTTTGGCAATGTCGACGATGCTGGTAACATTCGGGCTGAGCTTAACCATCAGTGGTTTGGTGGTCGCATCTCTGACTGCGCGGGTAACCGAAGCCGCCATTTCAGGACTGGTTCCGAAAGCCGCACCGCCCTGTTTAACATTGGGACAGGAAATGTTCAGTTCGATCATATCGACGTTCGTTCCTTCGAGTTTATGTGCAATCTCGATACAGTCCTCGACCGTCGAACCGGCGACATTAGCGATAATGGTTACATTTTTATCCGCCAGATACGGAAGCTCTTCATTGATAAAGTGATCGATACCGGGATTCTGGAGGCCGACCGAGTTGAGCATACCGGAGGGAGTTTCAGCAATTCGAGGCGGCGGATTTCCATCCTTGAGATTTAAGGTCGTGCCTTTGCAGGAAATACCGCCCAGCATCGACAGCGGATAAAGCTTTTCGTATTCCCGTCCAAATCCGAATGCGCCGGAAGCGGGAATGACCGGGTTTTTGAAGGATACACCGGCAACCTTTACACGCAGATCTGCCATCAGAATACTACCTCCTTACTGTTGAATACGGGACCGTTTTTGCAGACATGGGAATAGCCTTCGGTTCCGTCGGACTTGCGGGTCTTACAAGCGCATCCAAGACAGGCTCCGACGCCGCAGGCCATCCGTTCTTCAAGCGAAATTTCGCACTCAATTCCTTTCTTTTCCGCAATTCCGGCAACAATCCGGAGCATCGGCATCGGCCCGCAGGCACAGATCAGATCGGGCGTCTCTTTCTCAAGCAGTTCTTCAAGCGCAGCTGTAACAAAGCCATGTCGGCCGGCCGTACCGTCATCGGTACAGAGGATCACGTGGTTTCCGTTTTTCTCAAAATCCTCTTTCAGGATAACGGCTGCAGCATTTCTGAAGCCGATGATTGCCGTCGCGTTTTCACCGTACTGAGCAGCGGTCTGAAGAAGCGGAGGAACGCCGATTCCGCCGCCGATCACGACCACCTTTTTCCCTTCCGGAAGAACGGTGTAGCCGTGTCCGAGCGGCCCTAAAATATCGATCAGTTCCCCTTCGTTCAGCTTAGCAATCTTTTCGGTGCCTTCTCCGCGAATCTCAAAGACGATGCGGATTGTGCCTTTTTCCTTATCGATCCCACAGATCGAGATCGGACGGCGAAGCTGAAAGCCTGCTACTTTCACATGAACAAACTGTCCCGGAACCGCTTCTGCGGCGATCGGCGGACAGGAAATCGTAAAATCGTATACGTTTTTGGCGAGATTTTTCTTCCGAACGATCGGATAGACGCTCTGAATATAGGCCATGCCAAAGTCCTCCCTGCATATTTTTATCTATGTAAGTTTATCATATTTCCGACAAAAAAGCAACCATACCCACTTCTTTTTGAAAAAAGCAGCCTTATTCGGTGATCTGCCAGTCGATATTCATCCCCTGCTGATTCAGGAAATGAGTGGCCTGTGAAAAGTGCCGGCATCCAAAAAAGCCGTTGTAAGCGGAAAGTGGGCTTGGATGGGCGGCGGTCAGGACCAGATGCGCCGGATTGGTGATCAACGGCTTTTTGGCGCGTGCATTGGCTCCCCAAAGCATAAACACCATCGGTGATGAGCGTTGGTTGAGCTTTTCGATTACCGTATCGGTAAACTGCTCCCAACCCATCCCCTTATGGGAGTTGGCCTGTCCCGCCCGTACAGTCAAAACGGTGTTCAAAAGCAGAACTCCCTGCTGCGCCCACTCAGTCAGACAGCCGTGAGACGGAATGACAAAACCGATATCATCGTGCATTTCTTTATAGATATTGCGCAGTGACGGCGGAATATCCACACCCTTTTGTACCGAAAAGGAAAGTCCATGCGCCTGCCCGGGACCGTGATATGGATCCTGCCCCAGAATCACAGCTTTGACCGAATGATACGGCGTCAGCTTCAGCGCGTTAAAGATATTGACCATCGACGGATAAACGGTATACTGCGCATATTCGCGTGCCAGAAACTGTTGGAGGCGCTTAAAATCTTCGCTTTCAAATTCTTCTTTCAGGACATTGTCCCAATCATTTCCAATCAGCATAAATAGACCTTCTTTCGGGAAAACGTATCAATAGAATTTCATAAAGAAAGGAGGATTTCTCATGTTCTTTCTTTACAAATCGCTCATTTCAGAGTATAATGAACACATATAGTACTCGGACTTTTCCGTATCTTTATTTTCAATTTTCAAAAGAACGCGTAACTAAGAGGTCATATCGTTATGTTCGATTTTATTAAGCAGCTCGCGGATGCGGAAAAAAATCCTGTTTTCTGTGCCGATTCTGCGGGAAACGTCTGCTACACCAATCCGGCCGGAGAAGCCTTTTCCCCAGCTAAATGGAGCGGTAGAACACTTCGGGACTGTCTCCCACAATTTTTACCGGAAGAAAAGCTGATCGATTATGAAAGCATGACTCGAACAAAAACCTTTTTCAGCCGGGAAAAGCCGGAACTTTTATTAGAGATTATTCCGCTGAGCGGTTTCCTTTTTTGCCGTATCATACCTTTTCCGGAAGAAAAAAGCCTTTCTCCCGATCAGTTAAGCGATCAGCTGTTCAAGATACGCGAATCAATCGCTCAGCTTTTTGCTGCAAACGAACAAACAGAAAACGAAATGTACGACCTGATGGATCTGATCGAACGACGGCTGGAAGGAGAAGCGATTTCATTTACGGCAGGAACCTATCAACCCTTTTTTGACCTTCTGCACCAGAGCAATTTAAGCGGTCGGAAAACGCTTCTTAGCTGCAACCGCCTGGAAATTGCGATGGGTGATTTCAGTTTTTATCCCGCACAGCGGATCGATCTTCTCCGAACCGTACAGGCGCTCCGCCGGCAGATCAGTGAGATCCTTCCGCCGCTTAAAGCTCCGCTCTCATGGAATCTTCCGGAAAAAGGAAAGGCTGAGATCGCTTTTAACCGCCGGATTTTAAGCTGGACGATTCTGGAAGCCATTCGAAGTGCCGAGATTTCCTCGAATGTCTTTGGCGCAACGGTGCTCATCAACATCGGGCTTCAGATCACAGAGGACAAAGCGGTTCTTTGCATTCAGGAAAACTGTCTCCTGCTCGCCGGAGATAAGGAACCTCCTCCCCAGCCGGAACGCCAGATCGCTCTGCGTGTCATGCGGGAAGCTGCCGCTGCTTTTCATGCGGAGGTTTCTTTTCAGCAGCTTGATTACGGCGATTATCAGACCGAAATCCGTTTCCCGCTGCTTAGCAAAGAAACCGATGAAAATCCGCCGTCCACTCTGGAACTGCGTTCTCCGGTTTCTTATCGATTTTCGGACGATCTCTTAGAAGATGACATTCTGGTTTATCTGGAGCCGTTCATCCGATAAGCCCCTATCTTTCAGCGAACGGGCGCTTCCCCAAGACTTTCGCGAAGATAAACCTTTGTCTCGAGCCGGATATGCATCGGAGCAAGATCGTGCGTCCCGACCGATTTGCGCGCCAGTTCGAGACATTTTTCTGCCATCTCCTCCATCGGAAGATAGATGTTGGACAGTGCCGGGATCGAGTAGGCGGCAAACGCCGGTTCACCGTTTCCGATGCTGATCAGAGAAATCTGTTCAGGGACACGGATGCCCCGATCGTGAAGCACCCGGAGCGCCCCCAGTGCAATCGCATCGGAAGCACAATAAAACGCTGTACAGGGGATCATCGCGTCCAGCGCTCGTCTACAGGCCGCCGCGCCTCCCGCAAGAGAGGATTCGGTCAGCAGAATCCGATCGGAATAAATGGGATAACCCGCCTGTTGAAAAGCCGTCTGAACCCCCTCATCACGCTCACGCATATAAGAATATCCGCCGGGAGAGGTCAGAATACAGATGTTGTGATGGCCGCGGAGAAGAAGCTCGGCGGCCGCTTTCTGACCCATTTCCGCTTCATCGACAGTCACACAGGAATATCGCTCGCTTTCGCGATTATAGAGGATGACCGGAAAAGGAAATTCGTTTTCTTCAAGAAACGCAAGATCCTCTTCTGACGCGTTTGCAACAATGGCCGCATGAAACCGGCGTCCGTCCATAAATGAACGCTGACGGGAAAGCTGACCGGAAATATAGGTCATAACATTGATTTCAACATCGCTGTTTCCGGAAAGCTGACGCTGCATTCCCTGCAAAAAGCGGCTGAGCATGGTCGTACGAAAATCGTTCGCCCAGAAAAGCGCGATCGTAATGACATCATTTGCGCCTGCGTGGCGGAGTTTTCGGGCGGCAATATTCGGCTTATAATCCAGTTCACGCACCGCGTCCCATACCTTCTGGCAGGTTTCCGGCGTAATTTTTCTTACGGCGGCCTGACCGTTGATGACGATCGAAACGGTGCTCAAAGAAACACCGGCGCACGCCGCGACCTCGCGGATCGTAGACATGAAATCAACCTCCTTGGGGCAGCTTTTTCAGAAATATCATTTATCTCTATTTTACTAAAACGCTCTACTCTTGTCAATAAGTGGGGCGTTATTTTTATTTTTCAAAATACGAACATTTTTTCTGAAAAGGTATTTACAATTCCCGATTTTTGTCCTATACTTATAAGTATAGAGAGAAAAAGCCTTCCGCAGATAAACGCCGGTGCGGAAGGCTTGACTTTATTTTTCTTTGGATTTGTGGAAATATTCCAGTTTATCTCTAAGCTGAGCGCTGAAGCGTTCGTTCTGAGAAATGCGGAGGTTCGGGAATGCACGGAACATATGCCGGTAAGCGATCCGGCTTGTGTCCAGCGACTGAATCCGTTCTTTGAGGGCGGCAAGCTTGCGGCGGCTTTCCTCTCGACCCTCTTCGACATTCTTCTGAAGTTCTTCCCCGCTCTGCGCCATTCGTTCTTTATACTGCTCGTAATCGCCTTGCAGGATTTCCACACGAACAGCAAGCGATTCCTTCAGCTCATCGGTACGACCGCGGATCGATCTGCGGACATCGTCGCCCTTTTCGGTAAGCGCCAACCGGAGCTTTTCGCTTCCTTCCTCTGTTTTGAGGCGGATTTCCTCGATCCGGTCGTAAATGTCGTCCAGCTTTCCTTTGAGGATCAGCAGTCCACGGACGGTAATCACGGTATCCGTCAGGATCACAGCCAACAAAACAATCGCAACGATCCAAGCTGCCATCACGCTGAGCCGATCGACCAGTCCGACAATCGCCGGATGAAGTACCCGGACGACAAATACGGAAAGCGCTCCAAACTCGCAGGAATTGAGCAGGCAGACCCGCCCATTGATGTTGAAAGGAAGATGAGAATAATCCCACCATTTCATGTGGAACAGTTTTTCCATCAAAACGCTCGTCAGGTACTCAAGGACTGTTGTCACCACCAGTCCGGAAAGAAAAAGCGGCACCAGACTATCGCTCACATCCCGTAAAAGAAACAGCACCAGAAGCGCACCGCATCCATAAATCGGGCAGAGCGGCCCATACAGAAAGCCGCGGTTGACAAAATGTTTCTGGATGGTCGAGCAGTAAACCGTTTCGCAGCACCATCCAAGAAAGCTGTACACGACAAAATACAAAAACAGCGTCACAATATACGGCATCAGTTTCTCCCCCTGCCCTTTCAGCGGCGCTCAGCGGCGTTAGCCAGCATCAGCTTGATTCGATTCTGCTGATTGACGGCGCTTGCACCGGGGTCATAGTCAACCGCAACAATATTGGCCTCGGGATTCTGCTCCTTGATGGTGCGGATCATTCCTTTTCCAACGATATGGTTGGGAAGGCAGCCAAACGGCTGGGTGCAGACGATATTGGCGATGCCTTCATGGATCAGCGATACGATCTCGGCCGTCAAAAGCCATCCCTCGCCCATTTTAACGCCCCGGTTGATATAACCGTCCGCCATCTTGACCTCGTCCGGGAAGTAAGAGGACGGGCGGAAGGTACCCTCTTTTTTAACCGCTTCGATTACTTCTTTTTCCCGTCCGGTCAGGTAATCATACGCCAGCTTAAAGACCTGCGTCTTGACAGCGCCGCCGCCGTAGAGCTTTCGATCTTCAAGCGTGTTGTATACGCAGTAGAGGCAGAAGCCCATCAGTCCCGGCACGACAACCTCTGCGCCTTCCTGAAGGAGAAAACGTTCGAGATTATTGTTTCCAAGCGGAGAATACTTGACATAGATCTCACCGACAACGCCGACCAGAACCTTTTTCTCTTTTTTACGCGGGATTGAGGCAAAATCACGGATGATCTCGTCATACCACCGGCGCACCAAAGAACGGGAAACATATTTTTTCCGTCCAAGCTGAGTACAGAGATAGTCTTCCCATTTCTGCACCTTTTTCGATGTCTCGCCCGGTTCGATCTCATACGGCAGGCACTGGTTCTGAAGATCCGTCAGAAGGTCGCCCAGAAAGACTGCGTTGACCAACTGAATGCCCATCGGAAGCGTAACCTTAAATCCGGGGTTGCTCTCCAACCCGGTAAATGAAAGCGAAATGACTGGTATCTTACCATATCCGCTCTTGATGAGCGCCTTGCGCAGCAGGTGAATATAGTTGGAAGCACGGCA
>JALEHK010000058.1 GCA_022770625.1 Oscillospiraceae bacterium | reverse complement strand
ATCCTTTCACCTTCTATTTATTTTATGTTCATCATGTGCAGGTATAATAAGATCATGAACAAGATGAACGAAGCGGTGTTGCAACCGCTTCCCGGAAAGGAGCGCAAAAACCATATGAAACGCAGATTGGCCGCCGCTATTTTAACCGCCGCCGTTACCGCCGGTTCTGTTGCCGTTCCCGCAGCAGCCGAATGGGAGGGCGATGCCCAGAGAATTTCTTCTGCCTGTGTCGAGATGACAGGTGTGGACGCACCGAATACCGTACAGAAAGACGGCTGGCAGATGATCGGCGGCAAATGGTACTACCGCCAGGGTGACAGTTACCGTCAGGGCTGGTTTAAGGATAAGGGCAACTGGTATTTCCTGGACGGACAGGGCACGATGGTGACCGGATGGGCCGAGATCGACGGAAGATATTACTGCTTCGGCACGGACGGTGCGATGCTGACCGGAAGCGCGGAAAAAGACGGAGAGGAATATCCGCTTGGGATCGACGGCGCGGTTTCGAGCGAATCGACCCCGAAAACGGATCGGATTTATGTCACAATCTCCGGTATTGTGCGGAAGGTCGCTTAAAATGAGGAGCAAAGTATCTATAGATTTTGGGGTCAAGCCCTTCAAAAAAGGGCTTGTGGGTGTCGAGAGGGCAAAGCCCTCCGCTTGCACGGGAAACCGATATTTGCAAACTTTTCACAGTTGAAAATCGTTCCGATTTTAGTTGTCTTGCGCAGCAAGACCCAAAATATAATTCCAAAAGGAAAAAGTGTGCTTTTCGGGAGCGCTTTAAGGAGAAGCCCTCTCTTGCAGGGCTTCCCCGCACCCTATTTCGGAGCGCACTGCGTCTAGTGCGAGTCGGAAATGCGTAATCCTTTTCGGACGTTTTTATGAATCGAAAAAGCTTTGGGGACGCGGTCGCTTTTGAAAAAGCTCCGCAAAACTTTTCTGGTTTCCGAATCCGGCAGGTTTTTAGGTGTTTCAAAACCTATAATAAAAAAGCACGGTGTTTTGAATGCACCGTGCTTTTTTCGTTTCACTTTTTATCCATCCGGGGCAGGCGGCGTTGTTTCTGCTTTTTACGAATCAACCCGCCGAGGCCAACCCCGATCACGGCCATTGAAACCGTCATCAAAAACGACTCGCCGTCAAAGGAATGGAAGGCCGCCAGATAGGACAGCTCTCCGATCAGCGCGGCGTATATTGCGTAAAACGCGCCGTAGCGGAAGCTCTTTTTACGATAGCCGACCGGGATCGCGCTGATCAGCGCCGCCAACGGAAGCAGGATAAACACCCACAGGATCAGGAAATGCTTCGTATCGACGGAAGGGCTGCCTCCGTAAAGGGTGGAAAAAATGGCAAAAATCGTGTAGAAAAGGATCGAAAAGGGAAAATATCTGCGCATAAAACACCTCACTGCGATTCGTTTGTCAATTGCTCTTTAAGAAAATCCAGCGTCTGTTCATGGGTCATCGGCGTACCTGCGTAATAGGCATAGCTGTAGGTATCGTCCGACCAGATCAGCAGGGTCAGGCTGTTTTCGCTGTCGCCGGAAAGATAGACGGTGATGCTGCCATGGATGCCGTCGATCGTTTCAGTTTCCGCGTAGTCATAACTGTTGTAGTCGCCGCTTACATCGCTGCCCAAAAGCTCGGTCTTGCCCATCCGGTAGTAACTTCCGTCTGTCCAGTCGGCTTCAAACAGGCTCCCATTGATCAGATAGATAGAAGCGTCGTCGAGCGGGGGCGCTTTGACGCTCCAGCCGAGCACCGCTTCCGCTTCGGAAAGCGTTTCATAGCCGACCATCGGATTGACGATCATATGGCTGCTTGCGGAAGAATAGCTCTGGGCGTTGTCGCTTTCGGCTTCTTCGGAGCCGGCGCTTCGATCCGAGGGAATGGACTCCCCGAGCACTTCCGGCGGAATATGCACCGATACGGATGCGCCGGAATCGTTTTCTTTAGAAGAGGGAGCGCTTTCCTGCGAATTTTCTTCCGGAACGGCTTCATCCGGAGAAAGAGAATATGCGGCGACACCGTTATCGGAATCCGCGCCGGTATTTTCGGCATCCTCGCTGACGTCCTCGCTGATTTCCTCGCTGATTTCCTCACGAATATCCTCATCGGCGCTTTCCACGGAGGGGATATCGTTCATTTCCCCGGCTCCTGTCGTATAGGCCGTTGTATCGGCGGCTCTGTCCGCGGCGGTTTCAGGCGCTTCGGCGGTCGAAAGGGCAGAAAAATTGACGCCGGATATATTTTTGACGGCAGCAAGGACAACGAAGCAGGCTGCAACAGCCGCGACCGGCTTTACGACGCGGAGCCAGCGGGGCGCCCGTTTTTTCTTTTCCAGCTGCAAGATCCGTTCCCGCAGTTCAGGCGACAGGGTGATCCTGTCCATCGATCGACAATAATTTTCCGAAAAGCTGCGGACAGGACCTTGTTCCTTCTTTTCTTCTCTGTTCGGAGCTTCGTACTTACTCAATATTCCAACCTTCCTTCAATGAATCCTTCAGCATGGCTCGCGCCCGGTGAAGAAGGGAGCGAACCGTCGATTCTTTTTTTCGTAAGAGCGACGCAATCTGTGCGATGCTGTAATCCTCATAATAAAACAGATGGACAACTTCCTGGTATTTTTCCGGCAGCTTCATAACGGCGGTCATAACGTCGCTTTCCTCCCCGAAGGAGGCGTCCCACTGCTGGGAAAAGGCGGTATCGGAGACAGTTTCATCCAGTTCCCGGTGGCGCCGCCAGGGCGAGCGCAGCCGGTTTCGGCAGATGTTGATGGTAACGCGGATCAGCCATGCTTTTTCATGCTCCGCGCTTTCAAACTGCGGAGATTTTTCGATTAGCTTCATCATGACGTCCTGCAAAATATCCTCGGCGTCCTCCCGGCTTTTCAGGCAGGAAAACGCAAGGCGCAGGATCATATCGCCGTATTGATCCAGGGTCGCTTCCAGTGTTTCATTCGCGCGCAATGAAACCCCGTTCATACTCCCTCTCCTTTCATCTATAAAAACACGCAGGCAGGGAAAAAGGTTGCAAAAATCCTTCAAACTGCAATTTTATTTTTTATA
>JALEHK010000052.1 GCA_022770625.1 Oscillospiraceae bacterium | reverse complement strand
TTTTCCGATAATTTTCCACATTCGTAAGAACTGATTTTTGCTCGGTGGAAAAGCCGGACTTGAGAAATTAAACGAAGCAAAAGCATTGCATAAAGCCGACTTCAAAAGCCGACAGTTCAGTTAAACAATACAGTTTACGATTGAATAGAAAATTCTCTCAAAAAACCGTCTGGAAAGCCGCTGCTGAAAATATAAGGCAAAAACGCACAGAGAAAAATGCGGACGCTTCGGAATAAAAGAGGAACGCCGTTTGAAAGACGAAACAGCGTTCCTCTGTATGCTCTGAAACATATTGAATAAAATTTCAAACCAAATGTCGTTCGCTTTTTGAGCAATAAAAAAAGCACGATGATTTTCATATCAAAACCATCGTGCGAATCTGGTGCCGGTAGCGGGACTTGAACCCGCACGATATCGCTATCAGCGGATTTTGAGTCCGCCACGTCTGCCAATTCCATCATACCGACATTATTTTTTCAGATTTATGAATTCAATTATATCATATTCCGTCTTAAAAAGCAAGTGTTTTTCCGCTCTATGACTTGCAGATGGGCGAATGGATATGATATAATATCCTCATCATCCTTTGCTCTTCGTAAAGGATAAAAATGGAGATTTTGTTTTTTTGCGCCATACGTTCTCGGCGCAAAATTCCCGCGTGAGTGCGTAAACCGTTCTAAAAATGGTCAATAGATTTTGGGGTCCAGCCCTTCAAAAAAGGGCTGGTAGGTGTCCAGAGGGCGACGCCCTCGGTCTGCACACGTAACCGATGCGGAACCTTGTTCACAACTTCCCAAACCCTCCGATCCCGGCCGTTCTGCCCCCGGCAGAACCCAAAACATGACTAAAAAGGAGTCCTTTCGTTGCAGCAGCCACATTTTGAACAGCTCTCTCCCACTCTCCTGCTTTCGACCAGCCGGGAGCATACCTTCGGAAGCGACGCGTTCCTTCTTGCGGATTTTGCGGGAAAGGGACTGCGGCATAAAGACCGGGCGGCCGACCTTGGAACCGGCTGCGGGATCATCGCTTTTCTCCTCTATAAAAACTGCCGCCCGAAGGAAATGTGGGGCGTCGATATCCAGCCGCAGGCGATCGAGCAGTTTTCGCTCTCCCTCTCCCGCTCGGAAGCGCTCGGAGAGCCGCTGGACGGCATTCTGCGCCCCCTGTGCGCCGACCTCAAGGAACTTAGAGGGAAAATGCCGCTCGGTACGTTTGACCTCGTGACCTGCAACCCGCCTTATAAGACCGGCGGAACCGGGATCCTGTCCGAGCTTCCCGCTCATCAGATCGCCCGGCATGAAGTCCTCTGTTCGCTTGACGACGTCTGTGCGGCCGCCAGCGCGCTTCTCAAAACCGGCGGGAGATTCTGCCTCTGCCTTCGTCCGGAGCGGCTGTGCGACATCCTCTGCTCGATGAGAGCGCACCGCTTAGAGCCAAAGCGCGCACAGTTTGTCGCCAAAAACGATTCCACCCAGCCGTGGCTGGTGTTGGTCGAGGGGAAAAAGGATGCGCGTCCCTATATGGACGTGCTCCCGACGCTGATTTTTGATAAGGAAACCGCCGCGCGGATCACCCATTACGGAAGCGATTCCGAAAAAATGTGATCCCCGGCGCTTGTTTCGCAATACAGAAAGGAATATTTCATGGGAACCATTTACATCGTCGGTACGCCGATCGGCAACCTTTCCGACTTTTCGCCCCGCGCCGTTCAGACGCTTCGCGAGGTCGATTTTATTGCCGCAGAGGATACCCGCGTGACCTTAAAGCTGCTCAATTATTTCGACATCAAAAAGCCGCTCGTCAGCTACCATGAGCACAACCTTCGCGAACGCGGGGAAGCGATCATCGAACGGGTGCAAAACGGAGAAAATGTCGCGGTCGTTTCGGACGCCGGAATGCCCTGCATCTCCGACCCGGGCGAGGACATCGTCCGTCTTGCGGCGGCGGCCGGCATCCGGACCGTCGTTATTCCCGGCCCGAGCGCCGCGGTAAGCGCCCTTTGCATCAGCGGGCTTGTCACCTCCCGATTCTCGTTTGAGGGCTTTCTCTCGACCAACCGCAAAAACCGCCGGGAGCATCTCTACAGCCTTCAGGAGGATACCCATACCCTGATCTTTTACGAAGCGCCGCATAAGCTGCTCGATACCCTAAAGGACATGGCGGCGGTATTCGGCGAGGAACGCCGCGTTTCTCTCTGCCGGGAGATGACCAAGATCCACGAGGAGGTTTTCCGCACCGATTTCCGCGGAGCCATCGAGCATTATACCGAAGTAACGCCCAAGGGCGAGTTTGTGCTGATCGTAGAGGGCGCGTCCCCGAAAAAGCCGCCGGAAATGACGCTTGAGGACGCGGTCGCCGAGGCCAAAGCCCTGACCGGGGAGGGACTTCGCGCGACCGACGCCGCCAAGCAGGTCAGCGCCCATTCCCAGTTCAAGAAAAGCGAGATCTACTCGGCGCTGGTGGCGCTTTTAAGCCGTGCGTCTGCTTCTGAGTCTGCGTCCGAACCTGATGAAAACGAATAAAAGGAGTCTGAACGATCCATGAAAACTACCCGCAGCTATCCGTATGCCGTGATCACCAAAAAAGGGGAGCGCGCCGCTCTTTCCGGTCATCCGTGGGTCTATGAAGCCGAAGTGACCGCTCTTTTCCACGATCCTGACGGGAACGAAATCGAAAACGGCGGGCTGATCGACGTTCTGACCGATAAGGGACGCTTTATCGGCACCGGCTTTTACAACAGCCGCTCCAAGATCCGTATCCGCCTGATCTCCCGCAACGCCAACGACCGGTTTGACGAGAGCTTCTGGGAGCGGAAGCTCCGCTATGCGTGGGAGTATCGGAAAACGGTCATGGGCGGAGAGGGATCTCCCGATCTTCTCTGCTGCCGGATCATTTTCGGCGAATCGGACGGATTTCCCGGACTGACGGTTGACCGTTTCGGAAAGATTCTCGTCGCACAGACCCTCTCGCTCGGGATCGAAAAGCGCAAGGATGTGATCTTTCCGCTTCTGGTTAAGGTTCTTTCGGAGGACGGTCAGGAGATCGACGGAATCTATGAGCGCAACGACGTCGCCATCCGGACGTTGGAAGGCATGGAGCAGGGAAAGGGCTTTTATCCGCTTCCTGACCGTAAAATTCCCGATTACACCGTGACCGAGATCGTCGAAAACGGCGTCCGCTACCATGTCGATTTCAAGGAAGGGCAGAAAACCGGCTTCTTCCTCGATCAGAAATACAACCGTCTTGCCGTTTCCCGGATCGCCAAAGGAAAACGGGTGCTCGACTGCTTTACCCATACCGGGTCGTTTGCACTCAATGCGGTAAAGGGCAGCGCAGCGCACGTCCGCGCGGTCGATATTTCCGAAATGGCGGTCGAAATGGCGCGTGAAAACGCCCGCTTAAACGGCTTTGAGAAGAAGATGAGCTTTGTGGCCGCCGATGTTTTCGATCTCCTTCCGAAGATGGCGGAAAGCCATGATCCCGACGACCGGTTCGACTTTATCATCCTCGACCCGCCCGCCTTTACCAAGAGCCGCAAAACGGTCGATTCCGCCTACCGCGGCTATAAGGAGATCAATCTCCGCGCGATGAAGCTGCTGCCGAGAGGCGGGTATCTTGCGACCGCGTCCTGCTCCCACTTTATGGAGGAGGACCGGTTTGTGAAGATGCTTCAGAGCGCCGCGCATGACGCCGGACGGGAGCTGCGCCAGATCGAAGTCCGCCAGCAGGCGCCCGATCATCCGATCCTCTGGAACGTTCCCGAGACCAACTACTTAAAGTTCTTCCTTTTTCAGGTCGTATAAAAGCCGAAAACGTCCTTTCCTGCACCCGTCAGGAAAGGACGTTTTTTTATCCCTTTATCATCTCCCAGTACCGTTTCCGGAACTGTCCCGGCGAGATCCCGCACTGTTCCCGGAAGCGCTTGCCGAAATAACTGCTGCTGCTGAATCCGGCTTCGAGCGCGATGTCCAGCACGCTCTTGTCGGTGCGCATCAGCATCTCCTGCGCCCGGCGGATCCGAACCGAGAAAAGAAACTCGATCGGCGTCATCTCCAGACTCCCCTTGAACAGCCGGTAGCATTCCCGCTCGCTGACATGGGCGGAATGGGCGATATCCGCCGCCGCAATCTCCTCCTGAAAGTGCTGCTGGATATAGAGGATCATCTCTTTGACCCGCCGGTCGCTCTCTTCTCCGGTCTTTTCTTCGGGGAGCAGCTCGGCCGATGCGCGGGCATAGACCCGCTCCCAGACGGAAAGAAAGATTCCTTTGAGCCGGAACTCATAAAACGGCGCCCGCTCCTGCGCAAGCCGGATCCCCTCCTCAAGCCCGTCTAAAAGCGCCTCCTCTCCGTCCGCTCTCCGGATGGGAAAGGCGTCCAGCCGCCGCTTCTCCGCGACCGGGCGAAGATACCGCTCGTCGGCAAAACTCCCCGGCTCGGCGAGAAACGCGCCGTCGATAAACTGGGTATAAAGCCTTGTCCCCTCCTCCAGCGGTTGAAGATAGTGAAGGACGCCCGAGTTGATGAAGATCGCTTCACCGCTGTGCAGGATAAACCGGCTGCGGCTGGTCTTGTAGAGGATGCTTCCTTCGGCGACATACCCGAACTCGTACTCCCCGTGCCAGTGCCAGTTGACCTCGCTGACAAAGTGCGCGTTCGCTCCGCCCGGATAAAAGCCGTAGTGAGGAATCTGCCGCCGGATCCGTTCCTCGAGCGGATTATCCGAAAGCTCCGCAATTTCCCGAATCTCTCGATCCACGTCCGTCATGCGCCTTCTCCTTCCCGGTGTTCTGCTCAGAATCGTTCGATCACGCCGAATTTGGCAGAAACGTCATATTTTTGGGCAGTATCCTTATTTTTTCATCGCATTTGTTGCGCTATAATTATATCAAAAGAACCGAAAGCGGTCAATCCCGTTCTTCGATTCCGTGCCCGTACACTTTTCTTATCACTTTTTTTAGGAGGTTTCTCATGATCTATTATGTATCGGCATCCGCCGTAAAAAGCGGCGACGGAACCAAAAATTCTCCCTTCAAGACCATCAACGAAGCGGCGCAGCTTGCCCTTCCCGGCGATGAAGTGCTGGTAGCGCCCGGCATCTACCGCGAATACGTTGATCCCAAAAACGCCGGCACGCCCGACGCCCGGATCACCTACCGTTCGGAAGTTCCGCTCGGCGCGGTCATCACCGGCGCTGAGGAAGCAAAAGGCTGGAAGCATTATGACGGAAACGTATGGGTGCTCGAGGTCGATAACGGCGTTTTCGGAAGCTATAACCCCTATACGACCTTTGTCGGCGGCGACTGGTATTTTGCCCCCGTGATCCGCCATACCGGCGCAGTTTACTTAAATGACCGCCAGCTCTACGAGACCGAGACGCTGGACGAGTGCATCAAAGGCGAAGTCTATAAACCCTCGTGGGAGCCGGAATGGTCGGTCTATAAGTGGTACACCGAGCAGAAAGACGGAAAAACGGTCATCTACGCCAACTTCCAGGGAAAAAATCCGAATGAAGAGCGGGTTGACATCAACGTCCGCCGCAACTGCTTCATGCCCTCGAAAACCGGCGTCGGCTATATCACCTTCTCCGGCTTTGACGTCAATAAGGCCGCGACCACATGGGCGCCGCCCGCTGCATTCCAGGATGGTATGATCGGCCCCCACTGGTCGAAGGGCTGGATCATCGAGGACTGCGAAGTCAGCAACAGCAAGTG